>WYBS01000225.1 GCA_011525755.1 Planctomycetaceae bacterium
ACGGGCCCGAACCGCGACGCCTACGTCCGGATCGACGCCCTCTTCGACTACGGCAACCTGGTCGAGGCAGCCCTCGGCCCGTTCGCCTTCATGGACCGCGTGGACATCAACTACTCGTTCAACGGATAACGGACACGGGGCCGCGGCTCGCCGGCGCCCAACCCGGCTTGCCAACCCGGCCCCGGTAGTCTTCCCTCGGCGCCGCCACCCCTCCCGGGTGGCGGCCTTTTTTTTTGCTACCCTACCGGCATGAAGATCCGGATCGAGTACTGCGCGGCCTGAAACTACGAGCCCTACGCCGTCAGTTTGACGGAGAAGCTCGCGAAGACCCTGAAGCAGAAGATGTCCGAGCTCACGATCGCCCCGTTCGCCGACGGCCGATTCGAGGTCATCGTGGACGGCAAGAAGGTCTGGAGCAAGCTCGAGACCGGCGACTTCCCCGACGAGCCCACGCTCCTGAAACGCCTCGCCCGCTGACCCCTGACCCCGTACTCGGTACGCGGTCCGGCCGCCGCAAGTCGCTGTTCCGCAACGACTTGTGGCGCCACAACCCGGACGTCGGACGTCGGACGCGGACGGTGGGGTCCGGGTTCGCTACTTCGCGCCCGTGAACCAGAGGTAGTCCGCGTGGCTGTTCGCGAAGACAGCAGCGTCGGCGGTCTCCGCGGTGCCCGCGAGCGCGGCGAGCGTGCGGCATGCCTTGCCGTTGCGCGCGTGCAGGCGCTCCGGCAGGCTGCGCGGAGCATGGACGGCGGAGAGCAGGACGGCGGCCTGCGCGCCCTCCGGCGCCGCGCCGCGGTACCACCGCACGATGACGTCCGCGGCGACGTCCAGCATGAGACCCACGGCGATCGGACCGTGCTCGGTGGACGGGTACGCATCGCGCTTCGGATCGGCGGCATGCACGGCGGGCAGCGACCTCCGCTGCTCCTCGGAGAGCGCGCCGAGGCCGCCTGCGGAGACCGCGTCGAGGATCGCGTCCTCCACGCCGAGCCCGAGCACCGGCAGCGCCCGCTCCCGCGCGAACGCGAGCACGGGCCGGTCCGCGTCGGCGACCCCGCCGCACCGGGCCGCGAGCTCCGCCTCGTCGATCCGGCCGAACGAGAAGTCGTCGAGCGATCCCTGCGCCGTGCGCGGGAACGAGTCAAGCGCGATCGCGTGCAGCCGCCCGCGATTGAAGAGGTAGTCGAGCACCGCGAGATCGAGCTCGCGGCTCCCGGAGACGAAGACGACGTCCGCCTCCGCGAGGTCGTCGAGCATCTCCTTCCACCCGACCGTCCGCGCCGTGCGCCACGCGTCGCCCGCGGGCGCCGCCGGCACGACCACATCGGCCTCGTCCCCCTGCCCCCCGGCCCCCTGACCCCCCTTGGAAGCGCAGGCCGCTAGAAGCGCGAGCGGTACGAACCGGCGCAGCATGGCGCGGTATTCTATAGACCTTGCACGATTTCGATCAGTACTTCGCCACGCGCCGGTACATGGACCTCGCGATCCGGCCGGACGGCGGCGAGGTGGCCTACGTCACCGACGTGACGGGCAACTTCAACGCATGGAGGCAGGGGGGGTCCGGGGGCTACGCCCGCCAGCTGACGACCTTCCTCGACCGCGCGGTGCGCCGGGTCGCCTACTCCCCCGACGGGAGCCGCATCCTCCTCGCGGCCGACCGGAACGGCGACGAGCGCGAGCAGCTCTACGTGATGCCCGCCGCGGGCGGGCCGCCGCGGCCGCTCACGTCGCGGGAGGACGCGCGCTACCTGCTCGGCGACGACCCGTGGGCGCCCGACGGCCGCACGGTCGCCTGCGCGTCGAACGCGGAGGACGAGGCGAACTTCGACCTCGTGACCATCGACGTCGAGACGCGCGCGACGCGGCGCTGGTCGAAGGAGCCGCACTTCCACGCGGCCTGCTGCTGGAGCGCGAACGGGCGGCGCCTCTGCGGCGTCATCCTCAGGAGCAACATCCACCAGGACGTCGTGATCGCGGACCGCGAGACCGGGGAGATCCTCGACGCGACCCGCGGCCGTCCGGAGGCGCGCCGGCTGCCGCTCGGCTTCTCGTCCGACGCCTCGGCTCTCTACCTGCTCACCGACGAGGGGCGGGAGTTCATGGGGCTCGCTCGGCTCGACCTCAACGACGGCCGGCTCGAGTGGGTGAAGGCGCCCGACTGGGACGTCGACCTCGCGCGGATGTCGCGGGACGGCCGGCGGATCGCCTACGTCGTGAACGAGGACGCCGTCCACCGGCTGCACGTCCTCGACCGCAACTCGGGGGTGGAGCGGCGCATCACGCAGCTCCCGATGGGCGAGTGCAGGGCCGTCGCGGTCTCTTCGGACGGCTCGCGCGCCGCGATCCTGCACGACGCCGCGGTCCGGCCGCCCGAGGTGCTCGTCTACGACCTCGGCCGCGGGGGCATGGAGCAGATCACGCACGGCATGATCGGCGCGATCCCCCCGTCCGACATGGTCGAGCCGGAGATCACGCGGTTCGCCTCGTTCGATCGCAAGATCCCGGCGCTCCTCTACCGGCCGCGCGAGGCGCCGCCCGAGGGCGGGTTCCCGGCGCTCCTCCACGTCCACGGCGGACCCGAGGCGCAGGAGCGCCCCATCTACCGGCCGCTCTTCCAGTACCTCGTCTCGCGCGGGTTCGTCGTGCTCGCCCCGAACATCCGCGGATCGACCGGCTACGGGAAGTCCTACCAGAGGCTCATCCACCGCGACTTCGGCGGCGCGGATCTGCGCGACTTCGAGGCCGCGGTACGGTTCCTCCGCGCGCTCCCGTACGTGGACAGCAAGCGCCTCGCGGTCGCGGGCGGATCGTACGGCGGGTTCGCTGCGCTCTCGTGCGCGACGCGGCTCCCCGACCACTGGGCGGCCGCGGTCGACATCTGCGGCACGAGCAACCTCGTCACGTTCGCGAAGAGCGTGCCGCCGTCGTGGCGGCGCTTCATGCGCGAGTGGGTCGGCGATCCCGACGCGGAGCGCGAGGAGCTGCTCAGGCGCTCGCCGATCACCTACGTCGACCAGCTCAGGTGCCCCGTGCTCGTCATCCAGGGCGCGCGCGACCCGCGCGTCGTCCGCGCCGAGTCGGACCAGATGGTCGAGCGCATCCGCGCCGCGGGCGGCGTCGTGGACTACCTCGTGTTCGACGACGAGGGGCACGGCCTCCTCAAGGTGCCGAACCAGATCCGCGCGTTCCGCGCGATCGCCGAGTTCCTCGAGCGCCATCTGCGATGAGGGGTGGAGGGGGCTTCGGGGGCGCCCGCCTTCGCCAAGGCTATGGGGGTTTCCTTCTCCTCGCGCTCCTCATCCTTCCCCTCGCGGCGGAGGAGGGATCCCCGTCGGCGTTCAGGCTGCGCAAGGACCCGGCCGTCAAGGCGACGATCGACCTCGACGAGGTGCGCGAGGGGACCTCCGCGAGGGAGCCGAAGGACGCGATCCCCGCGATCCGGAGGCCCGAGGCGGTGAAGGCGGCCGACGCGACGTGGCTCGCGGACGGGGACCGCGTGCTCGGCATCGAGGTGGGCGGCGCGACGCGCGCGTACCCGCTCAGGATCCTCGAGGCGCACGAGGTCGTCGACGACGTCCTCGGCGGCGTGCCCGTCGCGCCCAACTACTGACCCCTCTGCGACTCGGCGGTCAGTTTCGACCGCCGCGTGGACGGGAGAACGCTCACCCTCGGCGTCTCCGGGTACCTCTACCGGAGCGCCGTGCTCTACCACGACGACGAGACGGAGACCTTCTGGTCGCAGATGACCGGCGAGGCGGTCGTCGGGCCGCTCGCGGGCAAGCGGCTCTCGTGGATGCCGTCGGAGGTCACCACATGGAAGGAGTGGCGCACGAAGCACCCGGAGACGACGGTGCTCTTGCCCGTGCATCCGCTCGGCGGGTACCTCGAGACGAACCGCTACTACGATCTCTACCGGCGCGGGGACCGGATCTGGTTCCCGACGGGGCCGAACGCGATCGACCGGAAGTACCCGAACAAGGCGAGCGTGACGATCGTGCTGCGGGACGGGAAGCCGCGCTGCTACCCGCACCCGGCGCTCGCCGAGGGGGAGAACAGGGACGACAGCTGGAAGGTCGTGAAGGAGGGCAGGTCCGTCCGGGTGCTCGGCGCGGACGGGAAGCCGGTGCCCTCGATGACCGCCTACTGGTTCGCGTGGTGCGCCTTCTACCCGGGCGGCTCCGTGTACGCGCGCTGAGAGCTTGTGAACAAGTCCCTGCTGGCTTCGGCCGGCTACGAAGCCGCCCGGCTTCGGCGCGCCGCCTCGCTGGGTTTCTCCGTCAACCCAGGTCGGCGTCGCGCCTCGCCGGCGCCGCGACGCGGCCGCGCAGAGCGGCGTCCCCTCGGGATCGGCTTCTCGCTCGGCCTCGGGCCGACGCCGGGATTTCTTCACAAGCTCTGAGTGCCGCCGGGAGGACGTATCATGCGGCGCATGGGTGCGGCGAGGTTCGCGATCCTCTGCGTTCTCGCGGCAGGCTGCGCATCGAAGCCGGTCCGCGTGCGCCCCATCGACGAGGCGGAGAGCTACCGGCGCGACCACCTGAGCGCGCTCAACTCGGAGGGCCTGAGCGAGCGGACGACGACCTTCCTGCGCCGCAACCTCCTCGATGCGGAAGACATCCCGGCGCTGCACGCCCGCCTGCTGGACCGGCGGGAGCGTGCGCTCGCGTTCCATCTCGCGGAGATCACCTACGCGCGCGGGGGCCGGAGCGACGACCCGGCCGAGGCCGCGAAGTGCTTCCTCTCCGCCGCCGCGTATGCCTACGCGTTCCTCTTCGAGGAGAGGCTGGAGCCGCGCCCGAGCCCCTATGACCCGATCTTCCTCTGGTGCTGCGAGATCTACGACCGGTCGTTCGCGCGCGTGGTCTCGCACATCGCCGGGCACGGCGTGCGCGGGAGGAGCTCGCTCCGGCTGCCGGCGCTCCACGGGGAGATCGACCTCGAACGGGGACGAACCGAGCTCTCGTGGCAGCCGGGGAGCTACGAGCGCGTGCTCGTGGCAGCGGGCTTCGAGGTCACCGGCCTTGCCACCCACGCGCGCGCGCACGGGCTCGGCGTTCCCGTGATCGGGGTCCGCCGGCCGCCGGAAATGGCGGAGCGCACGGCGGCCGACCGGTTCCTCCCGCCCGTGCTGCTCACGCAGGCCTCGACGATCCTCGCCCGGTTCGACGTCCTCCCGCCGTTCGGAGGCGTGCAGGAGGCCACGGTGGAGATCCTCGACCCGATGCGCACGACCGCGGTCCGCATCGGGGACGCCGACGTGCCGCTCGACACGGACCTCACCACGCCGGTCGCGTACATGCTCGAGAAGGCCCCCACCTACAGCGGACTCGCCGCGATGCTGCAAGGCGAGGAGTACGAGCAGTATGCCCAGCTCGCCATGCTGCAGCCCTACGAGCCCGACCGGATCCCGGTCGTCTTCGTGCACGGGCTCATGTCGTACCCGATGACGTGGGCGCCGCTCGTCAACGAGATGCTCGCGGACCCCGTGCTGCGCACGCGATGCCAGTTCTGGTTCTTCCGCTATCCCACCGGATACCCCGTCCTCTACTCGGCGGCGCTGCTCCGCGAGGCGCTGACGACCGTCGCCCGCACGTACGACCCGGAGGGCAGGAACCCGGACTTCCAGAGGATGGTCCTCTGCAGCCACAGCATGGGAGGCCTCCTGTCCAGGGTGCAAGTGCAGGCAAGCAACGGCCGGCTCTGGAGCATGCTCTCGCAGACGCCGATCGAGGACCTGCCTCTCGCACCGGGCGAGAAGGAGCTCCTCCGCCGCTCGGTCGAGTTCGAGCGGCTCCCTTTCGTGTCCCGCATCGTGTTCATGGCCGTCCCCCACCGCGGATCCGACTACGCGAGAGGGTTCCTCGGATGGCTCGGCTCGTCGATGATCGACGAGCCGCGGAAGATCGAGATGCTCCCCGAGGCCATCCGCCCCTTCCTGCGCGAGGAGTACCGCGACAGGAGCCTCGGGGAGATCCGGCAGTCCATCACGGGGATCGGCAACCTCTCGCCCGGGAACCCCGTCCAGTACGAGATCTCGACCTGGCCCTACCCTCCCGACGTGACGATCCACTCCATCATCGGGAACGAGGACGCCGCGGAGCCGGGCGGGACCGACGGCATCGTCGCCTACTGGAGCTCGCACGTGGACGGCGTGGCGTCGGAGAAGGTCGTCCGGTCGGGTCACGGCGTGCACTGGAACATGGAGGCGATCGAGGAGGTGAGGAGGATCCTGCTCCTCCACGTCGCGGAGGCGGAGGGGCGCGGGGAACCCGCCGGCGCTACCCGGCGCTGAGGAACGCGATCTTCGCGTCGATCGTCCGCACGCTCGGGTGATCCGCCGCGTACGTGCCGAGCAGGACCTCGCGCTCCGCCTCGAGCCGCCGGCGCATCGCGTCGCGGCGCACGCGCGCCTCGAGCTCCCTCACCTTGCCGAGCGCCGCGATTCTCCGGTCGAGGTCGAGGATCGCCGGGTGCTCCGGCTCGTGGGTCACGAGCATCGCCGCGCGACGGACCTCGAGGTCGAGGATCTCGTCATCGAGGAACCCCGCGGCCCTCCCCTGCGCCTCGAGCCACGCGACGCGCGCCTCGAGCTCGCGGATGCGCGCGGCCCCGGGGTCCCCGGGCAGGGGCGCGGAGCGGCAGCCGAGGAGCAGGACGGGAACGCAAAGGAGCCGGGTCGTCCTCTTCATGGCCGCCATGCTACGGAATCGGAGCCGCCTACGCCCGGCGCAGCCGCAGGGAGTTGAGGACGACGGACACCGAGGAGAAGGCCATCGCCGCGGCGCCGTAGGCGGGCGTCACCGTCCACCCGAAGAGGCCCATCGCGGCGGGGATCGCGGCCACGTTGTAGAAGAAGGCCCAGAAGAGGTTCTGGCGGATCGTCCGGAGCGTGCGGCGGCCGAGGCGGATCGCGCCGGCGACGCCCGTGAGGTCGGGCTTCATGAGCGTCGCGTGCGCGGCCTCGATCGCGGCGCCCGTTCCGGTGCCGAGCGCGATCCCCGTGTGCGCGGCCGCGAGCGCCGGCGCGTCGTTGATCCCGTCGCCGACCATCGCGACGCGGCCCTCCAGCGCGCGGAGCGCGGCGAGCTTCCCCTCCGGCAGGAGCCCCGCGCGCACGTCCTCGACGCCCGCATCCGCGGCGACCGCCCTCGCGACCGCCTCCGCGTCGCCGGTGAGCATCACCGTGCGCACCCCGAGGTCCTTCAGCGCGGCGACCGCTGCGGGCGTCGTCTCGCGCATCGGGTCCGCGATCTCGAACCAGCCGAGCAGATGCCCGTCGCGCGCGACCGCGACGACCGTCCCCGCGGGCTCCTCCCCCGCGGACACCCCCTCCTCCCCCAGGAACCGCACGCTCCCCGCGAGGATCTCGGAGCCCCTCTCTTTCACGCGCACCCCGCGCCCGGGGACCGCGCGGAAGACGTCCGGCGCGCCCGGCTCGACCCCGTGATCGCGCGCGTACCGGACGACCGCCTGCGCGAGCGGGTGCTCGGAGAGATCGAGCGCCGTCGCGGCGGCGGGGAGGAGGTCTTCCGAGAGCGCGCGGGCGCTCCTCACCGCGGGCCTCCCGACGGTCATCGTCCCCGTCTTGTCGAACGCGACCGTGTCCACCTGTGCGATCCGCTCGAGCGCGGCGGCATCGCGGAAGATCACGCCCTTCTCGGCGCCGCGGCCGACGCCGACGACGATCGCCGTGGGCGTCGCGAGCCCCATCGCGCAGGGGCAGGCGATGACGAGCACGGTCACGGCGTGCATGAGCCCGAGCGACCATGAGCCGGAGAGGCCCCAGACGACGAGCGTCCCGAGGGCGAGCAGGATCACGACCGGCACGAAGACGCCTGCCACGCGGTCGACGAGCCGCTGGACCGGCGGCCGCGACGCCTGCGCCTCGCGCACCGCGGCGACGATGCGCGCGAACGCGGTCGACGCGCCCACCTCGGTCGCGCGCATGCGGAAGGCGCCCGTGCGGTTGACGGTCGCGCCCCGGACCCTCTCCCCCGGCCCCCTCTCGATCGGCATGCTCTCGCCCGTGAGCATCGACTCGTCGAGCGACGCGTGGCCGGAGAGCACCTCGCCGTCCACCGGGACGCGTTCGCCCGGCCGGACGACGCAGACGTCGCCGACACGCACCTCCGCGACGGGCACCTCCGCCTCGGCGCCGTCGCGCTCCACGCGCGCGCGCTCGGGTGCGAGCTCGAGGAGCCGCCGGATCGCCGCGCCCGCGCGCCGCTTCGCGCGCGCCTCGAGCCAGCGGCCGAGGAGCACGAGCGCCGTGATCATCGCCGCCGCGTGGAGCCACTCGTGGTGCCACGAGAGGAGCGCCGTCCACGTGCCGAGCGCGACGAGCGTGTTCATGTCGGCGGCGGGCTCGCGCAGGAGCTTCAGCGCGGCCCACGTGAAACGCCGCCCGCACCAGACGACCGAGACGACCGCGACCCACGGGAACCGGAAGGACGCCGCGGCGAGCGCGAGCGCGAGCGCCGTGTCGAATCCCCACGTCTCCTCGACCGCCTGCCGCGCGAGCGAGAAGCCCGCGATGTCCCGCACGGACTCCTCGCGGAAGCGGGCGGGATCGACGTCGAGGAGCGCCTCCTCCGTCGCGAGGTCGACGCGCGCGCCCTTGATGCCATCGACCTTGGAGAGGGCAGCCTCGAGCCGCGCCACGCACGAGGCGCAGTGCATGCCGCGGACGGAGAAGACTTCGCGTGCCATGGGGTGAGGGGGCCCGGGGGAGAGGGGCCATTATCGCCGATCAAGCCAGACGCCCGCGCCGGCCGACGAAGGAAGCGTGCGGCTCCACGCCCTCGCGGCCCTGCTCCTGCTCGTCGCCCCCGCCGCGAGCGAGGGCGAGCCCGTGCGGCGGCACGTGATCGCGCTCATGGGCGGCTCCCGGCCCCGGCTGGACACGCAGGACATCGTCCACGCCGTGCTCGAGATGCCGCTGAACCATCTCGGGCTCGTGGTCCACCGGCACTACGTCGCGGACGGGCCGCCCCCGGAGGCATGGCTCGACGACACGTGCGCCGTCCTCACCTACTTCACGTCGGTCGCGGAGCCGGCGGAGTGGCTCTGGCCATGGCTCGAGCGCGAGGTTCCGAGGCGGAGGCTGCGCGTCGTCCACTTCGGGAACTTCGGGCCGCTCGGCGCGGACCCCGGACGCCTCGCACGCTGGCTCGGGGGCTTCGGGCTCGGGCACGACGAGCGCGCGGTCGAGGGGGCCGCGCGGGTGGAGGCGAAGGTGCCGCCCGAGGCCGCGCTCGAGGCCGACCCGCGCACGCGCGCCGTGCACCGGGGGCCCCGGAACGAGTCCGCCGCGAACCGCGTGTGGGTCGAGACGCGCGACCGTCTTGCCCCCGAGGACGTGCGGGCGCCGGTCGTGACGGGCGCGTGGGGCGGGCTCGCGCTCGACCCGTGGACGCTCACCGAGGGCACCGACAACGAGGAGCGCCGGTGGCATCTCGATCCCTTCCTCTTCCTCGCGGAGGCGCTTGGGGTCCGGGGCGTCCCCGCGCCCCACCCGTCGGTGCTGAACGGCCGGCGGATGTGGTTCCTGCAGGTGGACGGGGACGGGTTCGAGAGCCTCTCGTCGGTCAGGCCGAACGCGCTGAGCGCGCAGGTGATGCTCGACGAGGTGTTCCGGAAGCACGCGCTGCCGTTCACGGTGAGCATCATCGTGCGCGGCCTCACGGAGGACTACGCCGTCGCCGAACCCACGGCGAAGATGCTCCTCGCCCGGGAGATCCTCAACCTGCCGAACGTGGAGCCCGCAAGCCACGGGGTCCTCCACACGCTCCGGTGGGAGGAGGAGGCGCCGCCCGGGGAGATCCAGAGCGGCGTCGGCGGCATGATGTGGTACCCGTCGCTCGCGAACTACACGTACGGCCGCGTGAACGAGGTCAAGGAGTCGATCCGCTTCATCAACGAGCGGCTGCTCGTGCCTCCGCGGCGCTGCGCGCTGATGCTCTGGACCGGCAACACGCTGCCGCCCGAGGAGGCCATCCTCGCCGCCGGCGAGATGGGCGCGCGGAACCTCAACGGCGGCGTATTCCGCTGGGACTCGTGGTACGACTCCGTCGGGTTCGTCTCGCCCTGGTCGCGACGCGTGGGGAAAGCGCTCCAGGTCTACGCCGGCGCGGCGAACGAGAACGACTTCGAGGGGTTCTTCGACACGATGCCTGGCGCGTTCGGCCACGTCGCCGAGACGATCGCGCGCACCGGAAGGCCGCGCATCCTCAAGCCCGCCGACATCTACGTGCACTTCTACAGCGCCGAGAATCCCGTGCGCCTCGCGGCCCTCCGGAAGCTCATCCGGAGGTTCGCGTTCGAGGAGGAGACCGCGCCGGTCTTCGCATCGACGTACGTGGAGGCGGTCGAGGCCGCGGTCGAGCGGGCGCGCGTGCGCAAGGTCCCCAACGGCTGGGTCCTCCGGGATTTCGGCGCGTGCCGGACCGCGCGCATCGACGGGGAGCCTCGCAACGTCGACTTCGCGAAGAGCCGCGGCCTCCTCGGCGCGCGGCGGATCGGCGACTCGCTCTACCTGCACCTCGCCGGCTCCGACGCCCATGTGGTGCTCGCGGAGAGTCCCGAGCCGCACCCGCACGTGGAACAGGCGAACTGCATCCTCGAGGCCGCGCGCCTCGCCCCGACCGGCGTGATCGCGACGGCGAAGGGAGCAGGCGACCGCCTCGTGGTCCTCGCGGGGTTCCCCCCGAACGCCCGCCTCCTCCTCACGGTCGGCGGCGAGACGACCGAGCGCGAGGCGGACGCCACGGGCCGCCTCGAGCTTCGCCTGGAGGGCCCCGGCGAGACGCGGTACGCGGTACGACCCCTTGGCGACGCAAGCCATTGACGGCAGGGAAGTTGCGACGGAGGGGCGCGGACAACGGACACCGGGGTCCGCCGGGGGGAACGTGCCGTTCCCTGGCCCCAGGCTAGGGCAGCCGGTCGAGCGGCATCCGCGACACGAAAGGGAGAAACCCCATCTCCGCGCTCGCCTCGCGCGCCGAGCGCTCGTGCTCGGGGCGTAGGGCGTAGTCGAGCGTGAACACCGGGCAGTCGAGCGCGAGCAGCGCCTCGCGCAGCTCGGGAGACGGCCTTTGCACCAGATCGCCCGCGGCCTCGTCGTCCCATCCCGCCTCCGGCCGTCCGCCGAAGAAGAAGCTCTCCTGCACGACGCCGTCGATCGCGCGGCGCACCTTGACCGACCGCGCGGCGAGCGCGGCCCCGTTGTTGAGCACGACGAAGGCGCCCGGCCGCTTCCGCCGCGCGTAGGCGGCGAGATCGGTCACGAGCTGCTCCATCGCGCGCTCCGGATCGACGCCCTTCGCCGCGGCCGCGACCGACGCGTCGCGGTACGCGAGCACCCAGTCGAGGAAGATGCCGTCGAACCCCTTGGCGAGCGCCTCGTCCACGGCCCCCCCCGCCCCCCCCCACAGGAGCGCCTGCCAGCGCGGATCCCAGAAGGCGACCATGTGGTTCCCCTGCCAGCCGTCCGGATCCGCCGCGAGCAGGTAGTCCGGCACCCCCGGCCCCTCGTCCGGCGCGCGCCAGAACGCCTTCCAGTAGGGGCGGTACGTCTCCGCCTGGCCGACGTTCACGTACGCGAGGCAGACCTTCCCGGGCACGGGACGCGCCGACGCATCGACGATGAGCATGTCGTAGCAGGCGGCCTTCGCCGGGTCGATGTCGCCGTGGAGCTGGATCGCCCAGCTGCGGATGCGCCCGAGCGAGGGCTCGCCGGGAAGCGTCGCGCAGGCGAGCAGGAGGAGGGGCGCGGGGAGGAGGAGGAGGAGGGCTCGCACCGGACTACGACGGCTTCGGCTGGGAGGGCGTCGCGCCGGCGCCCGCCGCGGACTCCTGCTTCGCCTGGAGCATCGCCACGCGGAGCATGTAGGTGCCGATCTGGCGGCACTGCGGGACGACCGCCTTGTCCCACTTCATGTCCGTGGGCTCGAAGCGGAACTCGCCGTCCTTCCAGGAGAGCACGTCGAGAAGCACCTGGGTGATCTGCGACTCGATGCCGAGCTCCGCCGCCTCCTGCGAGACGAGGCCGAGGTCCATGAGGATCGTGCCGAGGAGCTGCGAGACCTTCTTGCGCCTCTGGAGCTTCAGCACGGCCTCGAGATCCTTCTGCTCGACGATCCCCTTCTCGACGAGGAACTCCCCGAGGCGCGGCGTCGCGTGCGAGCTCGCGAAGAGCACGCCGCCCTCGACCATCGCGATCGTGGCGACGCCCTTGTCGCCCGTGATGGTGAGGATGCCCGTGCTGCGCGCACGGCTCAGCAGCTCGAGCGCCGTCGGCAGCTCGTACTTGAAGAGGGTTCCCGATACGCTCATGCCAGCCGGCCCCGCAGTGCGCACCTCCGGCGAACGCCGGGAGTCCCGCGCGCGGGGCGTCGCAACCGGAAGCAGTATCGGCCGTCGTGGCACGGGCTTTGAGCCGGCGACGCCGGTTTCGCTGCGCCCGCCGGCCGCCTGTCCAGGTTCGCCGCCGTCTCGGATCGGGACGGCGGAACCCTCCCCGCAGGGGACGCCGCGCGAGTCCAACCGTGAGACAGCCGAAAAAGCCGGGTGAGGCACTGCTGGTGGGAAACGATGCGGAGAAGGGCCGCATGGCGGGACAGCCGCTGACCGACGAGCGGATCGTTCGCGCGCCGGGCACGGCGACGGCACGCCACGAGGAGATCGAGGCGCTGCTGCGGGGCCTTCTCGTCGCGGCCCGCATGCTGCTCCTCTATCCCGCCGGACACAACCGCGTCACGCGGAAGCTCGCCGACCTCCGCGACGACTTCGCGGCGCTCTTCGCGGAGCGCGCGGAGCCGCTGGAGCTCACGGTCGCCGGCCACCGCCTCCTCGTCGGCGACGCGAAGTTCGACCAGTTCTCGGAGATCGGCGAGGGCTTCGCGGGATACCTGCGCCACCGGCACATCCGCGCGATCGTCATCGCGCCCGGCATCGAGCTCGACGAGGTGCGCCTGCTCGTGGATCTCCTCGGCATCGACCACCGTGCGCTCTTCCGCGTCGGCGGCACGAAGCCCTTCCTCGACGCGCGCCCCCACCCGCACGTCCAGTTCCTTCTCTTCGAGGCAGGCGCCGCGCCGGCCCTTCCGGCCCCGGGCACCGGGACCGAGGACGGACCGCTCAACCCGCTGCTCCAGTCGATCGCCGACGAGGCCGCCGGGGCGCCGGGCATGCCCGCGGGACCGCAGGGGAACGCGCAGGCGATGAACTCCGACCAGGAGCGCTTCGAGCAGCAGCTCGAGGAGTTCGCCCTCCGCGATCTCCTCGACGGCCCGGCCCAGAAGCCCGGCGAGGAGGCGGTGGCGTTCGCCATCGAGCCCGGTCTGCTCATGGACGCGGAGATCCAGGGCTGCATCGCGGACGACGGCGCGGAGATGCGCGACCGCATGCGGCGCCACAGCTCCGAGGACACCGCGCTCAGGATCCTCTTCCGGATGCTCGCCGAGGCGCCCGACGAGGAGCAGTACCGCCAGCGCCGGCGCCTCCTGCTCCAGGCCGTGCGCGACCCGCGGTTCTTCACGGGCGAGCTCATCCACGTCATCCGCCGCCTCCTCGACAAGAAAGACTGGGGGTTCGAGCGGGGCACGGAGCTCGCGCAGAGCGTCATCGCCTACGTGAACGACGCGGCCGCCGTCACCCAGCTCCTCGCCTCGATCCCGCTCGTCCCCGAGGCGGCCAAGGGCGTCCTCGCGTGCCTCGCCGCACGCGAGGACGCGCTCCCCCTCCTCGGCCGCCTCCTCACCTCGCAGCTGCCGTCCACGATCGCGGCCGACCTCCCGCGCGTCTTCCTCGAGCTGGCGGAGGCCGACCCTCGCCGCTTCACCCAGTGGGCGCTCCAGGACCGCCCCACGCTCCTCCGGCCGAGCGTCGTCCGGATCCTGATCGAGAGCTCGTCGGGCCTGCTCGTCCCCGTGTGCGAGCGGCTGCTGCTCGAGCGGCCGGCGCACGACAGGAAGAAGCTCCTCCACCTCCTCGGCTCCAACGGGAGCGAGGCGGCCCTCCGGCTGCTGGCGCGCGCGGTGCGCGCGTGCGGCCCCGGCGTCGCGTCCGACGCCCTCCAGACGCTCGGGCGCTTCCCCCACCCCCTCGCGCTCGAGGTCCTGCGCGAGGTGGTCGAGCGGAACAACCGCGACGATCTCGACCTCGAGGAGGTCGAGGCCGCGCTCCACAGCATCCATGCGCTGGGGATCAAGGAGGCGCACGCCCTCCTCTGGGAGATCGTGCAGTCGCGGCGGTCCCTCTTCTCCTACGCCTACGTCCGCCCCGTGCGCGTCGTCGCCGAGAGCGTGCTCCAGGGAGGCGTCCGCCGATGAACGACCTCGAGAAGCGCGTCCGCGACGTCGAGCGTGCCGAGGAGCTCGTCCGCTGCCTCGCCAGCGCGCTCTCCGCACGCCGCATCTACTCGCAGGAGCATCCGCGGGTCAAGAAGGCGGTGCGCACCTTCGTCGCGGCGATCCGCGCGCCCGCGGTCGGGCAGCCGCAGGTCTGCGTGACGGTGACCGGCCACACGCTCGAGTACGAGGGCATGCCGATCACGGACAACACCGCGACGCTCCGGCTCGCGATGTGCCTCGAGGAGGTCCGCTGCTCCGGCGTCGAGTTCGGCACGGGGCTCACGCCCGAGTCGGCCGCGGACTTCCTCGAGGTGCTCCTGCGCGGCGAGCCGATCCCCGCCGAGGGGATGCGGCTGCCGGGCATCCAGCTCTTCCCGTGGACGAAGGAGGAAGAGGAGGACGAGAGCGAGTTCCCGCCGCTCCCCGAGTTCGATGTCCCGCTCCTCGTCTACCGGGCGGCGCTCGACGTGCTCGACCAGACGATGGAGCAGGCCGGCGCGAGGAACGACCTCGCGATGGACGACATCGAGGAGGTCGCGCTCTGGACGGCCGAGGAGTCGTTCTCCCGCGGCGCGCAGATCGTCGCGCCGACGCAGGTCGTGCGGCAGGACAAGCACACCTGGCAGCACTCGGTCAACGTCTTCCTGATCTCGACCGCCGTCCTCCAGCCCTTCGCGAAGGACCCGCGCGAGCTGGCCCGCTTCGGCCAGGCCGCGTTCCTCCACGACATCGGGAAGAGCCGGATCCCGCGCGAGATCCTGCAGAAGCGCGACCGCCTCACGGACGAGGAGTTCGCGATCATGCGGCGGCACACGGAGTTCGGGGTCGAGATCCTCGCCTCGTGCCCCGACGTGGATCCGCTCGCGCTCGAGGTGGCGTACTGCCACCACATGCGCGACGGCGGCCACGGCTACCCGAAGCCCTTCGAGGGGATCAAGCCGGGGCCGGTCTCCGACGTGGTGCAGGTCGTCGACATGTTCGAGGCGCTGACGGCGCCGCGCCCCTACAAGGGCGGGCTCGACGTGGCCGAGGCGCTGAAGGTGATCCTGAAGACGCCCGGCATGGAGGCGAAGCGTGCCACGATGGGGCTCCTCGTGAGACGCCTGACGCTCGCGCCGCCGGGCTCGGAGGTCGTCCTCGAGACCGGCGAGCATGCGATCGTGCTCCACACGCACGACGACGAGCCGCTGCGACCGCTCGTGCGCTTCATCACCGACGTGAAGGGCGTGCCGATCGACAAGCCCTTCGACGCCGACCTCCGCCAGTACGGCGTGCAGGGCGGGAGGAGCCCGATCCGCAAGGTGCTCCTGAAGCCCGCGTACAAGGCGCTCTAGCGAAGGGATGCAAGGGGGCTCCGGGGGCCCTTCCCTCCCCCGCGCCCCTTCCATCCCAAGGTGGGACATGCGCTCGCGGCGGGCCGTGTTACGCTCTGATCACACCATGCGGACCGCCGTGGCGATCCTTCTTCTCGCGCTCGCCGCCGAGGCGCTTCCGCCGCTCTCGCCGGGGTTCGTCCGGCTGAAGGAGCTGCGCCGCCAGATCGATGCGCGCGCGGAGGAGCTCCTCGAGCAGGAGGCGTTCGACCGGAAGCCGCGCGAGGAGCGGATGCTCCTCACCTTCCGGAAACCGGGGGAGTTCGAGGGCAAGGCGCTCGCGGCGCGGGAGGTCGTCGAGGCCTGCCTCCGGTGGGACGCGGTCGACCGGCCGGTGCCGACGGAGGCGGGGCAGCGCGTGCTCGCGCTCTTGCCGCTCGTGCTCGAGGAGCGCTGCGGCGGCCCGAAGGACCAGAAGGAGCGTCGCCAGGCATCCATCCCGCTCCTGAAGGCGCTCGACAGCGATTCCCGGCCGATCCGGGAGGCCGCCATCGCCTCGCTCCGCAGGCTCTACAACCCGCCCCGCGTGGACCGGTACGACCCCGCGCAGTCCGCGAAAGACCGGGCCCAGGCGATCCGGGCGTGGAAGCGCACCGTCGCCGAGCAGAACTGGTAGCGCCCGGGTTGCGGCCCGCGCCGCTCCCCCGTGTTCCGTTCCCCAGAGGGGCCCTTGGCCCCGGGAGGTGATTCATGATGGACACGACGACACTCGAAGGGGCGCCCGGTCAGGCGCCCGCGGCACGGGCCGAGGCGCTCCTGCCGAGGCTTCTCGCGCTTCTCTACAGCTCGATCGTCTACGTCTTCTTCCTCGGCACGTTCCTCTACGCCATGGGGTTCGTGAACGGCGTCTTCGTGCCGAAGGGGATCGACGACGGCGCCACGCGCCCGCTCGCGGAGACGCTCGCGATGAACCTCGGGCTGCTCGGCCTCTTCGCCGTCCAGCACAGCGTGATGGCGCGGCAGGGGTTCAAGCGCTGGTGGACGCGCATCGTCCCGACGCACGCCGAGCGGAGCACGTTCGTGCTCCTCACGTGCGTCATCCTCACCACGATGTACATGCAGTGGCGCCCCCTGCCGGGGACGGTGTGGAAGGTCGAGCAGCCCGTCGTCGCGGCGGCGCTCTCCGCGCTCTCGTGGGCCGGCTGGGGGCTCGTGCTCGTGGCGACGTTCCTCATCGACCACTTCGACCTCTTCGGGCTGAAGCAGGGCTGGCGCCGGTTCCGCGGCGAGCGGCACGAGGATCCGGCGTTCCGGGTGAGGGGCATCTACCGCCGCACGCGGCACCCGCTCTATCTCGGGTTCCTCGTCGCGTTCTGGTCGACGCCGCACATGACGGAGGGCCATCTGCTCTTCTCGATCATGACGGCGGCGTTCATGCTCGTGGCGGTGCGGCTCGAGGAGCGTGACCTCGTCCGGGTGCACGGCGAGGACTACGTCGAGTACCGCCGCCAGGTGCCGATGCTCGTCCCGAGCCTCACGCGAAGCTACGGCGCCGAGTAGCCGGCGCCATACCTCCCGGCGGCGGGAAGGGTCCCCCCTCTCCCGCCGCCCTCTCCCCTTCCCCGCCCGCGGCGGCCTCGCGCCCCCGCGGGCGGCTCCATTTCAGGGGGCTTCGGGGGCGCGCCCTCGCCTCGTCCCGTTCCACGACAGCCGACCGGGGAAGGTCGTCAAGCGCGTCCCCCCCGGGTGCCGAGAGGGTCTTGTCTCTCTTCGTTCTTCGGGATTGGAATGGGATGCGGACGAAAGAGGCGGCGCCATCTGCCGGCGCCCGGGGGGAGGGTCCGTCCTCGCCACGGGGGTTCGGGGGTGGCGGTCCGTCGCCAGGAGGCGCTCGCGCCGTGAACCTGGCGGGGTGGAGATTCCTCGTCTTCGCTCTCGCCGGGGCAGGGGCCATCGTGCTCCTCGCGAGCCTCGGCACGCCGGGGCAGCGCGAGGACTCGATCGACCGCTACACGGGCCGGCGCCTCGTTGTCGTCAAGAACGTCGCGGACGCGGTCGCCGAGGCGCGCCGCGCGGGCAGCGCGAGGAAGGCCCTCGAGGGCCTCGAGCGCCGCATCGAGGAGTTCCCGGCCGAGCCGGCGCTCCTCCGCACCCGCGCGGTCCTCGAGGCGGAGCTCCTGCCCCCCGAGGCCCCCGCGCCCCCCGTCCACCCCGAGGTGCAGGTCATCGCCGCCGAGCAGGAGCGCGCCCGGCGGCTCGCGAGCGATATCGGCCGCCACCTCCTCGAAGAGCCCGCGCGCGAGGCGCTCTACTCGCTCCTCGGGGACCTCGAGGCGGACAGCGCCATCGGCGACGCCACGGAGGCCTTCTTCGCGCCCCTCGCGCGGTGGCGCGAGGAGGAGCCGCCCTCGCCCGCGCGCCCGGACGAGCTCGCCGCCCGTCTCCTCGCCGGGCTCGAGGCCGGGACCGCGCCGCCGGAGGCGTTCGCGGAGGTCGTGAACGCGTTCCGCTCAGAGGACCGCCAGCGCGCGCGCCTCCGCTGGCTCCTGCGCGCGTTCGCGGCGCACCCGGCCGTCCCGGAGTTCCGGGAGCAGCTCGCCGCGGCCTACCTCGAGCAGGGGCGGGTGAAGGAGGCCTTCCTGGTGGTCGGCGCGGCGCTCGCGGCGGCGCCGGACGACATGGCGCTCCTCGAGCAGCGGGCGCGCATCGCCGGCTGGCTCTCGCTCTCCGACGCGGAGATCGAGGCCCGGGAGCGGATCGTCATGGCGCGCGATGACCCCGGAGAGCGCGAGCGGCTCATCACGCTCTACACGTACGGCGGCAATCCCGGGGGAGCCATCCCCCACGCCCGGAGGCTCGCGGAGGGGAGCGCGGACCCGGCCGTCCTCGAGCGTCCGGCGCAGCTCGCGCTCGCGGCGGGCGACGTCGACCTCGCGATCACGATCCTCGAGGACCTCGCGGCGAAGGGCGACGAGCGCCGCTGGCGCGAGCGGATCCTCGAGGTGGCCACGCAGGACCTGCGCGTCGATCGCGTGGTCGCCGAGCTCGAGCTCCTGCGCCGCCGCCATCCCGATGGCGACTACGAGGAGCGGCTCGAGGGGATCTACCGGCGGCACAACAGGACGCGGCCGCTGGCGGCGCTCCTCGAAGAGCGGCTCGCGCGGCAGCCGACCGACCTCGAGCTCGAGCGGGAGACGCTCGACCTCTACGCGGCGCTCAAGGACGAGAGCAAGGTCCGCGAGCTGCTCCTCCGGCACATGGAACGGGACGACGACCCCGGTTTCTTCTTCGAGCAGCTTCCGCTGTTCGAGGCGGCGGGGGTTCCGGGGGCGGCAGAGCGCGCGCGCGCGATGGCCGCCTCCGGGAAGCTCTTGCCCGGGGACGTGGCGTGGGTGCTTGCGCGCCTCCAGCCGCGCCTCGATGACGCGCGGTACGCGGAGGCGGCGAGGACGATCGCGCTCCGCTTCGTCGCGCTGCCCGAGGCGCGGGACTTCCTCATCTACCTCGTCGACCGGGAGCCGGACGACGCGGCGCGCGCGGCGGCGGCGGAGAGGCTCGCCCGCGACCACCCGGAGAACATCGAGATCCTCAGGGCGTGGACGGAGCGCGCGGGATGGGCGGGCGACGTCGACGGCGCGCTGCGCGCCCGCGAGATGATCCGCGAGCGGCTCCCGGGCGACGCGGAGAACCTCCGCGCGCTCGCGGAGCTCTACGGACACGTGGGCCGGCACGCCGAGGCGGTCACGATCTGGCGCGGGATGGCCGAGCGCGACGGCGTCGCGTCCGAAGCCGCGTTCGCGCTCGTCGAGGCGCTCTTCGCCTCGGGCGAGTTCGACGAGGCGGTCGTCTGGCTCGAGCGCCGCGCCTCGCTGCCGTCCGCGACGCGCGAGGAGCGGCTCCGCGTCGCGGACCAGCTCTTCGCGAGCGAGCGTTACGACCGGGCGCTGCGCTTCTATCTCGGCGTGCTCGAGGAGGACGGAGACGACGCCCACGCCCTCCTGCGCGTGGGCCTCGCGCGGTCGTGGAACAACGACCCGAAGGGCGCGATCCCCTTCCTCGAGCGGAGGCTCGCCGTTTCGGAGGAGGAGCGCGCGGACGTGCGCTTCTACCTCGGCGAGGCCTACTGGGCGGGGAGCGAGGAGGTGAGGGCGCGCGACCTGCACGATGCCGCGCTCGCGGAGCTCCTTGCCGCGCCCGCGCGCTCCCTCCAGCAGGACGTGATGGTCGCGAAGATGCTCGCGCGCCTCGGCCGCGACGACGAGGCGCGTCCCGTCTTCGATCGCGTGATCGCGCAGGCGCCGGACGACATCCACGTGCTCCTCGACTACGCCGACTCGATGGTCGCGGTGCGCGACGCCGGGAAGGCGCGCGAGCTGGTGGAGCGAGCGAAGGGCCTCGCCCCCGGGAAGAGCCGCACGATCCTCGCCGAGGGCAGGGTGTGCATGCTCGAGCGGCGCTACGAGGACGCCGTGGCGGCGTTCGCGGAGGCGATCCGCGTCCATGGCCCCGATGCCGGCAGCGAGGCGGAGCTCGGCAGGGCGCTCGAGCTCTCGGGCGAGATGCGGCCCGCGACGGAGGCCTACCGCCGCTCGCTGCTGCTCCAGCCCGACAACCGCGACATGACCTCCGCGCTCGCGCGGCTCGTCGACGAGACGTCGCGCCTCGTGGCGGCGGACGGGCTCCTCCGCCTCGCGGGCGACGACCGCGTGCTGGAGCTCCTCGCGCAGGGGTCGTTCCCGGTCGGGGAGCGGACGCGCATCGGCGCGATGCTCGGGTTCGGCGACTTCTCGGGCCGCGCCGAGGCCGTCGACGCGGGCGGGACCGACGTCGAGGAGTCGGTCGCCTTCCTCGGGCTCGCGGCGTTCCGCCGCTTCGCGCGGCAGAGCGTGCTCTCCGGGGGCGTCGTCGCGTACCCGGGCGCGCCGGGCGACCTGCCGGTCGGCGGGTGGGCCGACCTCCGGATCTCCTCCCCGGAGCCCCACCGCTTCATCGAGGCGGAGTTGCGCGCACACCTCCTGCTCGAGGATCCCGCCGCGGCCGTGGGCCTCGGCGGCCGGGTCTCGGGCCTCACCCTCACCGGGCAGACCGACGTCGGCTCGCGCTTCTGGGCCGGCGCGGAGCTCGCCTACGACCACATCTCGCTCGACAGCGCGGCGACGGGCGACGTGGCGGACGGCAGGTTCACGGGCTCGGTCACGTTCGGCTGGCGCGTGCTCGAGGGCGGGAGGCGGATGGCCGCGCCGCCGCGCCTCGCACTGGGCACGCTCGAAGGGCTCATGGGCGCGCAGCTCGCGCAGGAGCCCGGGGAAACGCAGGGGCCGCTCCTCGACGTGTGGGCGACCTACCAGTCGATCCGGCTCCTCGGGAACCAGGAGCTCGCGGACCTGATCCCGGTCGGCACCGAGTTCGATTACCTGACGCTCGGCGCGCGGAGCGAGTTCCATCTCGCGAAGGGGCTCGGCGCGGGCGTCGAGGGCTACGTGGGCGTCGATCTCGCGGGTTCCGACCCGATCTTCGGCGTCCAGGGCGGCCTCACGTGGCGGCCGTCGCGCGCGGTCGAGGCGTTCGCGGCCGTCGGCTACGGCACGGCGCTCGGGCGCGCCGGCGACGACGATTCCTTCCTCTTCCGCGTCGGCGTCCACTGGCGGTGGTAGGGCGGCATGGCGAAGAAGCGCAAGAGGAAGCCGCCGCACGACGCGATCGAGCCGAAGGGGAAAATGCTCCCGGCCGAGGGGGCAGCCACGCCGAAGGACGACGAGGGGACGCGCGTCGATGACGGCGCGCGCCACATCTTCTTCTCGTTCAAGGGCGAGCTGAAGAGCGATCTCCCCGACGCGACCGAGACCGACCTCGCGGGCAACATCGGCTTGCCGCAGCCCGAGGACGAGGCGCCCGGGCCCGAGCCCGAGGTCGAGCCCGAGCCCGAGGACGAGTCCGCGGACGGGACGCAGCACGACGCGGACACGACGGACGGATCCTCGGCGAACGCGACCGCGACGGAGCACGAAACGCTCGATCCCGCCGAGGCCGGCTCGTCCGCCGCAGACCCGGCCGGGGCGAAGGCGGAGGCGGACGAGGCGGCGACGCACACGGAGCTTTCCTCCGGCGCGTCGCCGCGGAAGGACCGCAACGAACAGGAACAATCCAGGGCGGGTCCCGTGCGGGGCCCGGTCCCCGCTGCCGAACAAAAATCCGCATCCCAATCCCGAAAGGCAGCGGGACCCGCCCACTTTATTCCCCCGCACGAATCGCCGCCAGGCGATTCGAGTGCGGGGGACCTTGCCCAAGCCCCGTCAGGGGCGGAGACGGGTCGCTCCGCGGACACCCCGCGGCGTCCGGGCGCCGAGAGGCATCCGGCCGAGGAGCCTCCCACCCACACCGACGTGCGCGGCGAGCCCTTCCTGCCCGCGCTCGGCGACGTCACTCGCACCGAGATCGACGCGGGCATCTTCGCGCCGCGGCCCGCGGACGAGGTCCCGGCCGACGCAGCGACCGAGACGGAGGTCAAGCCGCCCCGCGACGTCGCCCCCCCCGCGCCCCCCCCGATGCCGAAGCCGGCGCCGAGGAAACCCGGGAAGGTCGCGTCGCCCGGCGACGAGCACACGATCGGCAGCGAGACCGTCCTCGACGCGCTCGCCCGCGCGACTTCGCCGGGGAAGGACCGGACGGAGGCCGGCAGCGAGACGATCCTCGACGCGCTCCCGAAGGCGCCGGCCGACGATGCGACGAAGGGCGACATCGGAAGCGCCACGATCCTCGACGCGCAGGGGGTCCGGGGGCCGGAGTCCGAGGTCACGCGCACCGCGGCAGACGCGGCGACCGGCACGCCGGACGCCGTCACGAGGACGGAGCACGAAGGGCCCGGGCCGAACCGCTTCGCGGACCCCGACGCCGAGACGGTCACGAAGGATCCGTTCGCCACGGCGGCCGGAGCGCGCGAGGCCGAGGACCTCGCACGCGGGGAGCCCGCGACCCGGAGCAGCGCCGACGCGACGACGGACCCGCTGCAGGGTGCCCCCGCCCTGTGGCCGGCCGCCCCCCACCTGGCCGCCGCGGAGGCCCCCTCCTTCCACGACGCCGATACGGCCTCGCAGGACCTCGCGCCCATCGCCCACGAGGCCGCGCTCCCGCCGCTGAGCCCCTTCGACCTCCCGCTCGAGGAGATGCAGGCGATCACGGCGTCGCGGCCCGACGTCCCGACCGTCGAGGTGCCGACGCTCGGGGCGGGGCCGGCGCCGTTCGCCGGCGCGCTCTTCGAGGCGCCCGAGCCGGCGGCTTCCGAGGAGCCGGCGCCCGAGCGCGCGGAGCGGCCGCGCCTCCGGAGCCGCCGCCGCGGCGCGAAGAAGCCGCAGGAGCCGCTCCTCCGGCGACTCGTCAAGTGGGCGAGGCACCGGCTCGACCCGCGCGACTTCCTCGAGATCGTCGGCACGGCCGTGTTCGAGCGCGCGAGGAAGCTCGGCGAGAAGGTCCGCACCGAGCGCCGCGAGAACCGTGTCTCGCACACCGCCGAGTGGTGGCGGAAGACGCTCGTCGAGATCGGGATCCTCTACGCGATCGTCATCCCGATCGAGCTCGCGGTCTCCGGGGGCCGCCTCGGCTCGTTCGGGGTCCACCCGCATCCCTACTGGCTCGTCGTGCTGCCGATGGCGGCGGCACGCGGCCTCGTCGCCGGCCTCATCACCGCCGGCATCGCGTCGCTCCTCTACGCGATCGGCGCCGCGCAGGCGGTCACCGAGGCGGTCTTCACGTTCCGCAACATGACGGAGCCGCTCCTCTTCTTCGCCGTCGCCTTCTTCGCGGGCGAGATCCATGACGAGGGGCTGCTGAAGCGGCGCAAGCTCGACCGGCGCCTCAAGGACCTCGAGGAGCGCACCGAGCAGCTGCGGCAGCAGCGCGACGTGCTGACCGACGCGAACCGCGAGCTCGAGAAGCGGATCGTGGACGACTCCGTGCAGTTCGGCAACCTGATCCAGGCCGCGCGGCGGATCGAGCGCGCCGGCCGCCAGGAGATCTTCGACCTCGCCCTCGAGATGGCCGAGGAGCACTGCGGCGCGTCGGCGTCCGTGCTCATGCTGCTCGAGGACGGCTCGCTCGACTACCTCTGCCACCGCGGCTTCCCGTCGGACGAGATCGGGAAGCGGCTCGCCATCGCGAGGCGGAGCCACTTCGTCCGGCGCGCGATCGGCGATGGTGTCGCGGTCAACGGGCTCGACCCGACCGAGGTGGCGCCGCCGGAGGGGCCGCTCGTCGTCGCGCCGCTCTTCGACGCGGGCGGCGTCGTGAAGGCGCTCATGTGCCTCGACGAGATCCCGCTCGCGCGGCTCAACGAGTCGACGGTCACGGTCTTCCTCGGGATCGCGGACTGGGCGTCGGCAGCCCTCGCGCGGCTCACGCACGCTGCCGACACGCCGGCGGCGCGCGCGTCGGCGCTCTCCGTCGGACCCGAGGTGGACCTCTGGCTCGGGACGGTCGCCGAGCTGGGCAGGCGGCTGCGCATCGAGCTGGCGCGCAGCTCGCGCTACGGCGTCCCGACGTCGTTCCTCACGATCCAGGCGACGGACTGGAAGGACGCGACGCGCGAAGGGATCGACGCGCTCGACCGATTCGTGCTCATGCACTTCACGACGGGCCTCCGGCCGAGCGACGGCATCTACCGCTTCGGCTACCCCGGCGCGTACCTGCTCGTGCTCGCGGGCACGCCGCTCAAGGGCGCCGAGGTGGTGCGCGCGCGCCTCGAGCGCCGCGTCGCGTACACGCCGAGCCCGTTCGGCGCGATCGAGATCCGCGCGACGGGCCCCGACACCGAGGCGCCCGATCTCATGAGCCTCATCGCCCGCTGCGCGAGGGACTTCCGCGAGCGGTCGAGGCTCTCGCTCGAGGCGCGCTGCCCGGTCGCGGTCTCGGAGCGTCTCGAGGCGGAGGACCTCAACGCGTTCCTGCGCCGGCTCAAGATGGAGACGAGCCTCGCCGTCCGCAACGGCTTCGAGCTGCACGTCGTGGGCATCAGCGCCGAGGCCTCCGAGCAGGCGGGCCCGGGCATCCTCGCGCGGCATGTCGTCGAGGTCGGCGAGCAGACGCTCCGCCCGACGGACGGCGTCTACATGATCGGCCAGTACCAGTGCTCGGTGATCCTGCCGTGCACGAACGGCGAGGAGGCGGCGACGGTCGCGCACCGCCTCGCCACGCTCGTCCGCGCGCGCGACCCGTCGGCGCCCTACGGGCAGATCGAGACGCAGGTGCTCGGGCTCGGGCCGACCCACCCGGACGC
>WYBS01000050.1 GCA_011525755.1 Planctomycetaceae bacterium
ACCTCGAGCAGCGCCTTGAGCGTCTCGCGGCCGCCCATCTTCGGCATCACCATGTCGAGGAGGACGAGGTCGATCCGGTCGCCGAAGTGGCGGTAGTAGAGCACCGCCTCCTCGCCGTCCGAGAGCGCGACCACCTCGTACCCGAGGTGGCGGAGCATCGTGGCCGCGGCGGTCCGCACGATCTCCTCGTCGTCCACGACGAGGATGCGGCCCGTGCCCTTCACGGCCTCGGTCGCGGGCGCGGCCGGCGGCGCCGGGCCGACCGCCTCCTCGTCCAGCGGCAGGTAGACGTTGAACGTCGTGCCGCGACCGACCTCGCTGTAGACGCCGATGCTCCCGCCGTGGTTCTTCACGATCCCGTAGGTCATCGAGAGGCCGAGGCCCGTCCCCTCGCCGCGCGGCTTCGTCGTGAAGAAGGGCTCGAAGATGCGCGCCTGCACGTCGCGCGGGATCCCGCAGCCGTTGTCGGTCACGCTCACGACGACGCACGGGCCGGGCTTAAGGCCGGGGTGGCGCGCGCAGCTGTCCCGGTCCATCGCGATCGTGCGCGTGGCGACGACGATCTCGCCCTCCTTGCGGCCCGCGACGGCGTCGCGCGCGTTGATCACGAGGTTCATGAGCGACTGCTCGACCTGGGACGGATCGCCGCGCACGGTGGGGGGATCCGCCTCGAGGCGGGTCACGAGGCGGATCTCGCCGCCGAGCGAACGGCTGACGAGGTGCGCCACCTGCCCCACGGCCTCGTTCATGTCGACGGGGACGTTCCGGTTCTTGCCGCGCCTCGCGAAGCCGAGGAGCTCCTTCGTCAGGTGCGCGCAGCGCTCCGCGCTCCCCTCGATGACCTTCGCCATCTTGCCCGTCTCGCCGTCCGGCGCCATCGTCGCGATGAGGTTCGCGTACCCGAGGATGCCGGTCAGCAGGTTGTTGAAGTCGTGCGCGATCCCGCCGGCGAGCGTGCCGATCGCCTCCATCTTCTGGGCCTGCCGGAGCGCGTCCTCGAGCTCCTCCTCCGAGGTCACGTCCTGCTCCACGCCGACGTAGTAGCGGACGCCGTCGGAGTCGTCCCGCACGGGCGACACGGTGCCCTCGCCGACGTAGGGGCGACCGTCCTTCCGGCGGCGGCGCATGCGGCCGCGCCAGCTCGCGCCCTTCGCGACGCTCGCGAGCACGTCCCGCCATTGCGACTCGTCCTCGCCGCAGAGGATGTCGATCGACGCCCCGATCGCATCCTCCCGCGTGTAGCCGGTGATGTGCTCGAATGCCGGGTTCACGTAGCGGATGCGGCCGTCGATGCCCGCGACGACGATCATCTCGCCGGCCTGCTGCACCGCCGCGGCGAGCAGCGCGCGCTCCTTGCCCGCGCGGCGCTGCGGGCCGATGTCGCGCGCCACGCAGAGGATCACATCGCCGTCCTCGAGCGGGACGAGGCTGTCGGTCACCTCGACCTCGAGCCGGCGGCCGTCCGGGACGAGGAAGGCCGTCTCGTAGCGGCGCGGGCCGCGGGAGTCGAGGCGCTCGATCCGCGCCGCGAAGTCGGGGCGGAGGTCGGGCGCGACGAGCGTGCGGACATCGGAGCCCACGAGCGCCACGCTGCCCCGCTCGAGCGCGGCGGCGGCGGCGGGGTTCGCCTGGAGGATCCGGCCGTCGCGACCGTACACGAACAGGATCTCGGGGAAGGCGCGAAACATGGCGCGCAGCCGGCGCTCCGCGCCGCGGAGAAGGGTCGTGCGCTCCTCGAGGAGTTCCTCGACCCGCAGCAGCGCACGCTGCCGGCGCGCGCGCTCGCCGACCGCGACGAGCAGCTCGGGCTCGTACTCCTCCCGGATGTACGCGTCCGCGCCGAGCCGGGTGAGCTCGAGCGCGCGGCGCGGCTCGTGGTCGGGCGCGGTCACGAGCACGACGGCGGCGCCGCCCGGGCGCTTGAAGCGGGGAAGCAGCTCGGCGGCCAGGGCGGCATCGACCACGACGATGCCCGGATCCTCCCTGCGGAAGAGATCGAGGGCGTCCGCCGCCCTCCCGGCGACGTGCACCGCGTAGCCGTGGGCGAGAAACGAGCTCCCGACGCGCGCCGCGCGGGCGGCGTCCGGCTGCACGAGGAGCACGGAGGGGGCCAGCGCGGGCGCTTCCCCGTCCAGCATGACCGAGACCGTCCGGATGAGGGTGGCCGGCTGGTAGGGCGCGGGCAGGAAGGCGTTGGCGCCGAGCTCCTTCGTGATGTGGTCGGCATCCTCGCCGGAGAACGTCGCGGAGAGAATGAGGATCGGGAGACGGTTGAACTGGGGGTACGCGGGGGACCGCAGGAGCCGGCAGAGGCGCCAGCCGTCGATCTCCGGCATGTGGAGGTCGGTGACGAGCCCCTGGATGCCGGCATGCTGCTCCAGGAGGCGCAGCGCCTCCGCGGCGCCGGTCGCGGGGTGGACGCGGTAGCCCTGCCGCTCGAGCAGCGCGCACGCGAGCCGCAGCTGCGTCGGTTCGTCGTTGACGACGACCAGCGCCCCCCGCGTGCTGGTCATGCGTCCTCGCGCGCCGTCGCGCAGGTCTTCGTGAGGCACTCGTCGCAGAGCCCGTGGCTGAACTCGACGTCCGCGTGCTCCTCGAGGTAGCTCTCGAGCCGCTCCCACACCTGCTCCCCGTTGCGGATCCGCTTGCATTGCATGCAGATCGGGAGGAGCCCCTGGAGCGTACGGACATGGCGCAGCGCGGCGTCCAGGTCGGCGATGCGCCGGCGCAGCGCCCGCTCGAGCGCGACCGTGCGGACGCCGACGCGCAGACGCGCGCGCAGCTCCTCCTGCAGGAACGGCTTCCGCAGGTAGTCGTCGGCGCCGGCGTCCAGCGCGGTGACGAGGTCCTCGACCCCGGAGCGCGCCGTGCAGACGATCACGTAGAGCGACCGGCCGGGGAGCTCGGTCCGGATGCGGTGGATGAGGTCGACCCCGTCCACCTCCGGCATCATCCAGTCGAGGACCGCCATCTCGACGTCCGGCTGCTGCTGCAGCTGGACCCAGGCCTCGGCGCCGTCGCGGGCGCCGACGACATCGAAACCCCACTTGTCGAGATGGACCTCCATGAGGCGGCGGGAGACCGCCTCGTCTTCGGCGAGAAGGACCTTCATGACGTTTCACCCCCAGCGTCCGCCCCGGCCATGGCCGGCGGCCCGGACGCGATCCGATCCAGAAGCGAGACGAGGTCGGGGCGGCGGACGGGCTTGGACAGGTAGTCGTCCATGCCCGCGTCGAGACACCGCTCCTGGTAACCCTGCATGGCGTGCGCCGTGAGCGCGGCGATGAAGCACTTCCGGCCCTCGCGACGCTCGATCTCGCGGATCCCGGCGGTCGCCTCGAACCCGTTCATGACGGGCATCTGCACGTCCATGAGCACGACATCGAACCGCTCCTTCGCGTACGCCTCGACCGCCGCCTTCCCGTCGCCAACGACCACGCAGGTGTGGCCGAGCCGCTCGAGGAGACGCTGCGCGAGGCGCTGGTTGACGGGCGTGTCCTCCGCGACGAGGACGTGCAGGGCGCGCGACGCCTGAGGAAGCGCCGGCGTGGCGGGCCTGGCCCCCGGAGCCCCCTCCCTCCCGGTCGCCTGGAGGAGCACGTCCCGGAGCTCCTCCTCGCGCACCGGCTTCAGCAGCGCGCCCGCGGCGTCGCCCTCGCGGCACCTGCGGAGGTCCTCCTGCTGGTCGGCCGTCTCGACGAGGAAGACGATCCGCGGCGCCGCCGCGGACGCCCTGCGGATCCCCGCCACGAGATCGAAGCCGCTCGCCGCCCCGGTCCGCGCGTCGAGGAGCACGACGTCGAACGCGGACGCCGCGACGGCCGACGCCGCCTCGGCCGGCACGACCGCCTCGGCGCGCGCGCCCCAGGCCCCGAGCGTCCGCGCGAGGACCTGCCGGCACGTGTCGTTGTCGTCCGCGACGAGCACCGAGAGGCCCTCGAAGCGCGGCGCCTCGGGCGACGCCGTCTCGCTCCTGCCGAAGCGCGCGCTGAAGTAGAACGTGGAGCCGTCGCCGGGCTCGCTCTCGACCCAGAGGCGGCCGCGCATCAGCTTCACGAGCTGCGCCGAGATCGCGAGGCCGAGGCCCGTGCCCCCGTGGCGGCGGGTCGTCGAGCCGTCCGCCTGCACGAACGCGCCGAAGATGTGGCGCCGCTTCTCCTTCGGGATGCCGATCCCCGTGTCGCGCACGGCGAACAGGAGGCAGGCCTCCGGCCCCGGCAGCTCGGCGACGCGCACCGCCACGGCCACCTCCCCGCGGTCGGTGAACTTGATCGCGTTCCCGACGAGGTTGAGGATGATCTGGCGAAGGCGGTGGGGGTCGCCCGCGAGGCTGTCGGGCACGTCGGGCGTGATGTCGGCGACGAGCTCGAGCCCCTTCTTGTGCGCGCGGAGCGCCAGCGTGCGCAGCGTCCGCTCCACGGTCTCCCGCAGCCCGAACTCGATCCGCTCGAGCCGCAGGCGGCCCGCCTCGATCTTCGAGAAGTCGAGGATGTCGTCGATGATCGCGAGCAGCGACTCGGTCGCCTGGTGGACCGTGGTCAGGTACTCGCGCTGCTCGGGGGTGAGCTGGGTGTCGAGGGAGAGCTCCGTCATCCCGAGGATCGCGTTCATCGGCGTGCGGATCTCGTGGCTCATGTTGGCGAGGAAATCGCTCTTCATGCGGTTCGCGAGCTCCGCCAGCTCGCGCGCGCGCTTGCTCGCCGCCTCCGCCGCCTTGCGATCGGTGATGTCCGTGCAGCTCCCGACCCACTCGCGCACCCTGCCGTCCCGGTCGCGCACGGGCACGCCGCGCATCTGGAAGTCGCGCGGCCCGCGGTCGCGGTGGCGGATCCGGCACTCGACGTCGAACACGCTGCCCGCCGCGACGGCCGCGCGCCACGCCTCGCGCACGCGGGCGCGGTCGGCGGCGTGCACGGCGTCGAGCCAGCCGTCGCCGCGGATCTCGTCCTCGGACTGTCCGGTGAAGGCGCGCCACGCGAGGAGGTCGCTCGCGACGCTCCCCTGCGCGTCCGTCGTCCAGATGATCTGCGAGCTCGCGAGGCCGAGGGAGCGGTACCGCTCCTCGCTCTGGCGCAGCGCCTCCTCGACCGTCTTCCGCGCCGCGAGGTAGTCGGCGAGGTCGCGGTTCGCCTCCGCGAGCTCCTGGGTGCGACCCGCGAGGAGCTTCTGCCCCCGCGACACGTGACCGAGGCCGACGAGCATCGCCGCGGTGAGCAGGAGCCCTCCCCCTAGGACCCCCTCGGGAATCCACCGGGACCGCTCCCGGCGGAAGCGCGCGGTCGCGACGCAGGTGACCGGCACGGCGTGGCCGCCGAGCCTCACCATCTTCGTGAGCTGCAGGGGCCCCTCCTTCCCGCCCGTGGCCGGCGAGACGCGGAGATCGAGGCCGTCGGGGGCGCCTCTGCCGGCGACCGCCCCGATGTCGAAGCCGGCGAGCACGTAGCCGACGACCGTGCGCCGCGGGACCGACGCCCCCTCGGGGTGGACCGGCAGGACGAGGGCGATGCTGGACGGGCTCCTGTCCGCTCCGGTGAGCGGGTCGCGCGGGAGCGGCGCGGGTTCGCCGCTCGCACCGGCCGCTTGGAGCGCCGCCGCGAGCGTGCCGTCGGAGCCGACGTCGAAGCCGAGGATCTCGTCGCGGTCCGGCATCGGGTGCACGTAGGCGAGGGGGTAGTACTGCCCGCGGTCGGTCGCCGCGACGAGCGCGCCGTCGGCACCGCGCTCGCGGACGGCGAGGCCCGGGAGCCCGTCCGTCCGCATGCGCTCCTCCCAGGGACGCCGCTCGTACCGGGTGACGAGCGGGATCCACGCCACGCGCTCGATGCCGCGGCGGAGCGAGGCGCGCGCGAGCTCCGCGAAGCGGTCGCGGTTGAGCGTCGCGTGGTTCTCGCCGAGGACGGCGGCGAGCGACTCGGCGTGGGAGAGCTGGCGATCGACGACGCCCTGGAGGTCCGCGATGCGCGAGGCCGCGAGCTCGCGGAACTCGGCCTCGCCGAGCCGCTCCTCGATGCCGAGCACGAGCAGGTAGCTCGCGATCGTCAAGAGGAGCCCCGCGGTGGGGAGGACGGCCATCGCGAGGCGCCCGCTGTCGGGCTCGGTCGCGCGTTCGCGAACCAGCGCGAGGAACCGACGGAAGCGCGTCATGGGCGCGCGGCTCAGCCGGCGAGCAGCTCCTCGAGGACGGGGGCGAGCCGGGCCGCCTCCTCCTCGATGTGCGCGAAGGCGGCGGCGGCGGCCTCGAGGTCTCCGACGCGCGCATGGGCCTCCGCCTCCTTCGCGGCGGCGGCGAGCGCCCTCGCGCCGAGCACGGAGACGGATCCCTTGAGCGTGTGCGCGGCGCGGCGCGCGGTGTCGGGGTCGCCGGCGCGGATCGCCGCGCCGAGCTCCTCGATCATGCGCGGGCAGTCCTCGACGAAGATCCCGACGATCTCGTGGAGCAGGTCCTCGTCGCCGCCGGTGGCCTCCATGGCCTGCGCCCGGTCGAAGACCTCGGGGCTCTCCGTCTGCCTCTCTTGCACGGTTCCCTTCCCTTCCCGTCGTTCCCGCGGGGAGCGTGGCGCCGGCGGGGGCCGCCGGGCGCCAACTCCTTGTCGTCCAACGGGAAGGGGGGCTTTACGGGGGCCCGAGGGGGACGGGAGGGGGCGCGGGGGAGGGGCGGCTCGCGGCCCCCGGGATGTCCCGGGATTTCGACATTCGGCGCTTCCGGGACCCCGCGGCGGCGCGACCGCAGCGGCGGGACGGCGGCCGTGCGGGCCGGCCGCTCACTTGCCGGTCTTCGGGGCCGGGACGACACGCTCGAACGACGTCCCCAGCTGGAAGGGCTCGACCCTCCGCTCGCCGGGTCGCAGCGCGAGCGGGCGCCGCTCGGGGACGAGGTAGGTCTCCGGGATGGGGAGCGCGCAGAGGTCGATGCGGATGGCCGCCGGCACGTCGATGGCGTAG
>WYBS01000226.1 GCA_011525755.1 Planctomycetaceae bacterium
TCCTCGACCTGCGGGAGGATCACGTCCTCGAGGTCGGGGTTGTAGGCGACGAACGTGTCGAGCGCGGCCACGCGCTTCACCGGCGCGTCCAGCTCGCGGAAGAGCTCGTCCGAGATGCGCGCGGCGATCTCCGCGCCGTAGCCCCACGCGCGGTTGTCCTCGTACGCGACGATCACGCGGCTCGTCTTCGCCACGCTCTCCGCGATCGCCTCCCAGTCGTAGGGCTGGATCGTCCGCAGATCGAGGATCTCGGCCTCGATCCCCTCCTCGGCGAGCTGCTTCGCCGCGCGCAGGCTCCGCTCGACGAGCGCGCCGTAGGTGACGATCGTCACGTGCGACCCCTCGCGCACCCGCGCCGCCTTCCCGAACGGGATCATGAACTCTTTGCCCGGGTAGGGCGACCGGTTGTAGGTCTGCCGGTAGAGGTGCTTGTGCTCGAGGTAGAGCACCGGGTCGTCGCAGCGGATCGCCGTGCGCAGGAGCCCGCACGCGTCGAGCGCGTTCGAGGGGTAGACGACGCGGATCCCGGGGATGTGCGTGAAGAGCACCTCGCCGCTCTGGCTGTGGCAAAGCGCGCCGCGGATGTAGCCGCCGATCGTCGCGCGCACCACGCTGCCGCACGAGAACGTGTTCCCGCTCCGCCAGCGCAGCACCGACCACTCGTTCCGGATCTGCTCGTACGCGGGCCAGATGTAGTCGATGAACTGGATCTCCGCGACCGGCTTCAGCCCGCGCGTCGCGAGCCCGATAGTCCGGCCGAGGATGTTCGCCTCCGCGAGCGGCGAGTTGTAGCAGCGGTGCCCGCCGTGCGCGCGCTGGAGCCCGTGCGTCGCCTTGAAGACGCCGCCCTTGCCCTTCACCTCGGGGAGCGCGGCCTCGCGCGTCGCGTCGGCCACGTCCTCGCCGAACACGAGCACGCGCGCGTCCCGCGCCATCTCGTCGAGGAGCGTCTGGTTGATGAGGTCGATCATCGTCCGAGGCTCGCCCTCGAACGCGGGATCGGTCGCGAACGCGGCCGACGTCGGGTCGACGTCGGGGGAGAAGACCCACAGCTCGACGGCCTCGCGCGACTTCTCGGGCCACTTCGCGGCGAGCGCGCGCTCCGCGGCCTCCTCGATCTCCCGGTCGACGTCGCGACGGATCGCCTCGAGCTCCTCCTCCCCCGCGACCCCCTCCTCCAGGAGCCGCCGGGGGAACGTCGTGACCGGATCGCGAGCCGCCTCCTCCTCGATCTCGCTCGCCGGCCGGTAGAGCTTCTGGTCGTCGGACATCGAGTGGCTGTAGGGACGGATGCAGTGCGCGTGCACGAGCGCGGGGCCCTTGCCGGCGCGCGCATGCGCGAGCGCCTCGCCCATCACGCGGTAGGACGCGACCGGGTCGCACCCGTCCACCTCGAGGATGAGCAGCGGCTGGAACGAGGCGACCGTCTTCGAGATCGACGAGTGCGGCGTCTGCACCTCGCGCGGGACCGAGATCGCGTACTCGTTGTCCTCGATCAGGAAGACGACCGGGAGACGCATCACGCACGCGGTCGTGAGCGCCTCCCAGAACTCGCCCTCCGACGTCGACCCGTCGCCGCCCGTGCAGAGCACGACCTCGTCGCCGTGGAACTCTCCGCGGACCGCGCTCCGCACGTCGTCGTGCTCGCGCATCTTCTGGATCGCCTCGGCGCACCCGACCGCCTGGAGGTACTGCGTGGCGATCGGCGACGACGCCGAGACGAGCCGGTAGTCCTTGTGCCCCCAGTGCGCGGGCATCTGCCGCCCCGCCGACGCCGGATCCTCGATCGACCCGACCGCCTGCAGCAGCATCTCGTAGGGCGTGACGCCGAGCGCGAGCGCGAGCGCGCGGTCCCGATAATACGTATAGAACCAGTCGTACCCCGACCGCGCGGCCATGCCGGCCGCGGCGCAGATCGCCTCGTGGCCGGCGCCGTTGATCTGGAAGTACGCCTTGTTCTGGCGCTTGAGGACGATCTCCTTGTCGTCGGTGCGCCGCGAGGCGTAGATGAGCCGGTAGAGCTTCAGGAGATCGTCTCTCGGGAGACCGGCCGTGTCGGGTCGAGGGGCCTCCTTCGCGCGGCGCTTCTGCATCGGCGAGCGGAGTCTATCCGAGCGCCACGACGCGGCAAAAAAAGGGGAGGAAGAGGGGGTCCGGGGGCCGCTCGCGCGGGGAAGGAAGGGGGTCCCGGGGGCCGTCGGGCACGCCCCGTCAGAACGTGTAGCGGCGGTCCGCCACCGCGCTGCCGAAGTCGAGCTCGATGGAGCCCGTCGTCGCGCGGATCTCGCGCAGGTCGAAGCACTTGCGGAAGAACGCGACCTGGAGGCACGCGCGCACCGTGAAGTCCCGGTACGGGAACCGCAGGGAGAAGCCCGCCTCGTCGGCGGACCACGTCCCCTTGAGCAGGTCCGAGATCTCGAGCTCCACCTTGCCGGCGGGAACGACGAGCTCCGGCCCGTCGTTGCTGAACGCGTCGCCCTTGAGCACGAGGTCGCCGCGCGTGCGGACGCGGGCGAGCACCTCGGGCCCGGCGCCGAAGAGCGCCGCGACATCCGCGAGCGGGATCGTCGCGGGGCGTCCGAGGAGCCTCCCGTGGAGCGAGTGCACCGCCTCCCGGATCTCCGGCCGGTCCGACATCGGCCCCATGGTAGCGCGCCACGCGGGACGCCGGGCCCCCGGAGCCCCCCCACACCCGGCGCGGCCGCCGCGGGAAACCGTATTGACCGGGCGCCTTCCATCGTTTCGGATAGCCCCATGGCGGACGACGATGCCATCCGGGCGCTGCGCGAGGCCGTTCGCGTGTCGCCGACGAACGTCCCGCTGCGGAGGCACCTCGCGCGGACCCTCCTCGGCCTCGGCCGGGCCGCCGAGGCGGAGGCGGAGTTCCGCGCCGCCGCCGCACTCGCGCCCGACGATCTCGAGGTGAAGCTCGGGCTCGGCGAGGCCTTCCTGCAGGGGGGCAAGCACGGCGAGGCGTTCGTGCTCGTCGAGAGCCTCGTGAACGCGCCCGAGACTCCCCCGCAGGCCTACCTCTTCCACGCGCGCCTCCTCGAGCGGACCGGCGACGTCGCGGGCGCCGTGCGCCAGTACAGGAAGGCGATCGACGCCGACCCCTCCGTCCGCGACGCCGGGCTTGCCGGGCGCCTCGGCATCGGCGCCGACGAGCGCCACGCGGAGGTGGTCGACGGCCGCGTGCGCCGGACGGACGGGGAGGAGGACGCGTTCGAGGCCGAGATCGAGCGCCCGTCGGTGTCCTTCGCGGACGTCGGGGGGATGGAGGCGCTCAAGGAGGAGATCCGCCTCAAGATCATCCATCCCCTGAAGCACCCCGATCTCTACCGCGCGTACGGGAAGTCCGCGGGCGGCGGCATCCTCATGTACGGGCCCCCGGGGTGCGGCAAGACCCACCTGGCGCGGGCGACGGCCGGCGAGATCGCGGCCGGGTTCGTCGCGGTCGGCCTCCACGACGTCCTCGACATGTGGATCGGGAACAGCGAGAAGAACCTCCACGCGGTGTTCGAGCAGGCGCGCCGGAACGCCCCCTGCGTGCTCTTCTTCGACGAGGTCGACGCCCTGGGCGCGAGCCGCACCGACATGCGCAAGAGCGCGGGGCGCCAGCTGATCAACCAGTTCCTCTCGGAGCTCGACGGCGTGTCGGCCTCGAACGAGGGCGTCCTCGTGCTCGCCGCGACCAACGCCCCCTGGTACCTCGACACCGCCTTCCGGCGCCCCGGCCGGTTCGACCGCATCCTCTTCGTGCCCCCGCCCGATGCCGCGGCGCGCGCGGCGATCCTCTCGATCCTCTGCCGCGGCAAACCGCTCGAGGACATCGACTACGCGCGGGTCGCGAAGAAGACGGACCACTTCTCCGGGGCGGACCTGAAGGCGCTCGTCGACGCCGCCGTCGAGGGGAAGCTCCGGGAGGCGATGCGCGAGGGGCGGCCGAAGCCGCTGACGACCGGGGACCTCGCGGCCGCCGCCGGGGCGATCAAGCCCTCCACGCGCGAGTGGTTCTCGACCGCGAGGAACTACGCCCTCTACTCGAACGAGGGCGGGCTCTACGACGACATCCTCAAGTACCTGAAGTAGCGATGGGCGTCCACATCGAGCGCGCGCGGATCCTCTTCCGGCAGTCGCGCTGGGAGCCGGCGGAGGCGGAGCTGCGGAAGGAGCTGGCCTCCGACCCCGGCGCATGGGACGCCCATGCGCTGCTGGCGCTCTGCCTCGCTGCGCAGGGGCGCTACGACGACGCGACGCGGGAGGGACAGGAGGCGATCCGGCTCGCGCCCGATCGCGCCTTCTGCCACTACGCGCTCGGCCTCGTGTACGTGGAGCGGCGCCGGTTCCGCGAGGCGGAGCAGTGCGCGCACGAGGCGATCCGCCTCGAGCCGGACGACCCGGACCACTTCGATCTCCTGGCCGACGTCTGCTTCGCGCAGGAGCGCTGGAAGGACGCGCTGGAGGCCGCCGAGCGCGGGCTCAAGCTCGATCCCGAGCACGGCGGCTGCACGAACACGCGCGCGATGGCGCTCGTGAAGCTCGGCCGCAAGCGGGAGGCGGGCGAGGCGCTCGAGGGCGCGCTCGGCCGCAACCCCGAGGACGCGCTGACGCATGCCAACGAAGGCTGGCGGCAGCTCGAGCTGGGGAAGGCGGAGACGGCCCTCGCGCACTTCCGGGAGGCGCTCCGGCTCGAGCCGGGGCACGAGTGGGCGCGGCAGGGGATCGTCGAGGCGCTCAAGGCGCGGTCCGTGATCTACAGCCTCGTCCTCCGCTACTTCCTCTGGATGGCGAAGCTCGGCGGCAGGGCGCGCTGGGCCGTGATCCTCGGCGGCTACTTCGGGGCGAAGCTCCTGCAGAGGCTCGCACGCGCCAATCCGGACTTCGCCCCGTTCGTCTGGCCTATCCTGATCCTCTATGCCGTGTTCTGCCTCCTGACTTGGCTCGCGACGCCGCTCTTCAACCTGATCCTCCGGCTCGACCGGTTCGGCCGTCTCGCGCTCTCGCGCGAGGAGACGGTCGCCTCCAACTGGGTCGGGGCCTGCCTCCTCGTCTCGCTCCTCTCGATCGCGCTCGGCGCGATCCTCGGCACGAGGCCGCTCCTCTTCACCGGCCTCGGGATCTTCGCCTTGCTGATCCCCCTGGCCGCCACGTTCGAGTGCCAGGCGGGCTGGCCCAGGAGGGCGATGGGAGCGTACACCGCGCTCTTGGCGGCGTCGGGCGCCGCGGGGCTCGGGTTCAACCTCGCGGGGGCCCGCTCGTCGGCGGCGATCTTCCTCGTGCTGTTCCTGGTCGGGGTGATGGCGTCCGCATGGATCGCGAACGTCCTGATGGCCGTCGTGCCGCGGCGCTGAGCCGCCCCCCGGCCCCCCCTACTTCACCTCGATCGTGACCTTTCCGATCGAGCCGTTGAAGCGCGACTTCTTCTCCGCCCCGATCGCCTCGACGACGGGCGTGCCGAGGTCGATCCCGACATCCGCGGTCTCGTCCGCCGAGAAGACCGACGGCTGCGTGCGCTCGATGCGGCCCTCCGCGGCCTTCTCGCCGTTCACGTAGAGCGTCCCGGTGCCGCCCTTCCCCATTCCGCCGCCGTCGTAGGCGAACTCGAACCGGATCGTCGCCTTGCCCGGCGGAAGCGCCCTCGTCGCCGCGATGCTCGTCCGGCTCCTGCCGAGGAAGTTGTAGTCGTAGGCCGGCACGCCGTCCTTCACGTAGAGCGCCCAGCCTCCGAACCGGCCGCCCTGCACGAGGATCGCGCCGTTCGCCCCGCCCGCGGGCACCTCGATCTCCGCGGTGATCGTCTTCGACTTGTTCTTGACGTTCAGGAACACGTTCTCGGTCATGCCGGTCATGCCCCCGGCGAGCGTGAGCGACGTGCGGCCCCCCATCAGGTCGGGGCGCCCCACCAGCTCGGGGATGAACCGCTCGAAGAGCCGGTCGTCGAGCGGCAGCACGTGGTACTTCTCGGCCTCCTTGAGGAAGAGCGCCTGCAGCTCGGCGAGCTTCTGCGGGTTCGACGCCGCGAGGTCGTTCGAGCAGCTGAAGTCGTTCCGCACGTCGTAGAGCTCCCAGACGTCCTCGAGCAGCGGATGGCGCACCTTCTGCTCCCAGGCGGCCCGGTGGACCGTGCCCGCGAGCCAGCCGTCGTGGTAGACGGCGCGGTTGCAGAAGATCTCGAAGTACTGCGTCACGTGGCGGTCCTTCGCCGCGGCGTCGTCGAAGCTGTAGGCCATGCTCACGCCCTCCATCGGGATCTGGGGCGTGCCGTTGACCACCTTCGGCTCCGGGAGCCTCGCCGCCTCGAGGATCGTCGGCGCCACGTCGATCACGTGGTGGAACTGGCGCCGGACCTCGTTCCTCGCGCGGATGCCCTTCGGCCAGTGGACGACCATCCCGTTGCGCGTTCCGCCGAAGTTCGACGCCACCTGCTTCGTCCACATGAACGGCGTGTCGAACGCCACGGCCCATCCCGCCGCCATGTGCGGGTAGGTCTCGGGCGAGCCCCACTTGTCCATGACCTTGAGGAGGTCCTCCACGCGCTCCGGGACGCCGTTGAAGTAGGAGTACTCGTTGAAGAGCCCGTTCATCCCGCCCTCGGCGCTCGCGCCGTTGTCGCCCGCGATGTAGAAGACGAGCGTGTTGTCGAGCTCGCCCAGGTCCTCGATCGCATCGATGACCCGCCCGATCTCGTGGTCGGTCATCTCGGCGAACGCCGCGTAGACCTCGGCCTGCCGCGCGAAGAGGCGCTTCTCGTCCTCCGAGAGCGCGTCCCAGTCCTTGATGGCCTCGGGCTTCCCGGCGAGCTTCGTCCCCTTCGGCACCACGCCGAGCTCGATCTGGCGCGCGAGCGTCTCCTCGCGCACCTTGTCCCAGCCCTGGTCGAACCTGCCCTTCCACTTCGCGATCCGTTCCTTCGGGACGTGGTGCGGCGCGTGCGTCGCGCCCGGCGCGTAGTAGACGAAGAAGGGCTTCCGGGGCGTCAGCGCCTTCTGGTACCGGATCCACGAGACCGCCTCGTCCGTCATGTCGACGAGGAAGTGGTAGTTCGGGTCGTCCGGCAGCTCGACCTGCGCGTCGCCGTCGTAGAAGAAGGGCGCCCACTGGTTCGTCTCGCCGCCGATGAAGCCGTAGAACTTGTCGAACCCCTGGCGGGTCGGCCAGCGGTCGAACGGTCCCGAGATGCTCGCTTCCCACGCGGCGGTCTCGTGCCACTTCCCGAACGCGGCGGTGCTGTACCCGTTGAGGCGGAGCATCTCCGCGACCGGGGCCACGGAGTCCGGGATCCGGCCCGTGTTGCCGGGGAACGCGGTGGCCGTCTCCATGATCGAGCCCGTCTCGCACGTGTGGTGGTTGCGCCCGGACTTGAGCGCCACGCGCGTCGGCGAGCAGAGCGCGGTCGTGTGGAAGTTGTTGTAGCGAAGCCCCGCCTGCGCGAGCCGGTCGAGCGTGGGCATCGGGACGGGGCCGCCGAACGTCCCGGCCGTGCCGAACCCCATGTCGTCGATCAGGATGATGACGACGTTCGGCGCGCCCTCCGGCGCCGTGACATCGAACCGCGGCGGCGGCTTCGCGTTCCGCGCGTCGATCTCGGTGTACACGGGCCGCTTGGGCTCGGGCACCGGCAGGACGGTCCGGTCGAGCTCCTGCGCGAAGGACGCGAGAGCGAGCGCCGGCAGCAGTCCGGCGACGAGAAGGATACGCTTCATGGGTTCGCCCCTCCTTTGCGGGGACATTCAGAAGACGAGCAGCACGCGCACGCCGAGAATCACCGCGGTGTCGAGGCTCGACGCGGGCGAGTCGATCAGCTGGACGTCGAAGGTGACCTGCGCCGCCGGCGTGATCGCGAGACTGTAGAAGAACTCGAACCCCTGCGTGTGGTCCGCGAGCCCGACAAGGCCGCTGAACCGCGTCGTCACGAGGCCCGAGTAGAAGTAGCCCGCGCCGAACGTGTCGTGATCGCGGCGGGGGAAGAGGCCCCTGCCCCCGAGCCCCCCGCTGATCGCCCACTCGACGGGGTTCGTGTCGCGGTCGGCGAAGCCCACCCGCCCGAAGAGCCCGATCCCCTGCAGGTCGGGCTTCCCGTCGTGCAGGTAGATCGGCCCCTTCGCCTCCTCCTCGGCATGGAGGTACTGCCAGCCGCTCACGAAGGCCGTCCAGGTGTCGTCGTCCGTCGGCGGGACGATCCCCTCTCCCGGCACCAGGGTGAACCGCCCGCCGTACTCGAAGAACCGGTTGTCGCCGGAGTAGATGAAGCCGACGTTCGTGCCGCCCGGCAGGCTGCCGAGCAAGTACTGGAAGTCGGCCTCCGTCGCGAGCGACCAGCCGTCGCCGAAGTCGTCGAAGCCGCTGCTCGTGGACGCGTCCTCCGTGTTGAAGAAGATCGCACGGACGGTCGCGCGCTTCGTCGGCATCCAGATCGCGCCCGCTGCGAGCGTGCTGTACGGAAGCAGCCCGAGCGTGCCGTTGAAGATGAAGTTGAAGTTCTGGAACTGCGTGTTCCCACGGCCCGACGCGAACTCGTTGGGGTCGCTGTCGAGCGTGTCGATCTTGCCGAGCAGGACGCCCAGCTTCTCCGAGAGGAACTGCTGGTAGGTCAGATCCGTGACCGTGATCGCGATGTCGTCGTCGGGCCGCGTCGTCAGCGGCATGAACTGGTCCATGCTCACGGGAAGCACGTTGCCGGAGACCGTGTTCACCGACTCGCCGTAGCGCGACTCCGCGCGCACCTTGACCATCGCGCCCGGGACGACCCCCATCCGTTGGAGGTCCACGAGGAGCATGTAATCGAGCGAGCCGCCGTACTCCGACTCGGTCGAGCGGCCCCCGTCGACGACGGCTTGAAACGTCTGCACCCAGTCCATCTCGAGCTGGACGCCGTTGTCGGCCCACTCGCGGCGCTTGCCGTTCCAGCCGTCCGTGAGGCGGTCGCGCCGGAGCAGGTCGCCGGTGAACTCGGGGATGGAGAGGATCCCCTCCTCGCCCGCCTCCGACGGGACGGCGAGCGCCACGAGGAGCGCGGCGACGCGGAGCAGGGCGGCCGGAACCGGCCCGGCCGGGCGCGTGCGAAACCCCATCAGCGTCTCGTTGCCGTCATCCAGAGAGCCAGCGGGCCGCATCCGGCGCCGGCCAGGCCGAGGCAAGAGGCTAGTCGCGGTCCGTGCCGATGCTATCCGGATCCCGCTAGAATTCCCGGGCCCATGAGCACAGCCGCCCGCCACGTGGTCGTCCGCGACATCGCGGCGCTTCCGCGGGACACGGACCACGACTGCTGGCAGCTACGGCCGGGCCCCCTGAGGATCGACGTCGCCCTCGTCCCGCTGCCCGGCCTCGGGATCCACTACGAGCGCGCGGACACGCTCGTCCGCTCGCGCGGCGTCTCGCCGGCCGGCTACCTCTCGATCGGGTTGCCGCTCGAGGGGCCGGGTTCCGCGCGATTCAACGGCGCCGACCTGGGCGGGAGCGTCGTCGCCCTCGGCTCGCGCCGCGAGATGGACTGCGTCGTGGACCGGGGCGGAACGCTCACAATCGTCCTCGGCGAGGCCGGGATCCGGAGGCTCTTCCTCAACGTGCCCGGCGGCGCGGAGATGCAGGCGCGCTGGCGCGCCGCGCCGGTCACGGTGCTCCGGCGACAGCCGGGTGCTGCGTCCCGGCTCGCGGCGCTCGCGAGCGGGATCCTCGCGGACGGCTGCCCTCCGCCGGGCGCGCGGCTCGCGGCGGACGCGATCCTCTCGCTCGTCGAGCGGATCCTCCTCGACGCCGCCCCGTCGGCGCCGCACGCGCGGCGCGGACGTCCGTCGGACAGGAGGCGCCTCGCGCTCGCGGCCGAGGCGGCGATCCTCGCGCCGGCGGCCCGGCCCCTCTCGGTGCGCGACGTCTGCGCGGCGACCGGGGCGAGCGAGCGGTCGCTCGAGGCCGCGTTCCGCGAGCAGTTCGGCGCGACGCCGATACAGTATATACGTACGGTAATGCTCCACCGGGTCCGCCGGGACCTCCTCGGCGCGCCGCCCGGGGCGACCGTGACCGAGGTCGCCTTCAGGAACGGCTTCTGGCACCTTTCGCGCTTCGCCGGCTACTACCGCGCGATGTTCGGGGAGCGGCCCTCGGCCACGCTCCGAAGGGGTGGGGCGCGGGGAGGGGGGAACTCCCGCTCATCCGCCGGCCGCCTCCCGCGTATAATAGGGTGATGGCACGCACGGCGGGCATCCTGCTCGTCCTCCTCGCGAGCGCGTCGATCGCGCTCGGGAGCCCGCTCTGCTGCATCGTCGGCGCGCCGTGCTGCGGCACGAAGTCGACCGCGGAGGCTTCCGAGCGGAAGGACGACTGCTGCCCGCACTGCAAGCGCGGGCAACCGGAGAAGCCGGCGCCGAAGCCCTGCGAGGAGAAGAAGGGCTGCATGTGCAAGCACGACGCCGCGACGCATGCCGCGGCGTCCGCGGAGCACGCGCCGCTCGTCGCCGTCCTCGACGTTCCCGCGGCGCCGCTTCCGAAGCGCGCCCCGACCGGGGCAGCGGGCACGTTCCACCGCGTCCTCCTTGGCTCCGCCGCCGCGCGCTCCCACCCCCTCCTGCTCTAGCCGCGCACCTTCGTCTCCGGTCCCTTTTTTCACGGAGGTGTCGTCGTGCGTTCGTTCGCGTTCCTGTTCCTGCTTCCCGCCTGCGTGGCCTACCGCGCCGCGCCGGTCGATCTCCAGGAGACCATGAGCGACCTGGACCGGCGGGCCGCCCCGGAGGTCGACCTCGCCGCGGCCGTCGGGTTCGCGCACGCCCACAACCCGGAGCTCCTGCGGCTGCGCGCCGAGGCGCGCGCGGCGGGGCTCGACGTCCCGCCCTTCGGTGTCGGCGCGAGCGCGGACCAGCACGACAAGGAGGTGATGCTCGGCATCGACCCCGTCGAGCTCTACCGGCGCGGCGCGGCGTCGAAGGCCGCGCACGCGCGCCAGGTCGAGGCGCTCGCCGCCCTCCGCGAAGAGGAGCGGGAGGTCGCGGCGGGGATCGCGGAGTGCTTCCTCGTCGAGGGCGTGCTCGAGGCGCGCACGCTGCCGGCGGAGGCGCCGGACCCGAACCCGTTCGCGCGGGCGGGACTCGCGTCCGACGCGGCGGCGGCGCAGGCGACCGCGGCGCGGAAGGCGCGCGCGGCCGAGGAGCTCGCCGTCTCCGCCGAGCGCGTCAGCAACCTCGCGCGGCTCCGCCGGCTCATGGGCCTCCCGGCCGACGCGGCGCTCGCGGTCTCCCTTCCCCCGGCCCCCTTCCCTTCCCTCCCCGAGTGGGGCCGCGAGCGGCTCCTGAAGCGCCCGGACCTCGCGGTCGCGCTCGCGCGGTACGGGACCGCCGACGCGGAGTTCCGCGAGGCGGTGCGGGCGCAGTACCCCTCGATCGAGATCGGCCCCGCGTTCCGCTGGAACGGCGGCGGCTGGGGCGGATTCGCCGAGTTGCGCGTGCCGGTCGGCGCGTCGAGGCCGGCGCGCGCGGCCGAGGAGCGGCGCGAGGCGGCGCGGCGGTCGGTCGAGGCGGCGCTCCTCGCCGCGGAGGAGGAGGCCACGGCGCGCGACGCGGAGCTCCGTGCGGCGGTCGCGAAGTCCGGCGCCGCGGCCGCGGAGGCGGAGGCGATGGCGCGCGAGTACGACGTCGCGCGCGCGCGCCTCGAAGTCGACGGCGACGCGTTCGCCGACGCGGCGTGGCGCGCGGCGACGGCGGTCGCGGCGGAGGCCCTTGCGCGCGAGGCCGCGGTCGCCGAGACGCGCGCGCGGATCGCCTACGCGGGCGCATACGGCTGGCCGCTCCCGGAGGACCTGCGATGAGCGACGTCGATCTCTCCGCGCTCCGCATGGACGAGCCCCGTCGGAGGCCGGAGCGCCGCGGCCGACTCGCGGTCCTCGCGATCGCGATCGTCGCGCTCGGCGTCCTCGCGACGTTCCTCGTTCCGCTGCTGCGCCCTGCGCGCGCGGTCGCCACCGCGGCCGTGAAGGCGGGGGGCTCCGGGGGCGCGACGCGCCAGCAGACCGCGGAGGCGGCGGGCTGGATCGAGGCGGAGCCCTTCCCGGTGCTCGCGCGGCCGCTCGTGAAGGGCGTGCTCCGCTCGCTCGACGTCCTCGAGGGCGCCGAGGTGAAGGCCAATGAGACCGTGATCGGCGTCCTCGAGAGCGCGGAGCTCCTCGCGGCGCGCGACCGCGCGCAGGCGCTCGTCGGGCTGCGCGAGGCCGAGGTCGCGTCGGCGCGGACGGAGCTCGCGGTAAAAGAGTCGCTCCTCGAGCAGAAGGGCGACCCGAGGCTCCTCGACGCGGAGACGCGCAACCGGACGCGCGCGGCGGAGGAGGGGCTCACGGCGGCGCGGAAGGCCGTGTCCGAGGCGGAGGCGGAGCGCGACGCGCGGCGCGCGGACCTCGACGGTCAGGAGCGGCTCGCGGAGGCGGGAGGCACCTACCCCGTGGCGCTCGCGAAGGCGCGGGCGGAGCTCGCGGCAGCCGAGGCGGCGCTCCTCGGGCGGGAGGCGGACGCGCGTGCGGCCGAGGCCGCGGCGAAGGAGGCCCTCGAGCGGGCCGCGATCGCGGCCGAGCTGCTCGCGGATCCGAGGGGGCTCTTGGGGGACGTCGAGAACGCGCGCCGCGCGCTCGACTGGAAGCTCGCGGAGCTCGCGAGCGCGAGGACCGACCTCGCGATCGCGGAGCGCGAGCTCGGCTGGACGGTCGTCAAGGCGCCGGTCTCGGGCGTCGTGATGAAGCTGCTCGCGGCGCCGGGGCAGCCGGTCGGCCCCGAAGGGGGCGAGATGCCGATGCCGGGGGAGCCCTTCGCGCCCCAGGGAGGCGCGCTCGTCGCGATCTACGACCCGGCGCGGCTCCAGGCGCGCGTGGACGTGCCGCTCGCGTCGATGGAGGGCGTGCGCGTCGGCCAGGAGGTGGAGCTCCGGACGGAGGTGCTCGGCGGGCGCGTGACGAGGGGGACCGTGATCCGCATCCAGCGCGAGTCGGACCTCCTCAAGAACACGCTCCAGGTGAAGGTGAAGCTCCTGGACCCGGATCCGCTGCTGCGACCGGAGACGCTCTGCCGCGCGCGGTTCCTCGCCGTGCCGGGGGAAGGGCCCGCCGCGGCGCCGCAGATCTTCCTCGTGCCGAAGGCGGCGGTCCGCGGGGGCGCGGTCTTCGTCATCGACCCGACGGAGGGCGTGGCGCGGAGGATCCCCGTCGAGAGCGCAGGCGAGGAGGGCGGCGACGCGGTCGTCCGGGGCGCCCTCTCCGTGACCCACCGAGTGATCCTCGACGCCGTCGAGGACGGCGACCGCGTGAAGGAGCGGGAATGAGCCTCATCGACATCGCATCCGTCACGAAGACCTTCTCCGGGGCTTCCGAGGAGGTCACGCCGCTCGAGAACCTCTCGATGCAGATCGAGGAGGGCGAGTTCGTCGCCCTCATGGGCCCCTCGGGCAGCGGCAAGACCACGCTCCTGAACCTCATGGCCGGGATCGACCGGCCGACCTCCGGCTCCGTCCGGATCGCCGGAGAGGAGGTCTCCGCGCTCTCCGCGCGCGCGCTCGCGAAGTGGCGCACGCGCTCGATCGGCTTCGTCTTCCAGGGCTACAACCTGATCCCGGTGCTCACGGCCTACGAGAACGTCGAGATCCCGCTCCTGCTCCTCGACCTGCCGAGGGCGGACCGGAGGAGGAAGATCGGCGTCGCCCTCGAGGCCGTCGGCCTCTCCGACCGGGCGCACCACCTGCCGCGCCAGATGTCGGGCGGCCAGCAGCAGCGCGTCGCGATCGCGCGCGCGATCGTCGCGGACCCGAAGGTCGTCCTCGCGGACGAGCCGACCGGCAACCTCGACCGCACGGCCGCCACGGCGACGCTCAAGCTGCTGCGGCGGCTCAACGAGGAGTTCAGGAAGACCCTCGTGATGGTGACGCACGACCCGGCGGCGGCGGAGTTCAGCAAGCGCGTCGTCCACCTCGACAAGGGCACGATCGTGGACGCCCCTCCCCTTCCCGCGACCCATCCGCACCCCCATGCGTAGGCTCCTCGCGTTCCTCCCCTACGTCCTCCGCACCGTGCTGCGCGCGCGCACGCGGACGATCCTCACCGTGACGGGCGCCGCGCTCGCGATGGCGCTCTTCGCGTTCGTGCGCACGGTCGACTACGGCGTCGCCGAGCTGCGCGCGCGCGCGAAGAAGCCGGTGCTCGTCGTCTTCCAGGACAGCCGCTTCTGCCCGCTCACGTCGAACCTCCCCGTGCGCTACGCGCCCGCGATCCGCGAGATCCCGGGCGTGGACCTCGTGCTCCCGACGCTCATCTTCATCAACTCCTGCCGCGCGAACCTCGATCTCGTGACGCTCCACGGCGTCGAGCCGGAGAATCTCGAGCGTGTGTACGACGTCGAGCTGCTCGCGGGCGACCTCGCCACGTGGAAGGCGACGCGCGACGGCGCGCTCGTCGGCGAGCGGCTCGCGGGACGCCGTGCCGCGAAGGTCGGCGAGCGGCTCCGGCTCGGCGAGATCGACGTCCTCGTGAAGGGGATCTTCCGGAGCGACACCGCGGGCCTCGACAACCTCGCGTTCATCCACATCGACCAGCTCGCGCTCGCGCGGAAGAAGCTCGGCGCGGCCACCCAGTTCCTCGTGACGCTCGAGCCCGGCGCGTCGCCCGAGGAGGTCGCGAAGGCGATCGACGCGAAGTTCGCGCCCGACGAGGCGCGCACCGACACGAAGTCGATGCAGGCCTTCGTGCAGGGCGCCGTCGGCGAGATCATCGAGCTCGTGGAGTTCGCGCGGATCCTCGGGTACGTCGCGGTCGCGATCGTCGCCCTCGTCCTCGCGAACACGGTCTACATCAGCGCGCAGGCGCGCGCCGCGGAGATGGGGATCCTCGAGACGATCGGCCTCACGAAGCCGCGGCTCGCGGGGCTCATCTCGCTCGAGGGGCTCGGCCTCGGGCTCCTCGGCGGCGTGCTCGGGGGCGGCGCGGTCACGCTCTACTTCTGGCTCCACCCGACGACGCTCGGCGTCGAGGGCTACGGAATCGACTTCGCGCCGTCGCTGGCCGTGGTCCTCCACACGCTCGCGGCGGCGGTCGCCGTGGGCGTGGTCGCGTCGGCCGGCCCGGCGACGGAGGCGGTCCTGCGGCCGCTCCACCTCGCGGTGAAGGCGGAGTGATGCTGCCCTTCTCCTACGCCCTCCGGAACCTCTGGCGCCGCCGCGCGCGCACGGTCGCGACGGTCCTCGGGATCGCGCTCACGACGCTGCTCGTGATCGTGATGACCGCGTTCGCGGGCGGCCTCGAGCGCGCCGGCGGCAAGAGCGCGCGCGACGACGTCGTCGTGCTGGTCGGCACGTCGAGCGAGGCGGACCTCGTGCGCTCGGTCGTGCCGCGCGGCAACGCGGAGAACGCCGCCGCCGCGGCGCCGGGCGTCCTGTCGAACGGCGGCGTGCGCGCCGCGTCGGTCGAGCTGCACATCGCGACGCGCACGGGCGACCGGATCGGCCTCATGCGCGGCGTCACCCCGTCGGCCTACCTCGTGCGCCCGCAGGTGACGCTGGTCGAGGGGCGCGAGCCGCGCGAGCCGTTCGAGCTGATGGTCGGCCGCCTCGCGGCGACGCGGATGAGCCTCGACCCGGACGACCTCGCCGTCGGCAGGACGATCCGGCTCGAGCAGCGCGACTGGACGATCAGCGGGCGCTTCGCCGCGCCGGACACGATCCTCGAGGCGGAGCTCTGGGCGCGGCTCGAGGACCTGATGCTCGCGACGAAACGCGAGGACGTCTCCTGCGTCGCGCTGCGGCTCGAGAGCGAGGACCGGCTCCCCGACGTGAGCTACTTCGCGGCGAAGCGCCTCGACCTCGAGGTGGTCGCGGTGCCCGAGCGGGCGATGATGGCGACGCTCGAGCGCGGCCTCGTGCCCATCGTCGCGCTCGCGCGCTGGATGGCGATCCTCGTGCTCCTTGGCGGCGGCTTCGCGTGCGCGAACACGATGTTCGCCGCGGTGCTCGCGCGCACGCGGGAGCTCGGGACGCTCCGCGCCCTCGGCTACTCGCCGGCGGCGGTCGCGGCCGCGCTGCTCCAGGAGTCGGCGCTCGTCGCCTTCCTGGGCGGCGCGATCGGGATCTTCCTCGCGCTCGCGATCGGGAACGTGTCGATCCGGTTCCCGATGGGCGCGTTTACACTGGAACTCGACGTGCTGCGCCGGGGCATGGGCCTCGCCGCGGCACTCGCTTCGGGCCTCCTCGGCGGCCTCGTGCCCGCGTGGCGCGCGGTCCGGATGCCGCTCACGGACGCCCTCGGAGGAAAAGCATGAAGCTGTTCGTGACCTGCCTCGTGCTCGTGGCGTTCGCCTGCGGCAAGGAGGAGGCGAAGCCCCCGCCCGCCCCGCCGCCGCCGCCCGTGGATCTCAAGCTCGCTGCCGATCCGGGCGAGGCGCTCTCCGTCCTGCAGGTGAAGGAGAAGGGGTCCGGGGAAGAGGTGGTCGTCTTCGGCCGCATCAGCAACTTCGTGAAGGGATTCGTGACCTTCAACCTCGTCGACGAGGACCTCTACTACTGCGGCAAGGGCGGCGCCGAGGACGAGTGCAAGACGCCCTGGGACTATTGCTGCGTGGACGCGGGGGAGCGCGCGAAGGGCACGCTCGCCGTGGAGATCCGCGACGCCGACGGCCGGCCGAAGAAGGGTTCGGTGCCCGAGCTCCGGCTCCTCGACCTCGTCGCCGTGAACGGGACGGTCGAGAAGGACGAGCACGGCAACGTGACGGTCGTCGCGAGCGGCTGGTTCCGGCGCGAGCGCCCGGAGCTTCCGGACGGCCTCCACTGGCCGGATTGAAGTACGGAGCCTGACACCTTTCAACGAAACATGCATACGGAGCCAGACACCTTTCAACGAAACATGACCCGCTCCGACGAGTCGCGAGACCTGCCGCAGCCTCGTCGAATCGTGCCTGGCACCTTTCGATGAAATCGCCCCCGGACCCCCCCGGCATCCGTGGCCCGATGGCGGACCTCTACGACGTCTTCGTCGACTGGGAGGGACGCCTCGGCCGCGAGATGCCCGGCATTCTCAAGCGGCTTCGCGAGGCGGGCGCGAAGCGCGTGCTCGACGCGGGCTGCGGGACCGGGCGGCATGTCGCGGCGCTCCTGCGCGAGGGCTTCGACGCACACGGCGCGGACGTCTCGGAGGAGATGCTCGCGCAGGCGCGGGCGTTCACGGGCGCGCCCGAGCGGTTCCACCTGTGGCGGATGGGCGATGAGCCGCCGGACCTAGGGGCGCCGTTCGACGCGTTCCTCTGCCTCGGGAACGCGTGGCCGCAGGTGATGGAGGTGGACGCCGCGCTCGCGGCGATCCGGAAGCTCGTGCGGCCGGGCGGGCTCGTGCTCGTCGGGCTGAAGGCGGTCGAGATCCGGCGCGCGGCGAAGGATCCCTACATGCCGCTCCTGAAGCGCATGCACGAGGGGCGGCCGCTCTGGTTCGTCCGGTTCGTGGACTTCGAGGACGCGGAGTTCGCGAGCCTCCACATGGTGGTCGCCGGCGCGGACGTCGCGTTCCACCGCTCGAGCCGGATGCGGGTGTGGAGCCCGGAGACGCTCCGCGCGTCGTTCGAGAGCGCCGGGTTCCGCGACGTGAACGTCAGCGCGCGGGTCGGCGAGCCGGGGGCAGCGCCGTCGACCGAGGACGTCTTCGTCCACGCGCGGACCTGATCCCTCCCCCGCGCCCCCTCCCTTGCCCGCCGCAGCCCCGGCGAGGGCGGCGAGCTACAGCTTCACGAGATCGAGGATCTCCCGCTCCCGCCTGATGGCGTCGTCCTGCATCTTCTCGCCGCGGGCGACGTAGGCGGCCGCCGCCTTCCTGTCCGCGAGGCCCGGGACGTTGATGCGGACGTTGAGGAACGCGCCCATCACGGCGGAGCGCGCGCAGAGGGCGCCCACCGCGGCGTCGGAGACGGAGCTCGGGTTGCCCGTCTCGACCATCGCGCGCAGCACGTCCATCGACGAGAGCGCGACCTCCATCACGCGGAGCGGCACCTCGATCGCCTCCCGCGTCGCCGCCTCGATCGCCGCCGTGCGCGCCGCCTTCTCCGCGTCGGTCGTGCGCGGCATCCGGCGTGCGGCCACGATGGCGTTGAAGGCGTCGGTGTCCTTGTCCACGAGGGCGAGCAGCTCCGCGTAGGCGGCCTTGCCCTTCTCCGCCCACGTCGAGAACTCCTCCCACCGCTCGTCCCAGCCGCGCTTGTGCGAGGAGAGGTTCGCGACCATCGTGCCGAGCGCCGCGCCAAACGCGCCGATCGCCGCCGCGACCGAGCCGCCGCCGGGCGCCACGGACTCCGACGCGGTCTCCTCGGTGAACCGCTCGAGCGGGAGGTCGACGAGGCGCTTCCCCGGCGCGCGGAGCGCGTACTCGACGATCTTCTTCTCGGGATCGAACGGCGCGAGTTCCGAGAGGCCCATCGACTGCACGGCGACGCGGATGACCTCGCGGTCGGCCACGGCGGTCGAGCGCTGCTGCTTCCGCAGGTAGTGGCGGCCGGCGTCGAGCATCGCCTGGAGGGGCACGAGGCCCACGATCTCGGAGCCCGTCACGCGCACGCCGCGAGCCTCGGCGGCCTTGCAGGTCGCGTCGAACGCCGCGTGGACGGGCGTCACGCCGAGGTTCGTCAGGTTGAGCGAGACCTGCGCGATCCCGTACTCCTCGATGAACCAGCCGATCCCCTTCACGCACTTGAGCGCACCGGGGATCCACACGGTCTCGCCGTTCGCGTCGAGGACGATCTCGCCCGTGAGCGGATCGCCCTTGCGCTTCGGGCGGCCCTTCTCGCGCACGTCGAAGGCGATCGCGTTCGCGCGGCGGGTGGAGGTCGTGTTGAGGTTCACGTTGTAGGCGACGAGGAAGTCGCGCGCGCCGACCGCGGTCGCGCCCGAGCGCGCGTTGAACCTCGCCGGCCCGAAGTCGGGCTTCCAGCGCTGGTCCGCGAGGCGCCGCTCGAGCCCCTCGTACTCCCCGGCGCGGACGGCCGCGAGGTTTTTCCTCTCGTCGCGGATCGCGGCGTGCTCGTAGCAGTAGACGGTGAGCCCGACCTCCTCCCCGAGGCGTCGCGCGAGGGCGCGGGCGAGCTCCGCGGTCTCCTGCATCGTGATGCCGGAGACGGGGACGAGCGGGCAGACGTCGAGCGCACCGAACCGGGGGTGCTCCCCCTTGTGACGCCGCATATCGATGAGTTCGGTCGCCTTCCTCGCGAGGCGGAGGGCGGCCTCGACGACCGCCTCGGGCTCGCCGGCGAAGGTGACGACGGTACGGTTCGTCGCCTTGCCGGGGTCGACGTCGAGGAGCTTCACCCCCTCGCCCTTCTCGACCTCGGCCGCGATGAGGCGGATCGTCTCTCCGTCCCGCCCCTCGGAGAAATTCGGCACGCACTCGAGCACCCGCATCCCTACAGGGTAACGGTTAACGTGCCCGGCGTCCGCAAACCGTTTGCAGGGCAGGGGTTGCGTCCGCCCGGGTGCGGAACTCGTTCCGCACCTACTCCTTGAGGATCGGGGCGACCGCCCGGAAGTCGTCGGTGCCCGCCTGCCGGAGGATCTCGAAGAGCACCATCTCCGTGCTCATCACCTGGACGCCCAGGTCCCGCATCCGGGCGAGCGCGATCTCCCGGTCGCGCGGCCGACGGGACGAGGTCGCGTCCGCGGCGAGCGCCACCTGCCGGCCGTCCCTCAGGAGGTCCATCGCCGTCTGGCACACGCACACGTGCGCCTCGATCCCGCAGAGCACCCACTGCTCCCGCCGCAGCGAGGCGACCGCCTTCCGGAACCCCTCGTCGCCGCCGCACGAGAACGTCGTCTTCCCGATCGGCGCCGTGCCCGCCGGCAGAACCGCGAGGAGCTCGGGCAGCGTCCGCCCGAGCCCCGCCGGGTACTGCTCCGTGACGACGACCGGCAGCCCGAGCTTGCCGAAGAACCGGACGAGCCGGGAGCACTGGGCGACGACGCCCGTCATGCCGTCGATCAGGTCCCGGAACCGTTCCTGGACGTCGATCAGGAGGAGTGCCACACGGTGCTTCTCGAGGCGCGGGGGAAGCTCCATCGCGCCATTGTAGGGCGAAGGGAGGGGGCGCGGGGGAGGGGATCCCTAGAATCCGAAGGCATGCTCGACCTCGACCGCTTCCTCGTCCGCCGCAAGGTGTTCCGGATCCTCGGCGCCGGCTTCCATGTCTACGACGCCGCCGGCAAGGTCGTCGGCTTCAGCGAGCAGAAGGCGTTCAAGCTGAAGGAGGACATCTGCGTCTTCACGGACGAGAGCAAGGCGACGGAGCTGCTCTCGATCCGCGCCCGGCAGATCATCGACTTCTCGGCGGCGTACGACGTCGTGGACAGCGTCGAGGGCCGGAAGATCGGGGCGCTGCGGCGCAAGGGCTGGTCCTCGATCCTCCGCGACTCGTGGGAGATCCTCGACGACGCCGATCGGCCGCTCGCGCACGTCCGCGAGGACTCGGCGACCCTCGCGATGGTGCGGCGTTTCCTCACGAACCTGATCCCCCAGCGCTACCACCTCCTCGCCGCGGGCGAGAGGCAGGTGGCGTCGATGCGCCAGCACTTCAACCCCTTCGTCTTCAAGCTCGACGTGGAGATCGACCCCGGCTGCCCGGTGGACCGGCGCCTCGTCCTCGCGACGGCGATCCTCCTCGCGGCGGTCGAGGGGCGGGAGCAGTGACCCGCGCCGCCTGCGCGTGCGGCCACGAGTTCGAGGTCCGGGACGATCTCGCGGGCGGCATCACGAACTGCCCGCGCTGCGGCAAGGCGGTGGAGGTGGAAGGGCTCCGGGATCCCGCTTGGCGCCTGCTGCAGGTCGTCGCGGCGGCCGGCTGGGCCTCCGCGACCGCCGCCGCCTACGTCGCCTGGGGCGTCGCCGGGGCGGCCGCCGTCGCGATGGGCCTCGCCGCGGTCCTCTGGCTCGTCTCGCGGGCCCTCTGAGGCCCCCGCACCCCCCCTGAATCCGCGCAGGGCCCGTTAGAATCGGACCCTCCGGATGACCTACCTCGAAGCGATCGGCAACACGCCGCTCATCGTCGCCGACGGCATCTACGTGAAGCTCGAGTGCGCGAACCCCGGCGGCAGCGTCAAGGACCGGATCGCCGCGTTCCTGCTCCTCGAGGCGCAGCGCCGGGGCGAGCTCAAGCCGGGCGACACGGTCGTCGAGACCACGTCGGGCAACACCGGCATCGCGCTCTCGCTCTCGGCCGCCTCGCTCGGCCACAAGGTCATCATCTTCATGCCCGAGCACATGAGCCGGGAGCGCGTGGAGATGATGCGCCGCTTCGGCGCCGACGTGCGGCTGACGCCGAAGGACGAGGGGTTCGAGGGGGCGGTCCGGCACCGCGACGCCTTCCGCGGCAAGCCCGGCTACTACGTGCCCGACCAGTTCGGCAACCCGGACAACGTGCGCTGCCACCGGCTCACGACGGGCCGCGAGATCGTCGACCAGGTGCGCGCGCTCGGCTGCACCAAGCTCGACTGGTTCGTCGCCGGCGTCGGCACCGGCGGCACGCTCATGGGGGTCGGCGAGGCGCTGCGCGAGGCGATGCCCGGCGTCCGGCTCGCGGCGGTCGAGCCCGAGGAATCCGCCGTGATGAGCGGCGGCGAGGCGGGCGAGCACGGCATCATGGGCATCGGCGACGGCTTCGTCCCCGCGATCGTCGACATGACGGCGGTCGACGAGGTCATCCGCGTGACGACCAAGGAGGCGCACGCGGGCGCCGCGGCGATCCGGCTCGCGCATGGTCACTGCGTCGGGCGCAGCTCGGGCGCGAACCACGTCGCCGCGCGGCGACTCCACGCACGCGGCGCCGTCGTGGCCACCGTCTGGCCCGACTGCGCCGACCGGTACGAGTCGGTCGGCCTCCAGGGCCCCGCGCAGGGCGAGGTCTCCTGCTCCCTCCGCGCCTCCTGCGCCGAGCGCACGCGCGACATGCTGGGCCGCTAGCCCGAGTTATTCACGAGGATCGAGACCGACGGGCAAGCGGGACCGCGCGGACCGACGCCGTTCGGCGAGGGAATCCACGCAACGAACATCGCGAGGGTGTTCTGGGCGAGGACAGCCGGTCGA
>WYBS01000007.1 GCA_011525755.1 Planctomycetaceae bacterium
CCTCCGCGACGAGCCGCGCGATCGTCGTCTTGCCGGAGCCGGGCGGCCCCCAGAGGATGAACGACGGCAGCCGCCTCGCCTCGATCGCGGCGCGCAGCGGCGAGCCCTTGCCGATGACGGCGTCCTGCCCGACCACGTCGTCGAGGCGCTTGGGGCGGAGGCGTTCGGCCAAGGGGGCGAACGTCATCGGCTCTTCTCGGGGGGGGCATGGGGGGCCGAGCCGAGCCGCTCGCGGAGGATCTCCGCGCAGTCGTCCATGCCCTCGGTCAGGACCATGCCGTTCGGATCCACGAGGTAGACGGGCGCGTGCTCGGGCGATCCGACCCCCCACCGCTCGAAGGCCGCGTCGCCCTTCGCCTGGATCGCGTACGGGGCGCCGTGCTCCTCCGCGAAGCGCTTCGCGTCGTCGTCCGAGGCGCGCGTGATCGCGATCACGTCGACGCCCTTCGGCCCGAACTCCTGCTCAAGCGCCTTCAGCCCCGCGACGCGCGCGACCGACCGCCCGCCGTCCGTCGCGAAGAAGGTCACGACCTGCCAGTCGCGCGCGGGCGGCTTCCCGGAGATCCACGTGCCGCCGTCGATCCGGGGCGCGGGCTCGTGCGTGAAGTCCTTGTTGAGGAGCGCCTTGCAGCCGGCGAGGGCGAGGAGCAGGAAGGCGGCGCGCACGGCCCGGATTCTAGCGCAGCGGAATACGGCGCCCGAATCCCGGTAGTGCGGGCCGCGCGGCTCGGGCATCATGGCGGCATGGTCGAGCGAGCGCTCCCGAGCCCCTCCGAGATGCACGCGGCCCTCACGGCGCGCGACCCGTCCTACGAGGGCGTCTTCTACACGGGCGTGAAGACGACGGGGATCTTCTGCCGGCCGACGTGCCCGGCGAAGCGGCCGCGGCCGGAGAACGTGGAGTTCTTCCCGACCGCGCACGACGCGCTGCTCGCGGGGTTCCGTCCCTGCCGCCGCTGCCGTCCGATGGAGCCCCGGGGCGAGCGGCCCGAGTGGGTCGCGGCGCTCCTCGACGAGGTCGAGAGGGACCCGTCCCGGCGCTGGCGCGACCGGGATCTCCGCGCGCGCGGGCTCGAGCCCCTCCGCGTGCGCCGCTGGTTCAAGAGGAACCACCGGCTCACGTTCCACAAGTACAGCCGCGCGCGACGGCTCGCGACGGCGCTCGGCCGGATCCGGAAGGGCGACGGCGTGACGAACGCCGCGTTCGCGAGCGGCTACGGGTCGCTGAGCGGGTTCCACGAGGCGTTCGGCAAGCTGCTCGGGAAGAGCCCGACGGCGGCGAAAGGCGCGCCGCTGCTCACGGTCACGCGGATCGCGACGCCGCTCGGCCCGATGGTCGCGGCGGCGGACGAGCGCGCGCTCTTCCTGCTCGAGTTCGCGGACCGCCGCATGCTCGAGACCCAGCTCAGGACGCTCCGCCGCCGCCTCGGCTGCGCGTTCGCGCCGGGCACGAACGCGGTGCTCGACCGCACCGCGAGGGAGCTCGCGGAGTACTTCGCCGGCGACCGCCTCCGGTTCGGCGTGCCGGTCGAGACGCCGGGCACCGAGTTCCAGAACTCCGTATGGGACCATCTCGCGCGGATCCCGGGCGGCGAGACGGTCACGTACGGCGCGGTGGCGAAGGACCTCGGCCGCGCGGCGGCGGTGCGCGCGGTCGCGCGCGCGGTCGGCGACAACCGGATCGCGATCCTCGTCCCGTGCCACCGGGTCGTCGGGTCCGACGGGAACCTCACGGGCTACGGCGGCGGACTCTGGCGCAAGCGGCGGCTGCTCGAGCTGGAGTCGGGAGGGGCGGGGGGAACCCGGCGCGCCCCCGGAGCCCCCTGAAATCGCCACGGTAGAATCCCGCGCGCATGTACCAGACGCGCAGGCTCCTGAAGCGCACGCTTCGCGTCCGCTACCCGAAGGGACAGGGCCGGATCGCCCTCCGCACCGAGCTCGACTGGGACAAGGACGTCGAGCCGAAGTCCGTCTCGCGCGACGGGACGACCTTTACGTTCGCCCTCGAGGCGCGGCGGCCGTTCCTCTACTTCAAGCCCGTCCTGCGCTCGGAGGACGGCGTGCGCTGGGCCGTCGGCGCCAACAAGCTCGCGCTCATGACCGCGGAGGGGCACCGGGACGTGTACCCGTGGTTCGAGGGCCCCGCGACGGGGTCGTTCTCGCCGCTCGTCGAGATCGACTCGAGGATCCTCGGCCGGAAGCACCTCGTGCGCGCGTACCTGCCTCCCGGCTACGGGGCGAACGCGCTCCGGCGCTACCCCGTGCTCTACATGCAGGACGGGAGGAACCTCTTCTTCCCGGAGGAGGCGTTCGGCGGGCAGGAGTGGCAGGTGGACGAGGCGATCGGGCTCCTCGACGCGATGGGCGCCGCGGATGCCGCCGTCGTCGTCGGCATCCACTCCGGGGACCGCGTGCGCGACTACACGAAGCGCGGCTACGAGGCGTACGCGCGGTCGGTCGTGCGCGAGGTCAAGCCCGTCGTGGACCGGACGCTGCACGTCGCGGAGGGGCCCAGGGGAACCGGCGTGATCGGCTCGTCGCTCGGCGGCGTGGTGTCGTTCTACATGGCGTGGGAGTACCCCGAGGTGTTCGGCTTCGCGGCGTGCATGTCGAGCACGTTCTCGCACGCGGATGACCTGATCGACCGCGTGCTCACGGAGCGGAAGCGGAAGACGAAGTTCTATCTCGACAGCGGATGGCCGGGCGACAACTACGAGGTGACGTTCGCGATGGCGATGGCGCTCGAGCGGCGCGGCTACCGGGTGCGCGAGGAGTTCCTGCACCTCGTGTTCCCGCTCGATGCGCACGACGAGCGCGCGTGGGGCCGGCGGCTGCACCTGCCGCTCCAGCTCGCGCTCGGGCGGCCGGCGACGGGGAGGCGCTGATGGGCTCGTTCACGAAGGAGCAGGTCGAGGCGGCGAACCGGTTCGTCGACGCGACGATCGGCGCGCTTCAGGACGCGAAGGGCGTGCACGCGGAGACCGCGGTCGCCGCGGCGGCGCGCATGGCGGGGACGTTCCTGCTGCGCTCGTTCGGCCTGCCGCTCGACGGGATCGAGCCCGGCCAGGTCGTGCTGTCCGACAAGGCGAACGAGGAGGGGCCGCATCTCGTGGGCATCCTCGCGGGCGTGCTCGCGAACGTGGGCGTCGCGCTCGACCGCGGGAAGCTCGCGCACGAGCCGGGCGAGGATTCGAGGCCGCTTCTCGGGTTCCTCGAGACGCAACGGAAGCTCGACCCCCGCTACGCGGCGATCCGGGAGAGCCTCGGCCTCTCGCTCAAGGAGGCGGCGGAGTCCGCGGCCGCGGCGGCGGCGCTGCTGATCGGGCGGACGACGGAGGTGATGGACCCGCACACGGGCTTCCACATCGCCGCGTACGGCTTCGTCGAGGGCGCGAAGACGGCGCCGGGTCCCGCCGCGTGAAATCGGGAGGGCACCCGGGAACCCGCGGCCTCGCCACGTGCTATCCTCGGGCATTCGGCGCCCTACGCTCTTCCTGATCTGCGGCCTTCCCGGCTCGGGCAAGACCACGCTGGCGAGGAAGCTCGAGGAGGAGCGCCGCGCGGTGCGCCTGACCCCGGACGAATGGCTCTGGACGCTGTTCGGCGGCGACCGCGAGCGGGCGGACGCGCACAGGGCATCGATCGAGGGGCTCCAGTGGGAGGTCGCGGCGCGAGCGCTCGGTGAGGGCGCCGACGTGGTGCTCGACTGGGGCTTCTGGTCCCGCGCCGAGCGCGACGACTACCGCTTGCGCGCGCGGGCGCTCGGCGCGCGCACGGAGGTCCGGTTCCTCCACGCGACGGCTGCCGAGCTGCGCGAGCGCCTCGCGGCCCGGCGAGGCATCGCCGGAGCATTCCGCGTTTCGGAGGACGAGCTGATCTCGTGGTCGGACGCGTTCGAGCCGCCCGCGCCGGACGAGTCCGGGTAGGCGTGGGGATGGCGTGCGCGCGCGCCTGCTTCGCCGGCAGGTTGTGCGGGTGCCGACCGTCGCACGCGTCGGGCCCTAGACCGAACCGCGCGAACGAGGGACCCCGGGGTCCGCACCTTCCCTTCCTAACCCGTTGCCCCCCCCGGAGATACGTCCGAGGGACCGTGTACCCGGTACGCGGTACGCGCTACACGAACGGCAGGGGGGCGTACGCGGCGCCGAGGACCGCGCGCGCGTCGGCGTTGAGCCAGCGCTCAAGCACCGTCGCGTACACCTGGCGGAAGTCCGTGTGGTGCTTCAGGTCGCCCTGGTCGAGGTCGGCGAGCGACGGGTGCGCGCCCTTGAGCCCGCCCTTCACGCGACCCCCCATCACGAAGAGCGGCGCCGCCGTCCCGTGGTCCGTGCCGAGCGAGCGGTTCTCCTCCACCCGCCGGCCGAACTCCGAGTACGTCATCAGGAGCACCCGCCTGTCGAGGCCCTTCGCCTTCAGGTCCGCCTGGAACGCCGCCAGCGCGTCGCCGAGCGTCTTCAGCAGGACCGCGTGCGCGTTCGCCTGCCGCGAGTGCGTGTCGAACCCCGAGAGCCTCACCGCGTACACCCGCGCCGGCAAGCCGCCCTCGACGAGCCTCGCGACCTGCCACAGCCGCCGCGCGAGATCCGTGTCGGGATACCCCGCGGCGTCCCCGCTTCCGAGCGCCTTCTCGAGACGCTCCGCGGTCCTGTACGCCGTCTCCGCGGCGCGCCGCACGTGCTCGAGAACCCCCTCGCGCGGGCGCGCGACGAGCGCCTCGAGCAGCTCCTTGTTGCCGCGCACGCGGAAGCCCTCCGCGTCGGCGACCGCCGGCACGACGACGCGCTCGCCCGTGAGCGCGAGCGAGAGCGGCGCCGGGTCGAGCTGGAGCGCGGGCACCTCGCCCTCGTCCATCCGGTCCAGCGCGCGCCCGGCCCAGCCGCTCCACCGCTCGGGTGTCGTCGTGAACGCCGTGTGCCAGATGTCGGTCGACGTGAAGTGGCTCCGCGACGAGTCCCTGTACCCGACGCCCTGCACGATCGCAAGCGCGCCCTCGTCCCACGCGCCGCGCAGCGCCGCGAGCGACGGGTGGAGCCCGATCGAGTCCGAAAGCTCCACCGGGTTCTTCACGCCGATCCCGGGCCGCGCGCGGTGGTAGAGATCGTCCGCGTACGGCACGACGGTGTTGAGCCCGTCGTTGCCGCCGTCGAGCCGAACGAGCACGAGCACCTCGTCGCCGCCGCCGGCCGCCCACTCAGCCCGGGCGAAGAGCCCCGGCAGCGTCGCGGCCGCGGGGAACGCGAGGGCGCCCTTCAGGAAGGCGCGCCTGCTGCAACAGGATGAGGGGGGGGTCGGGGGGCCGCTCATGACAGGTGCGCCTCCGGAAGGGAGAGAAGGGCGTGCGCGAAGTCGTTGCCCGCGCCGGCGAGACGCGCTCGATCCTCGGGGCCCGGCGGCTGGCCGCAGAGAGCCGCGACGACCCCGTCGCCCTTCGCCGGGAACCGGAGCCTCCGCCCGGCGTCCACGCGGGAGAGCCACGTCGCGGTGTTGATCCACGCGAGGTGCCCCGGCCACCCCTTCACGTTCGGGGGCGCGAGGAGATCCTGCCCCATCGCGCGCAGGTCGCCCTGGGCCGCCGCCGCGTCGAGGCGGCCGCCGGACACGCGCACCGCGGTCACCACGAACTCGATCGGCGACTTCACGAGCGCGCCCCGGCTCCCGTGGAAGAGCGCCGAGGCGAAGAGGACCTCGAGGCACTCGCCGATCCGGTACCCGCGCGAGCGCAGCACCTCGCCGAAGGCCTCGACATCCGCCGCGGAGGGCTCGGGCACGACGAAGAACTGGAGCAGCTTCCGCGCGAGGAAGCGGCCGCACGCGGGCTGCGACAGCGCGATCCGGCAGACGTCGTCGCCGTTCCACGCCCCCCGGACCCCCAGCACCTCCTTCTCGCCGTCGTCGTGGAGCCGCGCCGAGAAGTGGTAGCGGTCCGCGAGGATGTGCCAGCCGGTGAAGGCCCTTGCCGCCTCCTTGATGTCGCTCTCCGCGTAGTTGCCCTCGCCGAGCGTGAAGAGCTCGAAGAGCTCGCGGGCGTAGTTCTCGTTCGGGTGGCCCTTCGAGTTGGTCTCGTTGTCGAGCCAGCGGATCATCGCGGGGTCGCGCGTGACCGCGCCGAGGAGATCCGCGAAGGCCCCGAGGCCGCGTTCGAGGAAGATCCTGTACTGCCGCGCCATCCACGAAGGCTCGTTGACCTTGAGCACGCTCGTCGCGAAGTGCCCGTGCCAGAAGAGCGCGAGCTTCTCCCGGAGCTGGTGCTCGCAGCGGACCATCCGCTGGAGGAAGTAGGCGCGGATCGCGTCCACCTTGCCCGTGCCGACGACCTGCGCGTAGATCGAGTCCATCTCCGCCGCGGCCTCGTCCTTCGCCGGACCGCGCACGATCGCCTTCGCGGCCCCGGCGGCGCCGAGCCTCGCGGTCTCCGCGATGCGGGCCTCGGGCGCGCCGAAGCCCGCGCGCCGCCAGAGGTGCGCGGCCGCGTCGAAGTCGAAGGGGCCGTCAAAGGGCTTCACTTCGCGCCCTCTGCACCCCCCAGCCGCACGTCGAGGGCGAGCGCGAAGATCCCCTCGCCCTCCTCCGCGGTGAAGGACACGCTCTTCACGTGCCGCGCGAGGTCGAGGAGGAGGTCGATCTTCTTCTCGGCGGTGGCGCGGTCGTCGCCCTTCTTGAGCATGGTGTCGGCGACGAGCGCCTCGCGGTTCTCGGCGAGGCTCTCGCGCGCCGCGGCGGCCCTGAGCCAGAGACCCGCGTTGACGCCTTCGCCCGCGGGCGCGGTCTTCCCGCGGCCGTCGATCAGCTGCTTCACGATGCCGGGCGAGGTCGCGAGGACGTAGTGGCCGTCGACGAGCGCGGCGGACGGCTCGAAGTTGTAGCGGATCGGCAGGCCCTGGCTCGCCTCCAGCTCGCCCTTGCTCGGCGGGAGGTAGCGCGCGAACTGCACGAGCACGCCGTCGTACATCTCCGTGTAGGTCATGAACGAGCTCGTCATCATGCCCTGCGTCGCGTTGACGATGCCGATGCCCGTCTGGAACGCGACCTGGAGCTTCGTCGCCATCTCCTCCGTCGCGGCGACCGGGAAGAGGAAGGCCATCTGCGGCAGCCTGATCGCCGGCGCGGGCGCGTCCTTCGGCCACGCGCGGCGCGTCGCGAGGAAGCTCATCTCGTCGCCCTTGAGGCTCGGGAGGAACTGCTCGACGAAGTCCATGCCGCCGGTCAGGTTGCCGAAGTTGGTCTCGAACTCGACGAGCTTCGGGATCTCGCGCTCGGCGACGAGCGCGTCGCGGTTGCTCCAGAGCGCGGGGAGGCTCCGGTGCAGGCGCACGAGGCCGATCGTTTCCTCCGGCACCGCGAACGGGAAGGGCTCGAGCGTGCCCATGTAGGCGTCGCGGACGGCGGGCGGGAGCTCCGCGGGCACGGGCGCGACCGCGCGCGCCGCGAGGCGAAGGCCGTCGCCGTCGCGCGCGAGGTCGAGGCGGAGCGCTGCCCACGGCGCCTCGGCGCCGACGTGGCCGACCATGCCGCCGATGAGCGCCTGCCCGACATCCTTCGCCTTCTCGCTCTTGCGGCCGGGCGCGTGCGCCGCGAGGTCGACGAACGCGAACGCGTCGCCCCGTCCCGCGGCGCGGCGCGCCTCTTCCAGACGCCCGTCCCCCTCGAGCCCCTCGGCGGCGCGGCCGCGGACGGCGCCCGCGAGGATCTGGTCGGTGCTCACGGCGAGGACGTCGCCGTCGATGCAGACGAACGCGGGGCCGAGCTGCCAGAGCGCGGGGAGCGTCCCGTCGGCGGGCACGACGACCGCGCGCTGCTGTTTCGCGAGGATCTCCGCGCCCTTGAGGATCTGCTCCGCCGCCTTCGGGTCCACGCGGGCGAGCAACAGCAGGCGCTGCGGCGAGCCGTACGCCGCCGCGGCGATCTCGCTGCCCGCGATCGCGCGGAAGAGGCCTTGGAAGTCGTGCCCGGTGGCGCCCTTCACGAACGCCTCGGCGAGAAGCGCCTGCGCCATCTGCGGCGAGGCGAGCGCCTGCTTCAGGCCCGCGCTGTCCCTGAGCGCAAGGGCGAGCGGCGACGCGAGCACGTCGTCGAGCTTTCTCCCGAGGTTCCTCGCCTCGAAGTAGGCGGTCGCGCCCTTCGGGAACCGGTCGGCGAGCGCCGCCTCCTCGGCCGCGACCGGAAGAGCGAGGACGAGAAGGATCGCCGCGAGACGCATGCCAGCACCTCCAAGGACCTCTTAACGGCAACGCGAAGGGGATGCCACGGGGGTCCGGCCTCCCGGGCGGGCTCGCGCCGGTGCGGTGTGCGGAATACTTACGCGGTGGGAAGCAGAGGGGGGCCGTGGGCCGATCTAGGCAACCATGCCCCAGCTGGCCAGGCCGAAGCAGGAACGTCAGCACGCTGATGGACCACGCGATTGCGTCCTCGAAGCTCCTGAAGCGGCGGAATGCCGGCCAGAGGTAGAGGGCCACGCCGCCCGCGACGAGCGAACTGACTTGCGCAGCCGCGCCGAAGACCTCGCTCAGCCGGGTCGCGAGCGCGGGGTGGATCACGCGGACGTCCATCTGGCGGTCCTGCCGGTCGCAGAGCGCCATCGCGAGAGAGAAGAGCAGCGCGAAGAGCGTCGGCAACACGAGCAGCGTGAACCGGCCTCTCGGATTGGGGCGGCGGGGCTCCACGCCGCGACTCCAGCAGCCCTGCACGGGCGCCGACGCGCGGCACGCGCCCGGGCTCCCGTGGCCGCCCGACTGCGGAACGAGTTCCGCAGTCCAACTCACGCAAGTCACGCTCCCACGCGAGCTTGCGCGCGCCGCGCAGGTTAACCGTTGGCCTGCTTGGCGGCGCGCTTCGCGGCTTTCTTGGCCTGCTTCTCCTTGATGGAGAGCTTCGGCTTGTTCTTCTTGTCCCGGGACACTTGGCCTTTGGCCATGGGGATCGGTCCTTTCCGGCCTCCGCCTTCGGAGGCGACTCGACGCGATATCCTAGGCTCGAAGTCCGACACGTTCGGCCCCCGGACCCCCTCGATCTCGCGCCCGCGCGGCGCTATACCCCTTCTGCGACAGGTCTGGAATCTCCTTGCCCATCCCCCTAGAATCGCGCGCTTCATGACGGAGACGATGGCCGCGACGCTCCCGGCGAGGAAGCCCTATTCCTTCACGAACGGGAAGCTCGCCATGTGGCTCTTCCTCGGGTCGGACGCGATGGGCTTCATGGGCCTCATCGGCGCCTACATCGTGCTTCGGATCACGTCGCCCGACTGGATGAATCCGAAGCTCGACCCGGGATTCGGGATCAACCTCACGGGATTCATGACCTTCCTCCTCATCGTGAGCTCGGTGACCATGGTCACGGCGCTCGCGAAGATCGAGAAGGGCGACCGGAAGGGGCTTCTCTTCTGGCTCGGGATGACGATCCTCGGCGGCCTCACGTTCCTCGGCCTCCAGGCGTACGAGTGGACGCACTTCATCCACCAGATCGGGGATCTCGCGACCGCGTACACGGCCGAGAACAAGGCCGCGGCGCCGTTCACCAACTACCAGGCGACCTTCTTCTCCCTGACCGGGTTCCACGGGCTCCACGTCTCGATCGGCGTCGTCTACCTGAGCTGCATCTGGGTGCGCGCCTGGCAGGGCGCCTACACGGCGGAGAACCACAGCCCGGTCGAGCTGGTCGGGCTCTACTGGCACTTCGTCGACCTCGTCTGGATCGTCCTCTTCACGATCATCTACCTCCTCCCGGAGCCGCCGGCATGAGCGAGAACGCGCAGGTCTCCCACCCGTACTACCGGATCTTCGGGATCCTCACGGTCCTGACGATCGCGGAGATCCTCTGGGTGTTCGTCGTCCCCCACTCGCGCATGATGCTCGCGATGGGGCTCGGGCTCCTCGCCGCGGCGAAGGCGGCGCTCGTCGGCCTCTACTACATGCACCTGAAGTACGAGGGGAAGCTGCTCTGGCTCGTGGCGCTCTTCCCGCTCACGCTCGTGATCGTGATGATCGCGGGATTCCTGCCCGACGCCATCGCGCCGTATTGATGTACGGAGCCTGACACACTTCAATGAACGGAACGGTGCCAGGCACCGATCCGCTAACATCGGTGCGTGCGGACGCGCGAGAGGCTCCTGCGCACGGGACGGCTCGAGGCCGCGACGTACACGGCGAGGCTCGCCGGACCCGGGATCCTCGGCCTCGCCATCGACCTCGGCTGGCTCGGCCTCGCGGCGCTCCTCGGCGAGGACCCGCGCTTCCCGCCGGCGCCGGTCGCGCTCCTCGCGTGGACGTTCCTGCACCCGCTCGCGCTCGTCTGCCTTGTCCTCGCGATCTTCCGCCGGGGGCGCCATCGCTTCACCGCGATCCTCGCGAACGCGCTCTTCCTCCTCGTGTCCGTGTTCGTCATCGGCTGCCGGATCCAGTAGAACCGGGCCGATGGCGCTGCCCCGGCGCGTGCCCTACGAGTGGATCCTCGGGGCGATGTTCATCGCAAGTTTCCTCCTCCGCGAGGTCGAGTGCTTCGCGTTCCGCGCGCCATGGCTCCTCCTTGCGGGGCCGGCGGCGGGGACGGCCCTGGGCGTCCGGAGGAACCCGTGGGACCGGCCGCCGCGCGCCGGCCCGGTGCTTTTCGCGGCAGCCGCCGGGTGGCTGTACGTGGCGGTCGCCTACCTGCTCATGGTCCTCGGGGAACACTGGAGCCACGAGACGCGCGACCTCGCGGGCAAGGTGGTGATGCTGCTCGCCGGCGCGCCTTTCGCGGCGAGCCTCCTCGCGCTCGTCGCGTCCGCGGTGCGGCCCGGGCGGTACCGGGAGCTCGGCGTGTTCGGGAACGCGGCCCTGCTGCTCTTCGCGTTCATGTTCGACACTATCCTGTCGCCCCGGTGACCGCGCTCCGGACCCCTCCCCCGCGCCCCCTCCCGTCCGGCGCCCGTGGCAGGCTCGGCTACGATGGGGCGCGCGATGATCCGCCCCGCGGCGCTCGTGCTCCTTCTCCTCGCCGGAGCGGCCGCGGCCGACGTCAAGGCGTGGAAGGACGAGATCAAGAAGCTCGAGCGCGCCGAGCAGAAGTTCTGGGGGGAGTTCCAGAGGCGGTTCATCGACGCGCTCCTGACGCTCGAGAAGCCCGCGGTCGACGCCGCCGCGCGCCCGATCGACGCCATCAACTACGTCCTCGACTACTCGGCGATGCGCGCCCTCTACGCCGACCACGCGCTCATCGAGGAGACGAAGGGGAAGGCGGACCTGGCACTCGCCGCCTCGGGCGACCCGAAGGCGCTCGAGGAGCTCTTCGACGCGCTCATGAACGTCGCGAAGCGGATCGACGACACCGAGGCGTCGCTCCTCTCCGCGCGGCCGCAGCAGCAGGGCACGCGCTACGACCAGCGGCCCGGCGTCGAGCGCGACGGCCTCGCCATCCGGCTCGACACGCTCCGGCGCGCGATCGCGCAGTGCCCGGGCGCCGCGGCGTTCCTCGCGGGCGAGGGGATGAAGAACGCGGAGAAGAAGGACGGGAAGCGCTCGATCGTCCGCCGCGTCGCAGTCCTCGACACGCTCGGCCTCTGCGCGGGCGACGAGGGGGTCGCGGGCCTCACGCCCTACGCCGCCGTGCCGGAGTCCTCGCTTCGCATCGTCGCGGCCGAGGCGCTCGTGGGCCACCCCGCGGCGCGGCCCACCCTGGAGCCCCTCCTCGCCGACAGGAGCACCGCCGTGCGCCGCGCGCTCCTCGAGGGCATCGCCACGGCGGGCTCGGGCGATCCCCTCTGGATCCCGCCGGTGCTCGGCGCGTACAAGGGCGCGGTCGGCCTCGTCCGCGCGGACTGCGTGCGCGCCCTCGAGGCGCTCACGAACCAGAAGTTCGGGGACGCGCAGGCGGCGTGGGAGGAGTGGTTCGCGGACTACAAGGGGGAGATCGAAGGCGGCAAGTTCAGGAAGGACGCGATCGAGATCCGGGAGGCGACGCCGCGGCCCGTCCCCGCGACCTGCACGTTCTACGGCATCCCGGCGCACGGCCTCCGGGTGGTGTTCGTCGTCGAGGGTTCGCGGCGGCTCTTCTGGCCCGCCAACCTGGACGTGCTGGTGAAGCAGTACAAGGAGACGTGGCACCGCACGCGGCGCGCGTGGGAGGAGACGAACCCGAGCCAGCTCGCGACGCTCCTCGAGGAGTTCGACCGGACGACCGCGACTTTCGTGCCGGACATCCTCATCGGCGCGCTCGTGATCTACGCCGCGTGCGACGCCGATCCCCTCGGCGGCAAGAAGCTCGTCCAGCCCGAGAAGCGTGAGATCCGCGCCCTGCGCCACGATCTCGAGCGGCTGCCCGGCGACGGCTGGTGCGCGCAGTACGAGGGGCTCCTCGCGGCGGCATCGCTCCTCGGCATGGGGCCGGAGAGCGACGCCGACTTCGATGGCCCGCAGGACGGGGTGATCTTCCTCTGGGACGCGGGCGGACCGCAGGGCGGCCGTTACATGACTCCCGAGTCCGCGGTGGCCGCGTTCAAGCGCTTCAACCGCTTCCGCCGCCTCGTCGTGAACACGATCCGCATCTGCGACGAGGGCGAGCCGGCCGAGACCCTCATGAAGGGGCTCGCCGCGGCGACCGGCGGAACGTACGTCTGGGCGAGGAAGCCGCGGATGCCGGGTTAGTCGTCGTCCAAGAACAACTGCTACATTCGGCCGGCTGCGGCGACGCGATCCTGCGTCGCTCCTCCTCCGCGTATCGCTCCGCTGATACGCGTCGTCGTCGCTCCTTGCCTCGCGCCGCCTCGCTCGGCCTCGGTGTTTGACGCAATTGTTCTTGAACGACTCCTTAGCCGGCGCGCTTGAAGACCGGCACGTCCTTGCCGTCGACGAGCGGCACCCAGAAGCGCCGCGCCGCCTCCGAGATCACCGCCTCGGACGGACTGCCGCCCGCGACGACCGAGAACTCGATCCCGTCCACCTGGGTCAGGAGCGCGATCCGGTGGAGGACGTTCAGGCCGGAGCCGTCGGCGCCCTCCGCGCCGGAGAGGTCGAGGATGCACTGGCGAAGATCCTCGCCGTGCCTCTCGTAGTACTCGTTCACGAGGTCGTTCGCGCTGTACTCGTTGAGCGACCCGACGAGCGAGAGATAGAGCAGCGAGCGCTGGGGATTGACGTAGCTTGTGATCATTGGCCTCTTCCCGCCGTGTTCCGTTTTCCGGACGTTTCCGCTGGACACGGGGGAAGGGCGCAACCGATGTGCCTATTCGGGGGCGCCGTGGAAGAAGAGCGGCCCCTTCGCGCTCGCCTCGCGGAAAGCCGCGCCGACGGGCAGCTTCCGGTCGAGGCATCCGGCGAGGAAGGTGTCGAGGGGGCCCGGGGGCCGTCCAGCCACGACGACGTTTCCCGCGCCGCGGGCGAGAACCGCGGACGCCGCCGCCCAGAGCGCTCCCCCCGGCGACACGAGCACGACCGTGTCCGCGTCGAAGGTCCGCGCGAGCAGCCGGTGCGGCGCGAGGTCGATCCCGTCCACGTAGAGCATCGAGACGCGCCGGCCCGCGGAGGCCCCGGCGGGGTCGGGAGCCCCCGGGAATCGCGGCGGAGCGGAGCCGCCGAGCGACGCGAGCCCTTCGCCGCGCGCGCGCTTCCCCGTGCGCTGCCGCAGGAACACGGACGCGGTCGGCACGTGGCACACGCGCACGCGCGCGGCCGCGGGGAAGGCCTCGACCGGCCCCGCCGACGCGAAGATCACGGTGTCCTTCTCCCCGAGGAGGTCCTTGAAGTCGTCGAGGAGGCTCCCGGGGCCCTCGACGCGGCGGAGGACGGCGCGCCCGCCGTCGACATAGAGCGCGCACTTCACGTACGGGTCGAAGACCGCCATCACGAGCGCCTCGTTGGCGCGGAGCGCCTGCTGCACGCCGGCGAGGGGGGGCTCCGGGGGCCACGCGAGGTCCGCGACCGAGGGCGCCTCGGCGCGGAGCTTCCCGACCATCGCGTCGAACGCCGCCTCGGCCTCCGCGACGCCCGTCCCCGTCGCGCGCGCCTCGACGAGGTCCGCGCGCGCGGCGACGTAGAGCGCGTGCTGCTCCGGCGCGAGGCCCGCGAGGAGCACGACGTCGCGCCCGCGCAGCGCGAGGAGGAGGCGATCCGCGAGCGCGCGCTCGGCGAACGCGAGCGCGTCGCCCGGCCGCTCCTGCTCCGAGCGGAGGATGCCGTCGAGAGCGATCGCGGGTCCCCGGTCGGGCGTCTCGCCCTCGATGAGGGGGCGCACGACCGGGCCATGGAGACGATCCGCGTCGAGGAGCCGGAGCGCCTCGCGCACGCGGTCCGCCGCCGCCTCGGGCTCCAGGAGCGCGCGGTTCACGAGCGCCGTCGCCTCGCGCGTCCGGTCCCCCGCCGACTGCGCGAGCCGACGCGCCTCGTCGAGCAGCTCGAGCGCCCGGGCCCCCCGGCCCCCCCTCGCCTCGAAGATCGCGGCGGCCGACGCGGCGACGCTCTTCAGCGCGTCGTCGGGCGTCGTCCTCGCCATGTGCTCGAGCACCTGGAGCCGCTCGGTCGCGGGCCGCGTGCGCTGGAGCATCACGAGGAGGAGCATCTCCCGCGCGTAGGCCTCGATCGCGAGCCGCGGCTGGTTCAGGCTGAAGAAGATCGTCGAGGCCCGGGCGAGGTGCTCGGCCCCCTTCTCGTGGTCGTTCCGGAGCATCGTCAGATCCGCGAGCGTCTTCCACGCGGCACCCGCGTTGACGTACTCGCGCAGCTTCTCGTCGGCAAAGATCCTCAGCTCGTCCGCCGCGACGCGGAGCGCGTCGTCGATCCGGCCCGCGTCGCGGAGGTGCTCCGCGAGGAACGCGAGCACGATCGCGCGGCGCGTGCGATCCCCGTCGCCCTCGAGCCGCGCGAGCGATGCCTCGAACGCGGCCTCCGCCGCCTCGTCGTCGCCGAGGAGGGAGAGCGCCCTCGCCCTGCCGGCGAGCGCCGACGGCTCGCCGGGCGCGAGCGCGAGCGCCTCCTCGTGGAAGCGCAGCGCGGCGCGCGGGTCGAGCCGGGCGAGGTGGAGGTCGCCCGCGCCGACGAGGAGCCGCGCGCGGGCGGCGGGCGGCGCGGCCTCGAGCGCCTCGGCGTACGCCGCGGCGGCGCTCCGCAGGCGGCCGGTGCGCCCGAGCAGGTAGGCGCGCTGCTCGAGCGCCATCGCGCGGATGCCCTGCCCGCGCCCCGGCGCGAGGATCTCGTCGAGCACCGCGAGCGCCTCCGCGTACTGCGCGAGCGCGGTCCGCGCGAGCGCGACGTTCAGGAGCGTGCCGTCGATCTCCTCCGGCGTCCCCGCGGCGCGCAGCGGCCCGAGCGCGCGCTCGTAGGCCCTGAGCGCCTCGCCGGGCTGCCCCTCCCGCTCTTGGAGGATGACCGCGATGTCGCGCCAGCAGAGCCCGATCGTCCGCCGGTCGCCCTCCTTCTCGGCGAGATCCGCGGCGGCGAGGTGGTCCTCGCGCGCCTCCTTCCAGCGGAGTCGCGCGTCGTCGAGCTTCCCCTCGCGCCGGAGGAGCTCGCCGAGGACCGCCTTGACCTTCGCGCGCGCGCGGAGCGCCCGGATCGTCGCGGCCCGGTCGTCGAGCCGCTTCGCCGCGTCGAGGAACGCCTCCGCGGCCGGAAGCGCGTCGTGCCCCGTCGCGGAGAGCCGGAGCCGCGCCTCGTCCGCATCGCGCGCCCGCGTCCAGTCCCCGACCGCGCGCGCCCGGGCGGAGCAGCGCTCGAGCTCCGTGCGCGCGTCCTCCTTCCGGTCGAGCGCGAGGAGCGTCTTCGCCCGCACCCAGGAGAGGTCCGCGGCGAAGAGCGTCCCTTCGCGCGCGCGGATCGCGTCGAGGCCCTTGAGGGCCGCCTCGGGCGCGTCGTCGATGCGCGCCGCCCACTGCCGGAGCGCCGCGTCATCGTCCGCGGTCGGGAAGAGGCCGTCCTGGAAGCTCCGGAGGAGCCGGAGGAGGCCCTCCGCCTCGGGGCCCTGCCGCTCCTTCGCGAGCGCCTCGGCCGCCCCCGCGCGCCCGCCGCGGAGCAGCAGGTCCACGACGCGCGCGTAGTTGACGCGCGCGGCGGGCTCGGCGGCGAGGAGGAGGAGCCGCCCCCGGTCCCCCCGTTCGTGCGCCTCCGCGATGTCGCGCGCGAGGGCGGGCTCGTCCCTCTCCTGGCCGCGGGCCGGGAGGGCGAGCACGAGGATCAGGAGGGAGCGGCGGCGCACCCGGACATGGTACGCGCGCCGCTCCGGTACGGGAGGCGGGGCCCCGGAGGACCCCGCCGGGAGGTCAGTAGGGGATCGAGATGCTGATCGACGTCTGCGTGCTGCCGGCCGAGTTCGTGGCCGTGACCGTGAAGCTGGCGGGGCCGGTGGTCGTGACCGTCGGCGTCCCGGAGATGACCCCGCTCGTCGTGTTGATGCTGAGCCCGTTCGGCAGGGCCGGCGAGACGGAGTAGCTCGTGACCGGGCCGCCCCCGGTGTGGGTCGGCGTCATCGCCGCGAGCTGGAAGCCGGTGTAGCCGAGGTTCGGGTCGTTCGAGTAGGTGAAGGGCCCGGGCGCGCCGAGCGCGACGGTGATGTTGACCGTCGCCTGCGTGCTGCCCGCCGAGTTGGTCGCCGTCACCGTGTAGTTCGCCGCGGCGGTGACGGTCGTGGGCGTGCCGGAGATGACGCCGGTGGACCCGTTGAGCGCAAGACCGGCCGGGAGCGACGGCGAGACGCTGAAGGTCATGGGCGTCGTCCCGCTCACGGTCGGCGTGTTGTTCGTGATCGCGTAGCCCGTCGGGTAGGTGACCGGCGTCGTGTAGACGAGGTTGCCCGGGGCCGTCGCGGTCGAGGTGACCCCGATGTTCACCGTCGCCTGCACGCTCCCGGCGGAGTTGCTGGCCGTCACCGTGTAGTCCTGCGCGGCGGCGGGCGCCGTCGGGGTGCCGGAAATGATGCCCGTCGTGGAGCTCAGGTTGAGCCCCGACGGCAGCGCCGGGCTGACGGTGTAGCTCGTGGGGGCGCCGCCCGTCCTCGTCGGGACGTTCGGCGTGATCGCCTGGCCGACGATGTAGCCGACCGGCGTCGTGTAGGCGAGCGAGAGCGGCGGGCCAACGTCCACCGTGATGTTGACGGTCGCCGTCGTGCTGCCGGCGGCGTTGCTCGCGGTGACCGTGTAGTCCGTCGCGGCCCGGGTGGCCGTCGGCGTCCCGGAGATGATCCCCGTCGTCGAGCTGATCGCGAGTCCCGCCGGGAGCGCGGGAACGATGTTGTAGTTCGTGATCGCCCCGCCGAGCGACGTCGGCGCGTTGGGCGTGATCGCCTGGCCCGTGACGTAGGTCGCCGGGCTCGTATAGGCGAGTCCCGCCGGCGGGACGTCGCCCGAGATCTGCGCGAACTGCCCGCGCGCCGCGCCGACCGGGTTCGCGAGGGTGTGGACGTTGCCGTAGAAGATGCTCGGCAGGTCGCCGCCCGCGAGCGCCGATCCGCCGGGGGTCCCGGCGAGGATGCGGGAGAGCGTGCGGCCCGGCACGGCGGCGGTCCCGGTGATCGTGTTGCCGGAGACCGACGCGTCGCCGCTCTCGAAGAGGTCGACGAGGATCGGGCCGTCCGCGCCCGCGGGCCCGTCGTGGATGTGCGCGTTGACGATCGCGGACGCGGCCGGGGAGGCCATCGTGATCGTGTACTCGCACGCGTGCACGCCGGTGAAGGCGACACGCATCGTGCCGCTGGCGCCCGGCACCGGCGTCGTCTCCTCCGCGCCCGTGAGGCCGGCGAACACGGTCCGGTCGTCCGTCGACAGCTGGCCGCGGACGAGGCCGTTCGGCGCGGCCGTCGTGTGCAGGTTCACGTAGTGGCCCGCCGGGTTGGCGAGGATCCGCGTGAAGTCCTTCTGGGTGTAGGAGATCGTGCTCTCCGCGGAGTTCGAGGTCGGGCTCGTGGCGTAGTCGGGCCCCGTCAGGTTGACGAGGATGTTGCCCGGCGTCCCCGCGGCGCCGACGTGGATGTGCTGCATGATGACGTCGTCGATGTCCTCGGTGGCGCTGTGGAGCGCCGTCATGACGCGACCGGACGTGAGCGTCTCGAACTCGAGCGTCGCACCGCCGCGGGCGAAGCCGTCCACGACGGTCGGGACCTCCGCGGAGCCGAGGAGCGCGGCCGTCATCTCGACCGTTCCCTCCGAAAGCTGCCCGCGCGCCACGCCGTTCGGCGCCGCGGCGGTGTGCACGTTGCAGTAGAAGAGCGTGATGTCGGCCGAGATGCGCGCGAGCACCTCGCCATCCACGGTCACCGTGCCGCTGATCGTGCCGGCGCCCGCGTCGTGCGTGGCGGTGGCCGGCTGGAGGTCGACGACAGGGAGCCCGTTCACGCCGGCGGCTCCCGCGTGGATGTGCGCGAGGGTGATGTCGGCCTCGACGGGGGTGACCATCGCGATGACGAAGTCCATCGTCGTCGGCGAGGTGACCTTGAACGTCGCCGCGCCGCGCGCGCTCGCGTCGGCAACGGGCGACTCGTTGCTCCCGAGGAGCACGGTGTGCCACTCGGCGCTCGTGAACGCCGCGAGCCCGCCGCTCGCGGGCGGCTTCGACGACGTGAGCAGGGTGACGAGGTAGTCGCCGGGGTTCGCGGCGAGGTCCGCGGCGTCCGCCGCGCTCACGATCACGCTCCCGGACGTCGTGCCGGTGACCGTGTCGAACGCCCCGGCGCCGAGCAGGTCGGCGAGGACGCTCGCGTCGCCCGCGCGGTTGATCGTGAGCCCCGTGACGTCCGCGACGAGGTCCGGCGGGACGGCCCCCGCCCAGTGGATCGTGCCGTCGGAGCGCACCTCGAGGAGCACCGTGGCGGTCTCTCCCGGATTCGGGATCGCGATCTCCGCCTGGAGGTCGGCGAGCGTGGAGGTACCTCCCCCGCCGCCCCCACCGCCTCCGCAGGCGAAACACGTGAAGAAGAGGAGGAAGGCGCAGACCTTCCCCACGGACATGGCCGAACGCATGAACACACCCCCCTCGGATGGGTTCGTTCGACCCCAGCTTCCCTCGAGCGCCCGCCACCTTGCATATGCAACTTTGCATATGCAATGACGTCCAGCATACCCGCACCCTCCGATCGGGATCAAGCCCGATTCCGGCAATCACGCGAACGGTCGTTCGGTAGGAGGTGGCGGTGACCGTGGCGTGCGGTAGGGTTTCCCGTGTGATGTGCCGCATCGTGCCGCTTCTCGCCCTTCTCGCCGCCTGCGGAGGGGGCTCCGGGGGAGGGGGGATCTCCCCCGCCCCGTTCGGGCTCACGGGGCGGGTGCCCGTGACCGGGCTCACGTTCCCGCTCTCCTCGCCCCAGCCGGGAGAGATCGGGATCGTGGAGGCCTTCCCGAACCTCACCTTCACGAACCCCCTCTACCTCACCCACGCGCCGGGCGACCGCGCGCGCCTCTTCGTCGTGGAGCAGCGGGGCACGATCCAGGTGTTCCCGAATGACCCTCTGACCTCGACGAAAGAGACCTTCCTCGACCTCCAGGCGCCGGTGCTCGACGGCGGCGAGCGGGGGCTCTTGGGCCTCGCGTTCGACCCCGACTACGCGACGAACGGGTACTTCTACGTCTACTACTCGACGGCCAAGAGCGGCACGGGCATCAACCACGAGTCGATCGTCGCGCGCTACCAGGTCTCGGCGGCGGACCCGGACGCCGCGGACCCGGCGAGCGAGACGATCCTCATGAGGTTCGACCAGCCCTACAGCAACCACAACGGCGGCTGGATCGGCTTCGGGCCGGACGGCCACCTCTATGTCTGCACGGGCGACGGCGGCTCCGCCGGCGACCCGGACGGGAACGCGCAGGACATGACGACGGTCCTCGGCAAGATCTTGAGGATCACGAAGACGGGCGGGATCCCCGCGGACAACCCGTTCGTGGGGCAGGGCGGCGGCGTGCGCGGCGAGATCTGGGCGTACGGGATGCGGAACCCCTGGCGCGCCTCGTTCGACCGGGACACGGGCGACCTCTGGTGCGGCGACGTCGGCCAGGGCGCGCGCGAGGAGGTCGATCTCATCGTCAAGGGCGGCAACTACGGCTGGGACGTCTTCGAGGGGGTCCTCGACTACGAGAACGGCGGCGGCATCGACATCGACACGACCGAGGCGCCGGTCCGCGACTACCCGCGGGTGCAGGGGACGACGGTGATCGGCGGCTACGTCTACCGGGGCACGGCCGTCCCCTCGCTGCGCGGCGCGTACCTCCACGGCGACTACGGCTCCGGCACGGTCTGGGCGCTCGTGTACGACGGGACCACGGTCACGTCCACCACGGTCCTCGGCGATCTCTCGAGCCTCACCTCGTTCGGCGAGGACGCGGACGGCGAGGTCTACCTCTGCTCCTTCGACGGCAGCATCTACAAGTTCGAGGAAACGGGGGGCTCCGGGGGCGGGCCGTTCCCGCAGACGCTCTCCTCGACCGGGCTCTTCACGAGCACGGCGACGCTCGCGCCCGCGCCGGGACTCATCGAGTACGACGTGAACTCGCCGCTCTGGTCGGACGGCGCGTCGAAGCGCCGCTGGATCGCGCTGCCGGGCACCGCGCGGATCGCCTTCCACGCGACCGAGGCGTGGACCTTCCCGGTCGGCACGGTGCTCGTGAAGCACTTCGAGCTCCTGACCACGTCGGGCACGGCGCGGCTCGAGACGCGCGTGCTCGTGCTCGAGGACACGGGCTGGCACGGCTACACCTACCGCTGGAACGCCGCGCAGACGGATGCGGATCTCCTCGCCGGCGCGGAGACGGCGACGTTCGAGGTGCCGGACGCCGCAGCGCCGGGCGGCACGCGGTCGCAGACGTGGACCTTCCCGAGCCGCACCGACTGCATCGCCTGCCACACGGCGGCGGCGGGAAGGGTGCTCGGCGTCCGCACGCGGCAGTTGAACCGCGATTTCGCCTACCCGGCGGCCACGGACAACCAGCTCCGCTCGTGGAACCACATCGCCCTCTTCACGTCGGGCATCGGCGACCACACGGACTACGATGCGCTCTTGGACCCCGCCGACGCGGCGGCGCCGCTCGCGCTGCGCGCGCGGAGCTACCTCGACGCGAACTGCGCGAACTGCCACCGCCCGACCGGGCCGCCGCCGACCACGATCGACCTCCGCTACGGGATCCCGCTCGCGTCGATGAACCTCGTGGACGTGACGCCGACGCAGGGCGACCTCGGGCTCGTGGACGCGCGCGTGGTCGCGAGCGGAAGCAAGGAGCGGAGCGTCCTCTGGGAGCGGCTGCGCCGGACGGACGCGACCCGCATGCCGCCGCTCGCGTCGGGCGTCGTGCACGGCGCGGCCGTCGATCTCGTCGGCCAGTGGATCGACGCGGGGCCGGACTGATCCCCTCCCCCCCGCCCCCTCCCCTTCCGCACGTGTCTCGGGCTGATCTTCGCCCGCGGGCCGCGCGCGGACCGTGGGGTAGGCTTCTTCCGGAGGTCTTGGATGCCGCGCCGCTTCGTGCCGCTGCTTTCTGCTCTCGTGCTGTCGTGCGGGGGGGGCTCCGGGGGACCGTGGGCCGCGCTCTACGCGGTCGAGAACGCCTTCCCGGCGCTCTCGTTCTCGAACCCGCTCTTCCTCACGTACGCGCCGGGCGACGCGACGCGGCTCTTCGTCGTGGAGCAGCGCGGGACGATCCAGGTCTTCCAGAACGACGCCGCGACGACGACGACGAGCGTCTTCCTCGACATCCAGGGCAAGGTCGAGGCCGGCGGCGAGAAGGGGCTCCTGGGCCTCGCGTTCGACCCGGGCTACGCGACGAACGGTTATCTCTACGTGTACTACTCGGCGCCGGGCGGCGCGGCCGACCACCGCTCGATCGTCGCGCGCTACCAGGTGACGGCCGATCCGGACGTCGCGGATCCCTCGAGCGAGACGATCCTCCTCGAGTTCGAAGAGCCCTACGGGAACCACAACGGCGGCTGCCTCGCGTTCGGGCCCGACGGGCACCTCTACATCGCGTCGGGCGACGGCGGGAGCGGCGGCGACCCGCAGAACAACGCCCAGTCGCTCGGGACCGTGCTCGGGAAGATCCTCCGGATCACGAACACCGGAGCGATCCCCGCGGACAACCCGTTCGTCGGCACGGGCGGCGCGCGCGGGGAGATCTGGGCGTACGGGCTCAGGAACCCGTGGCGGTTCAGCTTCGACCGTTCGACCGGCGACCTCTGGTGCGGCGACGTGGGCCAGAACGAGATCGAGGAGATCGACCTGATCGAGAAGGGCGGCAACTACGGCTGGCGGCTCTTCGAGGGCGAGCGGACGTACAACAACCCCCTCGGCGTGGACATCGCGACGACGGTGCGGCCGGTGGTCACGTACACGCACGGGGTCGGGTCGTCGGTGACGGGAGGGTACGTCTACCGGGGCGCGGCGGTGCCGGGGCTCGTCGGCTCGTACGTCTACGGCGACTTCGGCTCCGGGCGGCTCTGGGCGCTCGTGTGGAACGGGACGAGCGTGGTGTCGAATACGGAGATCGCGGGCGTGCCCGGGCCGAGCTCGTTCGGCGAGGACTTCGCGGGCGAGCTCTACATCTGCTCCTTCGACGGGAACATCTACCGGCTCGCCGAGCTGCCGTAGAGCGTCGCCTCCCCCCGGAGCCCCCCTCCTTCGCTCCCGGTCGACCGCGGCGCTACCATGTGCGCCGCATGGCCGAGATCGCCCGTGACCAGTCCGACCCGCGCCTGAGGCAGCTCTCGTTCTTCCTCCCGAACCGGCTCGGTGCGCTCTTCCGGGCGACGCAGCACCTCGAGAAGCAGCACGTCCGGATCTGCGGGCTCTCGCTGCTCGACGCGACGGACCACGTGGTCGTGCGGATGATCGTGAACCGCCCGGCGGCGGCGAAGGCGCAGCTCGAGGAGGCGGGCTTCTCGGTCTACGAGGCCGATCTGCTCGGAGTGGCGCTGCCGGCGGGGGAGGAGTTCGGGATCCGCAGGGTGCTCTCCGGCCTCCTCGGCGCGGAGATCAACATCGCGTACGCGTACGCGCTGATCGTGCAGGTGGACGGCCACCCGGTGCTCGCGCTCAAGGTGGACGACATGGGGATGGCGACGCGCGTGGTCCGCTCGGCGAAGCTCGACCTCGTGGACCAGGACCAGCTCGGCTGGGAGGAGCGGGCGTAGGAGCTCCGGCGCGCTCCGGCCTTCCGGACGCAGCTGCGACGGCACGCCATGCCGGACCTGGTTCGCAGGTCCCTTGGCCGAGCCGCGCGCGGGCTTGCGAAGGCCGCCTGGGCAGATGGCGCACCCGCCCTCTGGGGGAGGGCCCGCCTCTGTCCTCTCCCCCCCCCTCCATTTGCCTGGACCCGTCCCTCGACGTATAGACTCGTCCGCAGGTGGTTCATGCGCGCGCCCGTGCGGCCGCTCCAGCCGTCGCTCAACGCGACTTCCAATCACCTGGATTCCGCTGCAAGGTCGATCTTCACATCCACGCGCTTCTCCAGCTGCGTGGCCTTGGACGAGCAGTAACCCACATACTCGCGAAACGCCTGCGGCTTGCATCCTGGAGCCTCGACCGTGCCTGCCAGGTAGACGCGGATCACGGCGCCGTCGCAGTCCAATTGCACGAGCAGTGTTTGCCCCTCCTGCGCGCGGAGCTCGCGCTTCGTCTGGCCCATGACGGTTCCGTCGCGGATGGTCTCCTTCCAGAGGATCGACCCGTGGATCGGACACGCGCCGATGACACTGCCGCCAGGATCATGAACCTGGGCGCCACTTGCCTCGCACGAGATGTCAAATGCGGTCACATGCTCCCGTGTTCGCGTGGCACCGCAACCGACGGATGCCGCCACACAGAGGCAGAGGCATGCCAGTCGTACCTTCCGTTCGATGGGATATCGCAGTCTGATCATTCTTCACCTCACAAGGGCGAGTCTCAATCCCGCTTCTCCTCACGACGACTCCACACGGAGCGTCCATAGCCGGACGGTGACGCACTCTACCACATCTCGCGCGTCGCAAGTTGCTGCGCGCCCATGGCTTGCGCCCGGAAACGGCACGAAACCGGCCATTGGTTCGGTCTTTGGCTTCATTTGGTTTCGGAATCGCCGGGATTGGTCTCATGTGGGGTCGCCGCGGCCGACGGCATCCCGTGAAATCTCCTGCCGGATCACATGAAGACCCGCCCAACCAGTTGCGAGACAACCACTTGCGATGCCGCGCGTCCTGATCCGGATTCTCGCGGCCTTCGCTTGAAGGTGCCGCGCGCGGCCGCTATGAAGGAGGCTCCGGAAACCTGCCGCACGACCGGACGAACCATGCGCGAGGAGGGGAGAACCAACCACCGCGGGAGCCGTCGCGCTCCCGGGGTGCAGGCGCGAGAGGGGGCGGCGGACCGAACGAAGGTGCCGCGACCCGGCGCGGACGCAGGGAAGCGATCCTCCGCGTCCAAGCCCGCTGCGGAAGGGCGGACAGGGCTCTTCCGGAAGGCGGTCGCGCGCTGGCCCTTCATCAACGACGACTGGCCCGAACTCCGCCGCGCTATCCCGAGGCTGACCGAAGGCCAATCGAAAGTCGCGTGGCTCCTTCGCTGGGGGCGCTCGCGGGAGCAGATCGCGAGCATCACCGGCATGGGGGAATCGACGGTCAACTACCACACGACGCACCTGCGGCACGAGCTGGGCGCGGCGGAGTGCCGCGACGTCGGGCCGATGGCAGGCCGTCTCGTCGATGATCTCCGCCAGCGCGAGGGGCGCCTCACCATCGAGCCCCGGGTCCAGGACGGCGGCGGCGACCCGGGTCCGCGGGAACCCCCTCGCGGCGCGCCGCCCCGTTCCTGATCACCGGCAGCTGCGGATGACCTCGGTGGCGAGCCGCTGGACGATCGCGGCGTCGGCAAACTTCCTCCCCAGAGCGATCTCGACCTCCATGCGGGCATCCCTGTCGAGGTTCGCGTAGGCCGCGCGCAGGTCGCTGTCCTTGTCCGCGTAGAGGAGGTTCGAGACGCCCGTCTCGATCGCCGCCTGGTAGCGCCGGATCGCATCGTGGATCGCCTCGAGCTTCTCGGTCGTGAAGAGGGCGTCCTGCCCCGGCGCGACGCTCTCGAGCGTCTGGAGCACGCGGGAGTAGGGCATCGCCACATCCGACGGCTCCCGGCCGCGGACGATGCGGGCGCCGCCGGTGTTCGCGCTGTCCATGAGCCCGATCTGGGCGTCGGTGGTCTTGTAGGCGAGGAAGGAATTGACCAACAGGACTCCTACGTTGCAGAACAGGACGGCACGGTTGAGGCGCGTGGAGCCGGCGGGGTCGGGCCGGAGCCCGGTCTTCGGGGGCTGGGTGGAGTTCATGGCTCCAGCAGACCCCACGCGGGCGCGCCGCACAAGGGGGCGGCCGCTGGCAGAAACCGTTGGCAGAAACTGCTAGCAGAGTCTGTTAGCAGTTTCTATCAGCAGTTTCTGCTAGCAGAAAGTAGAGATTGCACGCGCGGGCACGCGGCCCTACGTTCGATGTCGGTCAGGGATGAGGAGAACCGACATCTCGGAGCTGATCCGTTCCCCCAAAGGCCGTCTCACGCTGCTCATGTTGCTCTTCTGCGGCATCGAGCTCTCGATCCTCATCGTGCGCGACGCGCACGCGGCAACGTACGTCATCGCCGTCCCCGAGGTGGCGGGCGATGATCACGGCCGCGGCTCGGTGTGCTCCCGAGTCAGGGACGACCCGCGCAGTACGTCCTCAACGGCGCGGCGCCGAACGGCCGGAACGGGCACCGCGTGCACGTCCGCCAGCCTGTCCGAGCGAGTCGATGCCTTCATGTGGGGCGGCTCGGCCTGCGTCGCGCCGTCCGCTGTCTTCAACACGCTCACCACGGTCTCGGGACCACCTGACGGGCAAGTACGGGAAGCGGAGCCCGGCCATAGAGGCACACGGCCGGGCTCCACAATGCGAGGAGGGCTGGGAGATGAGCGCGCAGGAGCGGCCGGACGGCCGCAAACACAGGTTCTACCGACTGATGCGGGCGCGAAACGTCCCACCGCATCAGATCGAGGTGGCGTGGGGAGTCGTCCACGGTCTCCCTGACAAGGACATCGCGACGCGCTTGGGCGTGAAGCGCGACACAGTGAAACAGTACAAGCGGCCGCTCTACGCGACCTTTGAGTGCAATGACCGTGGGGATCTTGCGCAGAAGCTCTGGCAACTCATGGGGGAGCACCTGTGAACCCGCGCACCACCAGACGCCGCGTCGGTACGACCCCCTGGTGTATGTCCCTTTGGGGGACTATTCGCCGACCGAGGGCGATGACAGGATCCGCGACGAGCACGACGCGCGAGGATGCGGCACCACGGTACGGTCCACATCTCGGCGACTGACCCGTGCTTCGAAAGGAGTTGAGCGTGCGACTTTGGAGCGTAAGTCGATACTTGTGCATCGCCGGCCTCTTGTGCATCGCCGCGATGGCCGATCCGCCCGCACCGCGGCCGGGCACCACGACGAACCAGGGAACCGGAAACGTTGGCCAGGGAAACACGACCTACACGGTCACGTCTACGGTGGCCTCGTCGACATCGACGCAGGCCGGCGTCACCGTTCGCCTCTTGCGGGCGAACGGGAATCGGTTCGGGGTTAGCGGCGTTTTCGACATCGACGACTGCATCATCATCGTCACCGTCAACACCGCGACGAAGGAAAAGGCCAAGATCAACGTCTGTGACGGAACATGCACGCTGTGGAAGGACACGGACGACGACGGCGAGATTGATCCGGCGAATCCCGGTGATCCGGAGGCCGACCCGCCGGTCCCGCCGACGCCGGCCGAGTCCTCCATCAATCTACCTCAAACCAGTCACACCCCTCCTCCCGCGTGAACCAAGGAGACACGGACATGTTCACACATCGAGACGCATGGGTGGCCACCGCAGGGTGCTTGCTGCTGTTGGCCACGGCTGTGTTCGCAAGCGCGCATCCGGTTGCCGGCACGACGACCTACCAAGGGAACTCAACTGTTAGTGGCGTCAACACGACCTACACCGTCACCACCACGGTTTCCGGCCCCGCAGTGACCGAGGCCGGCTATGCGTATAACCGGCTGGGGAAGGACGGGCGTTCCGGCGCTGGAACCGGTGACAAGGACATCGAGGACTGCATAATCATCATCGAGGTGGATAGCAGCAAGAAGGTCAAGGTCAAGGTGAACGTCTGCGATCAGACTGCGACCGTGTGGCACGACGCCGATGACGACGGCACGATCAACGGGACGGAGGCGAGCGCCAATGTCCCAATGACGAACCACACCGACCCGCCGACCGAATGACGCACCCCGTTTCGCTGTCACACACCTTTGCGGGCCGGTGCCGACGCGCCGGCCCGCTGTTCGTGGTCGCGATAGGTGTTGGGGTTGTCTCGGCTGCGCTGGAGACCCATCGCCGTCGCGCACGGCCGGAGGTTCGGCAGTTCTCCGTCGAGACGGCCGATCATGGCCTAGTGCGGTTCAGGCTTGAGCTGCGACATGCCGCGCGAGTGCAGTGGTGCGCACCGAACGTACTGCTCGTCGGACCGCACGAGGGCCACCAGTTTGAGGGCATGTGGTGCGCGGGCGCCGCCGGCGCTCCGGCACTCCGTCTGCTCGTAGACGATCGGATGCTGGAGGTGTATGTTGAGCCGCCTCGCGTTGTCCCGGTGCCTTGACGTTCTCGTCGCCAGCGTGTGGGCGGGTGCCGCCGTCACGCACGTCTTGACCTCAGGCCCGTTCTCCTCTATCGACGGCGCTACGGGCGTGCTAGCTGCGGGCACGCTGACCGCGCTCGAAACATACGTCGGTCTCGCCCTGCTGACTGGCCATGCGAGCGGGAGGAGGCTCGCTGCTGTCGTACTGCTGTGCTTCACGACATACCTAGGCTGGCGCGCGACTCGATTGGGCTGGACGGCGCGCTGCATGTGCCTTGGGGGCACGAGCGTCTCGTTCGGTGTCCTGCGAAACGCCTTGATGGGGGGGGCGTTGCTGGCAGCGTCTATGCTAGGCCGTGGTAGGATTTCGTCATGTGGTCGCGGGCCTTCAACCTCTCCGTAGTCAGCTTCTTGGTGGGCATACTAGTAGGACGGTTCATATTCCCCGCGGAGGCGCAGTTCGCAGAGCGTCGGGCAAGGCGTCCTGACTCGGGCGAATCGCGGGTGATGGAGCAAGCGAGTCAGCGGCCGGAGTACGCGCAGCCCCGTGACGCCGCTTCTGAGCTTCGTCCTGAGGGCCACCAGCAGTCGTTAGAACGGGACCGCGCGGGTATGGGCGGCGATACAGAGCTCGTGGAGGAACCCGTTGCTCCGCTCGGGCTCCATGTCTCCGAAGCGACCCAGAAGGCGCCCACAACTGCGGAGCTTCGCGCGGCGAAGATGATCGACATGCTAGTCGATGCGCGGTTGCGGGCGCCTGGTAGTTACACGGCTACGTTGCTCTCCACAATCGACGGAGAACGAAACAACGTGCGTGGCCAGCTCGAGTCGGCACGGTTGCGTCTGACGTGTGAATTGGACAAGGTGGAGTCAGCCTACGATGATCGGGACTCAATGCGACGCGAGTTGTCACTTTCGCGAATCCGAGATGACGTTGTGCGTATCCTGCAAGGGTGCGGGGCAAGTGAGGACGTCATCGATCGCGCTCTTGCCGTTTCTCCATCGCTCGGGCGCTAGGCGCTTCCATGCGAGGGCTTCTCCCGTCAAGGCTGTAGATTGGGATGAGAGGCAGGTCACCCGGACAGGGTTCCAGGCTGCGGACGCCCCGGCGCGGGTCGGAGAGAGTCGGTTCCGCGGACGGCGGGGAGCTTCGGGCAGAGCGCGTCCCCGGCGTGGACGGCGAAGACGTGATGTGAAACCTCGGGGCGAAGATCGAAGCAGGGCCGTATGATCGCTATGTGCACTCCCACATGGACGGCGGAGACGTGATGTCGGAAGAGTGGAGACTACGCCGCTAACGCCAATGATCCACTTGGCCTTCAGGGTGCAAATGGGCAGGCGTGTTGCGGGAAGGGCTACGGGGTCGTCCTGTTCAACCGCCAGCCGTGGTCAGAATCGCGCCGGCAGAACAGCGTCCAGCGCATCTTCAACATCTATGCAAACCTCTCGCACGCGTTCCACGTGTACAGGGCAAAGTGGGCCCTCGAGCAGGCATACGGCGCAGGGGGCGCTGTGATGCTGGGGTTCGACGGTCGCGGAGAGTCGGAGAGTGCGTCCCAACTTCGCGAGTCCCTTCGGAACTGGACGCGCGGCCAGGTTGATATTGACGCGGCGATCAGGAACGCGCTTCAGGATGTGTGCTTCAACGGCATGATCATGATCGGGCACGGCGTCGATGATGGAGCGGGAACCTTCGAGTACCCCTACTTTCAGGACGGCCGCCCGGCGCCGCTCACTGTACGGAACATACCGACTCTTGCTGGCCGTCGGTTGCAGTTCTGTGCTGGCGTCTTCTGCGGTTCGGAGAACGGATCGAGCAGCACTAATGCCGACGAGGTGATTCGTGGACCGGACAACATGTGGATTGAGGATGATCCGTTCGGTACCGATCAAGAGGACCTCATGTACGAGTTTGAGGAAGCGATGGAACAGATTGGCGGCAACCCCATGACCGATGAGCAAAGAGAAGAGCATCAAGCAGCGTTCGATAGAATGATGGTGACCCCGGCGAATCGATAAGTGCAAGTATATGGTAGGGAGTGGATGATAGGCCGGGTTGTTCTCGTTGGCGGTGTTGCAATAGTGATCGCCGCATGGATCGGCGTGACCGTGATGTTGCGGCAGCAGCGGCTTAGTGCGCAGGAGTACACGGACGTGTGCCGGCTGAAGGAAATCGTATCGCTGATGAGAGAGAAGTTCGGGAACGAACTACCAATGGACAGCTCGGGTAGCCTTGATGTCTATGCATTGGTCCGAGGGGGATGGCTCCCGATGGAAAGGGCTGTGGAACTGTTTGCGTCTGCACGCACCGGCTATGGGCCGAGCAGGGAGGATATCGAGCGGGGGGACTACCGGACGTTCCCCTATGAGCGACTTGGCAAGGGAGGCGTGGCTGAGCGCGATCCTCTACTTGCTGACGGCACGCCAGTGGGAAAGCCGGCGGTGCGCCTAGCGGCGTACCTTAGCGGGGATGTGAGACGAGAGTGACTGCAGATGGGCTGTGGCGGCCCAGCGGCGAATGGATGAAGTGAAGCGGCCCCGCGGCCGATGGACGGGGGTCCTTGATGCCCATCTGCTGCCCAAGTTTCAGCACTCCGTGGACGCCATGGACGTCATGGACAACTCGTGCCCGGGAACCCGCTTGGAAAACGGGTAGGTCGGCGGTTTCCTAAACCGCCGCTCCATGGGGCCCCTCGTCGCCGATCGCAGGCCGCGCGAGCGACCGGCTTCCTCCAGAGCCGCTGGCGAAACCGGCCGCAACGGTGCACGTTCCGGATCGGATATGCGGCGTCCGCAGCGCCGCAGCATCGCCGCGCAAAGCGCGCCACCGTGGCACGGCGTGCGCGGAGCGGAGCAATCGGGCCGATCTGCGGCGGCCGGAGGCGGTCCGCAGCATCGGCGCGTCGCGCAGCCACGAGCCCACGCACCGGTCGGCGAGGGTGGCGCGTCGTACGGCCGCGAGCCCAGGCACCGGTCGGCGAGGGTGACGCCGATCTGCGGCGACCGGAGGCGGTCCGCTGCATCGGCGCGTCGTGCGGCCGCGAGCCCACGCACCGATCGGCGAGGGTGGAGCCGATCAGCGGCCGCCGGAGGCGGTCCGCTGCATCGGCGCGTCGACCCCGAGCGAACCTACTTGTTCGGCTGCGGGGTGATCCGCAGGTACGGCTTCAGCGTCTTGAACCCCCGCGGGAACTTCCTTCGCGCCTCGTCGTCGGAGAGCGCCGGCGCCACGATCACGTCCTCGCCGTGATGCCAGTTCGCGGGCGTCGCCACCGCGTACGCCGACGTCAGCTGGAGCGAGTCGATCACCCGCAGCAGCTCGTCGAAGTTCCGCCCGCAGCTCGCCGGGTAGGTGATCGTGAGGCGCACCTTGTTCGCGCCGTCGACCACGAACACCGAGCGCACGGTCATCGTGTCGCTCGCGTTCGGGTGGATCATGTCGTAGAGCTTGCTGACCTTCTGGTCGGCATCCGCGATCATCGGGAAGTTGGGCGCCTTGCCCTGCGTCTCCGCGATGTCTCGCGACCACTCGTGGTGCGCGCCGAGCGGATCGACCGACAGCCCGATCACCTTGCAGTTCCGCTTCTCGAACTCCTGCTTGATCTTGGCGACGTGGCCGAGCTCGGTCGTGCAGACCGGCGTGAAGTCCTTCGGATGGGAGAAGAGCACGGCCCACGACCCGCCCTTCCACTCGTGGAAGCGGATCGGGCCCTCCGTGGTCTCCGCGGTGAAGTCCGGGGCGATGTCCCCGAGGCGAATCGTCATGGTTCCTCCTTGGAGTCCGTCCGAGAGCGGTGCCTACGGCGGGGTCCTCGGAGCGGCTCCTCGCGGGGGGGATTCTACCGGATTCAGGGGGGGCCGGGGGGGATCGGCCAGATGTAGGAAAAGCGCCGCAAAGAGGGCAAACAGCGGATCGGTGATCTCGGGGGTGTGGCCAACAAGCCGCGTCTGGGCCGCCTCGATCCCGAAGAGGAGGAACGCCGCCCCCCCCGCCGCGACCCGGAGCCGGAGCCCCACCTCCCGCGCCAGCCAGACGAGGGCGCCATAGAGGAACGCCTTCTCGAAAAGGCTCTGCGAGTTGATGAGCATCGAGCCGCGAAGGAATCCACCGAAGGGGATCCACTGGAAGGCCCGGGGGGCCGCCCGAGCCTCGAAGGGGGCGAGGCCCCGGAGGACGAGCGCCGCGGCGAGGAGGAGCGCGACGGGCGCGGGGCGGAAGCGGAGGAGCGCGACGGCGACGACCCCGAGCAAGGCGCCCGCGACGCCGGCCGGCGAGAGCCAGTTGTCCACGATCGCGACCTCGAGGCCGAGGGTGATGGCGACGAGGGCCGGGAGCCACCGGACCGTCGGGCGCCGCACGGATGCCGCGGCCCAGAGGCAGCCGACCGCGGCCCACGCCGCGGCGTCGTGGAGCGTGTCGATCCAGGGGAAGGGCCTCCACGCGCGGAGCGGCTTCAGGCTGTCCTTCCACTCCTGCCAGTCGAGCGCGGGGACGAAGGGCACGAGCCGGTAGGCGAGCCAAAGGGCCACGAAGACGAGCGGCGCCGGGCGCCCGCCCGCGCGGTCGCCGAGCCGGCGCACGTCGAACGCAGGCATCGCGCCGACGAACGCGCCGGCGGCGGCGCCGAGCGTGTTCGGCAAGGCGTCGCGGAGCGCCGGGTCGCGTGTCGGCAGGTGGAGCTGCGCCCACTGGAGCAGCACGCCATAGAGCGCGGCCGTAAGGACCACGATCCCGAAGCGGAGGGGGCGCGGGGGCCGCCGCCAAGCGACCATGCCGAGATATCCGTACGGCAGGAAGAGCGCGATGTTGCCGAGAAGATCGCCGCGCGACATCGGCGAGGACTCGAAGAGCGCCCGGAGCGGCGCGCCCTCCGCGCGGAAGTCGAACGGATAGAGCGACCCGTAGCCGATGAGCAGGACCGCGAGGAGAAAGAGCCGTTTCATCGGCGCGGCGGATTCTACGCTGCCCCCCGGACCCCCCTCCTTCCGTCTCCGACGGTGCTAAGCTCGGAAGCGCCGTGCGTCGCGCCCTCCTCGCGCTCCTCCTCGCCGCCGCGGCTCGCGCGGGGGAGCCGGAACGCGCGATCCTCGCGGCCCACGGGATCGCGACCGACGCCTCTTCGCTCGGCGCCCACCTGCGGAGCCTCGTGCTCCCGGCGGAGGAGGCGGTCGCCGCGCGCGCGCTCGTCCGGGGCCTCGGCTCCGGGGACCCGCTGGCGCGCCACGAGACGCTCCTCCGGCTGAGCGCGTTCCAGGCGCCGCCGCTCGACGCGATCCGCGAGGCCCTTGCGAGCCCGGATCCCGAGGTGCGCCGCGTCGCGGCGCTGCTCCGCGAGCAGGCGCTGCGCCAGGTCAGGCGGGACCTGCTGCTCGCCGCGTTGCGGACGATCGCAGACGACGGCATCAAGGGGCTCGCGGACGAGATCGTCGCGGTCGCGCCGCTCGCGGGCGAGATGGAGATCACTCCCTCCGTCGCGGCGGCGCTGCGCGCGACGGTCGGACCCGAGGACCTCGCGACGTTGCGCGGCGCGGCGGCGGACGCGCGCGGCGAGGCGCGCTACGCGGCGGTGCGGGCGCTCGGCGCGGCCCCGGGCGCGGCCGCGGGCGAGGTCTCGCGGTGGCTCGAGGCGGACGACGAGCGGCTGCGCCTCGCGGCGGCGCTCGCCCTCGCCGACCGCGGCGACCGCCGTTGCCTCGATCCGCTCCTCGCGCTGCTCGGCGCCAGGGAGATCGCGGTCCGCCGCGACGCCGCCGACGCGCTCCGCGCGGCATGCACGGGAGGCGGCATCGGCTACGACCCGTTCGGCCGGCCCGAGGCGCGCCGCGCCGCGATCGACGCCTGGCGCACGTGGATCGACGCCCGCCCGGCCGATGCGCCGCTCCGGCACCCGCTCCCGATCGGCACGCGTCACCTCGGCCGCACGCTCATCTCGGTCTTTTCGCAGAACCGGGTCATCGAGGTCGATGGCGAAGGCGTGCGCCGGTTCGAGGTCAGCGGGGTCACGGGACCATGGGGGGTCCAGGGGCTCCCGAACGGGCACCGGCTCGTCGGGCTCCACCCGGGAGAGGTGATCCTCGAGTACGACGCGGAAGGCATGGAGATCGCGCGGCTCAGGGTGCCGGGGCACCCGCAGGGATTCCAGCGGCTCGAGAACGGGAACACGCTCGTCGCGATCGCGGAGCAGAGCCGCGTCGTCGAGATCGCCCCGGACGGGAGCATCAAATGGGAGTGCACCCCGGCCGGGCGGCCGATCGACGTGCGCATGCTCGACAACGGAAACATCCTCGTCTGCCTCATGCAGCCGGCCTCGGTGGTGGAGGTGAACCATGAGGGGCGCACCGTCTGGTCGCTCGAAGGCTTCACGCACGCGTCCACGGCGCAGCGCCTCGAGAACGGCAACACGCTCGTCGCGGACACGAGGGAAGGGAGGGCCGCGGAGTTCGATCCCTCGGGACGGGTCGTCTGGGAGAGGACCGGCCTCGCCATGCTCTACACCGCCGAGCGGCTCCCGGACGGCAGCACGCTCGTCGCCGACGGCAACGGCGTCCGCGAGATCGCGCCGGACGGAGGGGAGCGCTGGCTCCACAAGGCCAGCACCTTCACCCGCGCCAGCCGGTACTGACGTTCGCGCATCCCTTGCGCCATCCCTCGGGCGCGAGTCCGTGGCTGGCACCGGCGTGCATGGCCCGGATGCGGCATCGGAGCCCGCGCTCCGTCGCGGCGGGGCCGAGGGGTGCCCCTCGGAGCAGGCATCGGGGAGGTCGGGAGGAACCCGGACCCTCCGCCCGTTGGCGCCGCCTCAGCGCGTCACGATGCTGCCGTACCCGCAGCCGGTCGGACTCGGATCCGGGAACGGGCCGCCGGCGCCCGCGATCGTGATGCCCGTCGAGCTGTGCAGGTGCACCGTGGCGCAGTTGTCGGGGTCGGAGACGACCCCGCCCTGGATGTCCGAGAGAGGGATGAACGTGCCCGCGACGAGCTGCGCCGTCAGGTTCTGGTCGAGCACGAGGCCCGCGGTGCCGGGCGGGATGCAGCGCGCGGGCCAGCCCCGGCGCACGATCGCGGACGGGTGCTGGGTGGCGTTGTTCGAGATGAAGTCGACCGTCCCTAGGAGGCTCGACAGGCTGTCGGAGATCCCCGTCCCCGTCGGGTTGAGGCAGCCCGTGACGTCGCCGTTCGCGATCGTCGCGTTCTCCGAGAACTCGTTCGTGAACCGGCCCCCCACGTCCAGGAAGCCGAGCGTCGCCCAGCTGATCCCGTAGGGGATCGAGTAGCAGAACTCCGTCTTGTCGCAAGCGCTGTAGATCACGTAGTCGAAACGGTCCGCGGGCGGCATCCCGTCGAAGATCCCCGCGAGCTCCGCGAACGTGCGCGCGAAGCAGAAGTCGAGGATGACCCGCACCTTGCACGCCATCGTCGTGGTGAGCTGGAGGTCCGCCGCCTGGGTGGACTGGTAGTCGTTGTCCCCAGGGCCGTGGTACCGGCCGAACGACGAGCCGCTCCCGTGGGAGTTGATCCACACGATGAGCGTCGAGTGGAGCCCCTGCTGCATCCGCTGCTGGATCATCGCGTTGAGGTCGTTCAGGTCCTCTGTGTACTCCGAGTCCTGCATCGCGACCCTGCGGTCGGGCGGGGTCACGATCCGGATGTTGCCCGACGGGACGTTCGCGCCCTCGAAGAGATCGAGCATCTCGAGGAGGCTCGGGATCCGGTAGTCCTCGAAGCCCGCCCTCCACAGCAGCACGAAGATGCTCGCCGGGTCGGTGTTGTGGAGCGCGAGCTCCGACAGGATGTCCCTCGGCCCGTCGCGCCGCACGCCGGCGACGAGCGCGGCCGGCGGGTTCACCGGCGGATCGCGGACGACCTCCGGCGAGGTGAACGTCGCCTGGTCGGGAGGTAGCGTCGCGGGATCGACGCTCAGGATGTCGACGCCGACCGCGCCGTCGAGGGACCACTCGCCGCCCCAGAAGCCGCGGCCGTTCGCGAGCGGCGGCCACTGCACGTTCGTCTCGTGCACGACCGCGCCCGTCGCCGCATCGACGAAGACGTACTCGAGCGGGTGCGCGTAGCTGGCGCCCGGGAAGAGGTCCACGAGGAAGAACCACTCGTCCGCGGGGAGCGTGCGCCCGACGGTCGGGACGGGATCGTCCGAGCCCGGGTCGCCTCCCGCCGGCTCGATCCGCGTGCCGGCCGGGAACGGCTGGAGCGAAGAGACCACGCGCGTGTCCTGCGGCGCGACGGCAAGCGCGGCCGCGATCGCGTCGTCGCGCGTGACGGCGTACGCACCGTTCGCCCGGATCTCGACGCCGGCGATGCCCGTCACCTCCGCGGTCGCGTCGGGCAGCGCGCTCAACGCGTCCTTGCGGACCTCGAGCTTCACGTAGCCGGGCGGGAGGCCGGCGAGGAGGAAGCTCCCGTCCGCGCCGCTCGTGACGGTCGCGAGCGTCGTCCCGTGCAGGTTGACCGCGCGCACCTCGGCGTTCGCGACCGCCACGTCGCCCGGGGGCGCATCGGCCGCGATCCCGACGACGACGACCGGGCTCCCCTCGTACACGTACCCGCTGACCGTGGAGGTGCCGGGCACGTCGCCCGACGAGCCCGAGCCGCCGCACGCGGCCGCAACACAAGCAACCGCCAGAAGCAACTTGATCTTGCCCATCGCTCCGCCTCCCGCGCGCCGGATCGTACCGGGACGGCCCCCCCCCGCGTCAACCGGGAAGTCACAGCCCGAAGAGCGTCTCGACCGCGGCGCGGTAGTCCGGGCCGAGCGTCAGCACGAGGAGGCTTCGCAGGAGCGCCGTCTCGTCGGTCAGCGCGACGGCGGCGCCGCGCCCCCACCCCGCGATCCTCAGGAAAGCGTCGATCGGCACGCGCGCGGCCCCTCCCCCCGCGCCCCCCTCCCCGTAGCTCCCGACGTCCGCCGCATGCACGACGCCCTTGAACTCCCTGCACACCGCCTCGACGAGCGGCATCTCGCGGTCGTGCGGCCCTGCGTCGCCGAAGAGCACGATGACCCGCTGCGTCTCCGCGCGCCACGGCGTCCGCCCGATCGCGTCGCGCAGCCCCGCGAGCACGGCCTCCTCCGTGTCGCCGCCCCCCCACGCCGGCACGCACGCGAGGAAGTCCTCGAGCAGCCGCGGATCGTGCGTCAGCGGCGACCCGATCGTCACGAACGCGTCGCCCTCGTCGCGGAACGCCACGACCCGCGCGCGCAGGTCGGGCACCACGCGCC
>WYBS01000051.1 GCA_011525755.1 Planctomycetaceae bacterium
AGCGTGCCCCCGGCCCGGCGCGCCATGAGCGACGCGAGCCCGGACCCGTCGGTGATTGCCGACGCGGCCACGCGTTCGTTCTCCCACACCTCGACGCGCGCGCCCGCGACCGGGTGGCCGGCGGGCGCGCTCACGACCTCGACCAGGAAGGTCTCCGGCTTCGCCGGCGCGGTCGGCGCGATGGGGGAGGCACCCGATCCGGCGCCCGGGTCCGCGGTCGCTTCCGGGCCGTCGGGCAACGCGGCTCCATTTCCGGCCGCCGGGTCGGTTCGCACCACTCGCGCGTGGTCCCGGGACAGCAGGAGCGCCGCGAGCGTGAGCAACGCCACGCCGACGGCCACGCCGAGCCACCGCATGCCCCCATTCTGAACGGACGGGGCGGCGAAACAACAGCGCCCCCTTGATCGGGACGCGCCGGCTGCGTATCAAAGGGGCAGCGAAGGCAGGCCCCGCGCGCTAGACCCGTGGGACCAGGCCGCGACCCGCCCGCCCCGTGCGGGCGGGTTCCTACCCCCGGTACCGCGTGGGGCCCGATGGCAGGGGGAATTCCGCAAGTCGCTATGCGACGGGTGCCTGGCGCCGTGTGCGCTACTACCGCGCCCGCGCGCGGGCGGCGTTGAGGACCTGCGCCAAGGACACGCCGCCCACCTGCCGGCCGCCCTTCCAGATCGCCGTCGGGTACTCCGTGATCCTCGCCGCGGCCGCGGCGCGCGCCGGGTGCACGCTCGGCTCCGGCGCCGGCAGGGGGTCGCCCCGCGCCGCCGCCTCGAGCAGCGGCAACGCGTCCGAAGGCAGCGCCCGGCCCTTCAGGTAGACGTGAAGGATCACGTCCGCGGCCTTCGCCTCGAGCGCGTCCCTGAGCACGTTGCGCGATTCCTCCTGCTCCGGATCGAGGAAGAGGAGCACCTCGATCTCGGCGCGCGCGTGGCCGAGCGCCGCCGCGCCCTCGCGCGGGATCTCCTGCCCGAAGTCCGGCAGCACGACCGCGGGCGGCGCCATCTGCGCGACCACCTCGTTCGCGGCCGACTCGCGCGCGTCCCCCGCAGCCCCCCCGACGAAGAAGCCGAAGAGCGCCGCCGCCCCCGCGAGCGCGAACGGCACCGCGCCGCCGTCGGCGATCCGCACGCCGAGCCTCGCCTTGATCACGACGAGCACGTTCTGCCCGACCGAGAGCAGCGCGATCAGCACCGCGCTCGGGCTCGTCTTCCCGAGGTCGAGGCTGTGGCTCAGGAGCACGTAGACCGCGAGGCCGGACGCCGGGAACGACGCGAGCCGCGCGAGGCCGGCCCACGCCTCGCGCCGCGGCGGCTCCGCGGCGAACGCGAGCACCGAGAGCGCGGCCTCGAAGAGGAGCACGCCGGCGAGCGCCGCGAGCACGGGCAGGAGCGCGCCGCCCTCGCGCTGCAGCGACTCGAAGCAGTCGAGGTGTTCCGTCCACCGGCAGTAGTCGAAGACCGCCGCGCGGTCGACCGGCAGCGCCAGGTACCAGACCTGGAACGCCGCCAGAAGGAAGCAGCCGACCGCGGCGCCGGCGAAGAGCGCGTCGTCCCGGCGATTCATCGGCCGCAGAGTTTCCGGATGGTCTGCACGATGCGCGCGGTGTCGACCGGCCGGCCGTTCACGTACGCGACCGGCACCTGCCTCAGGCCGAGCGCGTTGCCCTCGGCGATGTCCCGGTCCACGAGCGCCCTCGTCTTCGGCGACGCGAGCGCCTCGGCCCACTTCGCGGCCGGCACGCCGAGCTCCTCGCCGATTCTCTTCAGCACGAGCGGCCCGAACCCGTCCTCCTGGTGGTGAAAGATCAGCGGCACCGCCTGCGCATCGAGGCCGAGCCCCTGCGCCGCCTGCCCCGCGGCCGCCGCGCGGCACGCCGACACGTGCAGCACCTCCGTGAGCTGCTGGTTGCACTCCTTGTCGAGCGGATAGTGCTTCAGCCGGAAGTGGACGCAGTCCGGGTACTTCTTCACGAGCTCCGCCGCCTCCTTCTCGAAGGCGCGGCACGCGGGGCAGCCGAAGTCGAAGAAGAGCACGACGGAGATGCGCGTCGTCGGGTCGCCGAGCACGAGCGTGTCGGAGATGTCGAGCCTGAGCCCCTTGCCGCCGGCGGTCAGGAACATGCGCTCGAGGCGGGCCCGCTCCGTGGCGTAGGCCTCGCCGGAGAGCGCGAGCGCGAGGAGGATGCCCGCGATGGTCCCGCCCAGAAGGAGGGGGCGCCGGGGGAGGGACGCGCGCGCCCGCCACGCGGGCGGCACGACGAGCGCCGCGAACGCGAGGAACCCCGCCTGCATGGCGGAGCAGTAGAGGCAGATCTTCCCGAGCACGCCCCAGGAGACGACCGCCGTGTAGACGACGACGCAGACGGCGACCGCCGCGGCTGCTCCCGCAGCGACGAGGAGCGAGGGCTCGCGGCGCGACGCGAGGAGCCAGAGGAAGAGCGTCCCGGCCCCCATGGCCCCCCAAGTGGCGAGCGAGATGCCCATGAACTTCGCGTACTCCGAGGTCTGGACGGCGTCGCAGTCGAACCTGCCCGACTCGCCGATGTGGCAGCTCGAGGCCCTTCCCGTCGCCTCGTGGCGCGCGCTCTCGTACCGGAGCAGCAGCGCGACGAGCGCGGTCACGAGCGCGACCGCGAGTGCGGCGCGGTACCGGGCGGGGCTCATGACCGGATTATAGGCGGCGGCATGCGACGTGGAGGTAGCATCCGCGCCATGACGCTTCGGCCCTTCCACCTCGCCTTCCCGGTGCGCGACCTCGCGGAGGCGCGGGCCTTCTACGGCGGCCTCCTCGGCTGCCCGGAGGGCCGGAGCAGCGAGAGCTGGGTCGATTTCGACTTCTTCGGCCACCAGGTCGTCGCCCACCTGAGCCCCCAAGGCGCCGCCGACCCGACCAACGACGTGGACGGCGAGGCGATTCCGGTCCGCCACTTCGGCGTCGTCCTCTCGTGGGAGGAGTTCCCCGCGATGGAGAAGCGCCTGCGCGAGCGGGGCGCGCCCTTCCTCGTCGAGCCGACGATCCGGTTCAAGGGTCAGG
>WYBS01000052.1 GCA_011525755.1 Planctomycetaceae bacterium
CTGGCGGAAGAAGTGGACGAAGGTCTCCGACTGGAACTTCACCGAGCCCAAGATCCGCTGGTTCGAGGGCGGCACCTTGAACGTCTCCGAGAACTGCCTCGACCGGCACGTCGCCGCGGGCCTCGGCGACAGGACCGCGATCATCTGGGAGGGCGACGACCCCGCGAAGAGCGAGTCGCTCACCTACCGGCAGCTCCTCGAGCTCACCTGCCGCTGGGCGAACGTGCTCAAGGACAGTGGCGTCAAACGCGGCGACCGCGTCTGCCTCTACCTGCCGATGATCCCGTCGCTCGCGGCCGCGATGCTCGCGTGCACGCGCATCGGCGCCGTCCACTCGATCGTCTTCGCCGGGTTCTCCGCCGACTCGCTCAAGGGGCGCATCAACGACTCGCAGTGCACGCTGCTCGTGACGGCGGATGAGGGGGTCCGAGGGGGCAAGGGGGTCCCGCTGAAGGAGATCTCCGACCGCGCGCTCGAGGGCACGCCGTCGATCAGGCGCGTGCTCGTCGTCAAACGCACGGGCGCCGCCGTGAAGATGAAGGAGGGGCGCGACCAGTGGGTCGAGCCGCTGCTCGCGAGCGCGGCGACCACGTGCCCCGCCGAGGAGATGGGCGCCGAGGACCCGCTCTTCGTCCTCTACACGTCGGGCTCGACCGGGAAGCCGAAGGGCGTGCTCCACACGACCGGCGGATATCTCGTCTACGCGAGCTACACGCACGAGATCGTCTTCGACTGGCGGCCCGAGGACGTCTACTGGTGCACCGCGGACATCGGCTGGGTCACGGGGCACAGCTACATCGTCTACGGCCCGCTCTGCAACGGCGCGACGACGGTCATGTACGAGGGCGTCCCGAACCATCCCGACTGGGGCCGCTTCTGGGACGTCGTCGACAAGCACAAGGTCACGATCTTCTACACCGCGCCGACGGCGATCCGCGCGATCGCGCAGCACGGCAGCGCGCCGGTGAAGAAGCGTTCGCGGAAGTCGCTGCGGCTGCTCGGCACCGTCGGCGAGCCGATCAACCCCGAGGCGTGGCGCTGGTACTTCGAGGAGGTCGGCGACGGCCGCTGCCCGATCGTCGACACCTGGTGGCAGACGGAGACCGGCGGCATCCTCATCTCGCCTCTCCCGGGCGCGACGACCCTGAAGCCCGGCTCGGCGACCTTCCCGCTGCCGGGCGTCGTGCCGTGCCTCGTCGACGACCAGGGGAACGAGCTCACGGGCAACGGCGTCTCGGGCAACCTCTGCATCTCGCGGCCGTGGCCCGGCATGATGCGCACGGTCTACGGCGACCACGAGCGGTTCCGGAAGACCTACTTCAGGCGCTTCCCCGGCAAGTACTTCACCGGCGACGGCTGCAGGCGCGACGAGGACGGCTACTACTGGATCACGGGCCGCGTGGACGACGTCGTGATCGTCTCGGGGCACAACCTCGGCACCGCGGAGATCGAGAGCGCGCTCGTCGCGCACAAGGCGGTCGCGGAGGCGGCGGTGGTCGGCGTGCCGCACGACATCAAGGGCAACGCGATCTACGCCTTCGTGATCCTGAACGACGGGTTCGAGAAGTCGCCGGAGCTCGAGAGGGAGCTCGTGAAGCAGGTGAAGGACACGATCGGCCCGATCGCGGCGCCCGAGCGGGTGCAGATCACCCCCGGCCTGCCGAAGACGCGCAGCGGCAAGATCATGCGCCGGATCCTCCGGAAGGTGGCGGAGGGCCACACCGAGGATCTCGGCGACACGACGACGCTCGCCGACCCGTCCGTTGTGGATGCGCTCGTGAAGGGGCGGTAATCTCGGGGCATGTCGAGCAAGAAGCTCAAGCTGAAGCTGGGGGGCGCGGGAGAGCTGAAGCTCCCGCCGGAGGCCATGGAGGCGCTCGAGCTCGAGCCCGGCCACGAGCTGAGCCTCGAGATCGACACGCGCAGGAAGCAGCTGCGCCTCGAGCGGTTCGTCTCGGACGCGTGGGCGGAGGCGATGAAGGAGAAGCCGAGCAAGGGCCTCGAGGACCTGATGGAGGACCAGAAGGCGCGCGAGGAGGCCGCGAAGGAGCTCTTCGAGAAGCGGATCAGGGAGAAGAACCCGAAGGACAAGCGCCGCCCCGAGGACAGCCCCGACTACTGGCGGTAGCGCCGGTATCCCGCGTCCCCGTGAGGGAGGGAAGGGGGCGCGGGGGGAGGGAGGGTCATAGCGGGAGGTCGATGGCTCCCGCGGCGACCTGGGCCCACGGGAGCAGCTCGACCGAGGGGGCCGCCTTCCGGTGCCCTTCGCCGCTCCGGGGGCCGCGTCGCTTGCCCTGTAATCTTTGTGGGCTCAAGAATACAAGGCATTACCGTAGGTCGAGCGTCCGCTCGACGTCGGTCGTGCCGTCGACCTCGATCTCCTCGTTGAGCATCCGGCCGGGGCTCGACGCCATCGTGACGCCGCCGGTCACACGGTACCGGCCTGCCGCGAGGCCCGGGACGAGGACGACGTCCTCGCCGTTCGAGTTGACGCCGCGGTAGTAGCGCGGCTCGCCCAGCCGGTTCGCCCACACGTGGACCCGCGGTGCGGCGAACGGCTCCCTCACGAGCACCCGGATCCGGAGCGTCGAGCCCGGCTCCATCGGGAGGTCGCCGAGGTCCGCGTCCCCGTCGAGCTTCACGCCGCGCCGGACCACCGGGACCGACTCGGGCACGTCGATCCACAGCGTGTACGTGCCGGGCGCGAACCCGCCTCCCTTCCACTCGCGGTCCTCCGCCTGCGCCGTGACCGTGAACTCCGGCCTCCCGAGGGGCTCGCCCCGGAAGAGCCTCACCGCCGCGTGAGGCCGCTGCCACCTCGGGTACTTCTCGAACCGCTCCCGGTACTTCTCGAAGAACTGCGGGATCCGGAACCGGAGGCTCGGCCCCGGCACGAGCGCGAGGACGACGCCCTCCGCACCGGTCACGGTCTCGATGCTGCCCCGCTTCGGGTCGGGGGCGAGCCTGCTGTGCCGGACAGTTAGCCGCGCCTTCCGGTCGCCCGGGACGAGGATGCGGAACGTCCCGTCCTTGCCGGCCCGTCGCGGCTGGCCCCACGTCGGGTTCAGCGTGTCCGGGTCGATGCCGTCGACTTCCAGGAGAAGGGTCGCCTCGAAGGGCGGGACGCCCTCCGGCACCTCGACGCGCCCGGCGATCGCAGCGATCCTCGTGTAGTCGAGGACGAGCTCCGGCCCGCCGTCCGCGGCGAGCGTCACCGGCCCGAAGACCACGCAGTCGCCGCGCATGCGGTACGTGCCCGGCTCGAGGCCGGTGAAGGTCCATCCGTCGTCGGCGGGCTTGCGCGCGATCCTCGGGAACATGTTCCTCGCGTCCCGGGTCTGCCAGCCCTCGGCCTCCTGCCTCTCGAGGATCAAGTCGAAGCGGTCGGGCGGCTTCCCGATCTCGCGCACGCGCAGCTCGCCGCCGCGTCGCAGCTGGAACGTGTGGCGGATCGGCTCGTCGCCCCCGGGAACGTCGATCGAGGCCGTCTCGCGGAGGTAGCCGGGCGCGCCGCACCACGCGGGGACCTTGGGCGTGCCGTCGCGAACCGCGACGAGGCCCGTCACGAGCCCCTGCTCCTCGTCGTACGCGACCTCCTCCATCGAGCTGCCGATCCCGACCTGCCGCCCCTCGGGGAGCGAGGGCTTCCCGTCCGCGAGGACAGAGATCTCGAACCGCCGGCGGCCCATGAGCGTGTGCTCGATCCGGAGGTCGCCCTTGCGGAGGTCGACGGTCCCGATCTCTTCCCTGCGCTCGTACGCCGACTGGCCGATCACGTAGAGCTCCGCGAGCTGGCCGTCGAGCATGTCGAGCTTCGCCACGCCGTCGCCGTCCGTCGCGGCCTGTGCCATCAGGTTGTTGCCCTGGTTGAAGATGCCCACCGCGATCCCCGGCGCCGGCGTCCCGTCCGCCCGCCGGACGACGACGGTGATGCTGCACGCGCGCATGAACCTCGTCGGCGTCCCCTCGTCCGTGTCCGTCCCGCAGAAGAGCCGCGCGACCGTGCCCTCGGGGCCGAGCGCGTCCGCGTGCGCGGCCATGGGCGGCCACCCCTCGGTCATGAGCCGGCCGCCGCGCATCACGCCCTGCGCGGGCGGCGTCACGACGGTGCCCGGCTGCGCGCGCAGGGGGATCACCGTCCCGTCCGGCGGCGGCGGGATGTCGCCCGGCTCGACGAGCCACGAGATCGCGCGCGGCGGGTCGATCTCAAGGAGCATCTCGTCCACGTCCGCGGGCACCGGGTGGCGCTTGCGCGCCGACGGGCCGCGCTCGTCGCCCTGCGGCGCCTCCCCGGGCCCCACCACCTCGAGCATCAGCTTGTCCGCGCGATTGAGCCCGCGGAGGAGTGCCGTGCCCATGGCGTCCGTGAACGCCACGGGCGTCCCGTACTCCTGCCAGCTCTCGAAGAGCCGGAGCCGCGCGCCAAGGATCCACGTGCCGTCCGCTTTGCTCCGGACGAGCACCTTGAGCTGCCGCTCCGCCGCGAGCGGCACGCGCACCTCGCGCGTGCCCGCATCGACCTCGAACGCGAGCTTCGTCCTGCCGAAGCCCGGGACGTGCGTGACGAGATCGTACCGGCCGTGCGCGAGCCTCGCGCGGACCTCGCCGTTCCCGGCGTGGAGGAGGGGAAGGGGCACGGGGAAGGGGTGGCCGCCCGCGTCCCGGAGGATCGAGAGCTGGAGCGCGGCGTCGGCGCGCGGCTCGGTGACGATGAGCACTCCCGCGGCGGGGCCGAGCGCGATGTCCGACGCGCGGGTCTCCTCCTTCGCCGGGTCGATCCAGCCTCGCCCGTACCCGACGCGGCCGTCCTCCGCCTCCGCGACGAGCCGCGCCTCGCGCGCCTTCTCGGGCGTCGGGGCGATCTCGATCCCGTACTCGCCCTTCGTGTTCGTGGCCCCCGAAGCCCCCCCTCCTTCCCATGTCGCCTCCACGCGCACGTCCGCGAGGGGCGCCTCGCCCGTCACCTTGCCCGCGATCCGCGTGCGGGCCGCCGTCGCCGTCGCGGGCCCGGGCGCCGGGGGCTCTTCCGGGAGGGGCGGCGCCTCCGCGACGCCGGAGCGCGCCGCGGTGCGCGCGGACGGCTGCGGCTTCAGCGCGAGGTAGGCCCCGGCCGCGGCGAGGGCGACGACAAGGGAGACGAGGATCGCGCCCCGCATCGGCGCGTCCTACTTGCCGGCCCCCGGAGCCCCCTCGGATCCCTTCGCGGGGACGTACTTCACGTCGTAGACGTGCGCCGGGTCCCACTCGTGGGCCGGATCCCACTCGTGCGCCGGGTCCCAGTCGTGGGCGAGGTCGTGCTCGTGCGGCCGGTCGAACTTGTGCTTCAGGTCGAACTCGTGGGCGAGGTCGTACGGATGCTGCCGGTCGAACTCGTGCGCGAAGTCGTACTCGTGCTCGAGATCGTAGGCGTGCAGGTAGTCGCAGCTGTGCAGGAAGTGCGTGCACGGGATCCTGTGCGTGCAGCGGACGCGCTGGCCGGTCACGTCGACGTCGAAGTCGTGGAGGTAGTCGCAGTGGTGCATCCTGTGGACGCACGGCGTCGTGTGGATGCAAGCGATCCTGTGCCTGCACTTCACCTTGTGGACGCACTCGACCTTGTGCTGGCACTGGACGCGGTGCGTGCAGGGGATCTCGTGCGTGCAGGGGGCCTCGTGCTTGCAGGGGACCTTGTGCTCGCAAGGCTTCGGGTGCGTGCAGGGCGCCTTGTGCCGGCACGGCGCCTTGTGCGTGCACTCGACCTTGATCGTCCCGTACGGCCCTTCCGGCGGCGGGATGTCGTCCGCGTTGCCGATCTCCGGCGGCGGGTAGAGCTTCAGCCCCTCCTCGTACACCTTGTCGAGGCCTAGCTTGTCCTTGCGGAAGAGGGTGAATCCCGTGACGACCGCGTCGGCGCGGTCGGCGGGCCGCCCGTGCTCGAACCGCTCGTTCACGAACTCGACGCTCCCGGCGAAGAGCGACGCGGCGAAGGCCCGGTCGAGGTCGGGCCCGCTGCCGAGGGTCGCGAAATTGCGCTTGCCGAGGTACCAGCCGGCGAGGAGGTCCGCGTGCAGCTCGCGCGGGATCCCCGGGAGCTTCAGGCCGCGTTTGTCCTGCAGCGCGTGCGCCCACTGGTGCGCGAGCGCGTAGGCGACGGTTGCCGCGCGGTTGTCGTCGGACTGCCAGAGGCGCGTCACCCAGTCGACGCGCAGCCCGACCGTGCCGGGCGCCGCGAGCGCCGGCCGCGGCGACGCGCCGTCGAGGATCACGACGAGCGGCTCCACGCCGAAGAGCCGCACGAGGAAGTTCCGCTCCGCCGTGAGCCGCTTGTCGAGCTCCGAAAGCCCGGTGTCCTCGAGCGCCTTCAGGCCCGCGGGCGTGCTCGGCAGGACGCAGCGGCACAGGGGCGCCTGCTCCTCGGCGGGCCCCGCCTGCGCCCACGAGAGCAGGAGGCCGAGGATCGCCACCCTGCGCATGACGCAAGTGTAGCAGGATCGGGAGGGGGCGCGGGGGCGGTCGGGCGCTTGGTAGGCTTACGCGGATCGTGCGCATCGCAGTGGTTCTCCTGCTGCCGGCCTTGTGCGTCCGGGCCGAGGAGCTGGCCGCGTCGCTCGACTGGGAGCCCGACTTCCTCGGGTGGGTCCTCTACCGCTACTACCCGCTCGGCCCCGCGGCGCCGGACGGCGTGAAGGCGCCCTCCGACGTCGCGGACGGCCGCTTCGGCGCGCTCGTGCTCGGCGACGGCATCCGCGTGGCGGTCGCGCACGAGGCGGGTGGCGCCATGCGCGGGCTGTGGGTCGACACCGACCTCGACGGCGACCTTGCCGAGGAGACGCCGGTGCCGTGGGCGCCGTATCAGGACGTGTTCCGCACGACCGACACGGTGCGGATCCCGCTTGCCGGCGAGGCGGAGCCCTGCCCGGCGACCTTCCTGTTCCAGCGCGCGGCGGAAGGCCACGACCGCCTCGGCGTCATCACGCGCGTCCACCGGCGGGGGTGGATCGAGATCGGCTCGCGGATCCGGCCGGTCGCGCTCGTGGACGGGAACGGCGACCTCCGCTTCGACGACAAGGAGCACGACCGCGTGTATCTCGACCTCGACGGGAACGGGGAGCTGCGCAGCGCAAAGGGCTCTTACGAGATGCTCCGCTTCGGGGAGGCCTTCGATCTCGGGCGTGGCGGGTACGCGGCGGAGATGGCCGATCCGCTCGGGGCGCGCGTCACCTTCCGGCGGCAGCCGAAGGCGCCCGCGCCGCGCCGCTTCGTCGTGCCCCCGGAGCCCCCTTCGATCCTCCGCCTGCGGGAGGCGCCCGCGGAGCCCTTCGCGGAGCTCGCTGCGAGGTTCGACGAGAAGCGCGACCTTTCCGCCGCCGCGCGCTACGGGACGCCCGAGTCGTTCCGGCTGCTCCTCGGGGTCGCGGAGAAGGGGGCGACGCCGGCGTCGCGCGCCACGGCGGTGCGCTGGATGGGCCACGTCGAGTACGTCGGGCAGGCGGCCGAGGTCGCGAGGATCGCGCGCGCGCATCCGGATCTCGACGTGCGGCGCGCGGCGGTCGCGGCGCTCCACACGATGGGCGCCCCTGCCCGCGCGAGGGTGTACGAGGCGATCCTCAAGGAGACGAAGGACGACAAGGAGAAGGACCTCGTCGAGGACGCGGCGCGCCACCTCGCGTATCTCGGCACCTCGCAGTCGCGCGCGTCGCTCGTCGCCGCGTTCAAGGCGCAAGCGAGCGCGATGCTCAAGCTCCAGATCCTCCAGGGAAGCGACGGCGACCCGGCGGGGCCGGACGCGAACCTCGTCCGCCTGGCGCTCGACACGGACGACGACCTGACGCGGTCCCAGGCGCTCGACAGGCTCTGGCGGCTGCGCGAGCCCAAGGCCCGGGCCGTGGCGGCCGAGGTCCTCGCGCGGAGGAGCAAGATGGACTTGAGCCTCGCGCACGCGGCGATCCGCGTCCTCGGCCGCGAGCCGGACAAGGCGGCCGTCCGCGCGCTGCTGCCGTGGGCGGAGCGCGGGAACAACGAGGTCTGGAGCGAGATCCTCGCCACGCTCCGGCTCGCGCGCGATGCGGACGTCGCGCGGGCGATTGCGGATGCGCTGCGGGACCCGAGCCTCCGCGTGAGGCTCCTCTGCGCCGACCTGCTCGGCCCGATGCGCGACCCCGCGGTCGTGCCCGCGCTTCTCAATGCGGCCGCGAAGGAGAAGGACGGCGACGCCGCCACGCGCATCGTGCGCGCGCTGGCGGCGCAGGAGGGCGTCCCGCCGGGCGAGCTGCTCAAGCTCGCGGACCGAGACGACTTCCCGGCCCGCGGCGAACTTGTCGCGCTTCTCGCGCGGGTGGGCGCGGGCGATCCGGCGGTGGTCAGGTTCTTCCGCGCGTCCCTCTCGTCGCGAAGCCACGAGGACCGGATCCTCGCGCTCGACGTCGCCGCGACCGCGCGCGATGCCTCGCTCCTGCCCGCGATCGTGGAGAACCTCGGCCACGAGGCGTGGCAGGTGCGGCTCGCGGCCGTCGACGCGCTCCGCGGCATGTGCGTGCGCGAGGCCGTGCCGGCGCTGATCGACCGGCTCCTCCGCGAGGAGTCCGCGCGGGTGCGCACGGCGATCGCCGGGGCGCTCTTCCGGCTCACGGGACAGGACCTGCTCGACTCCGCCGAGGCGTGGCGCGCGTGGTGGAGGGACCACGGCGCGACGTTCACGGTCCCCGAGACGCCCCCGGCGCGCAAGCCCGACGAGGGGGGCACCGTGGCGCGCTTCTACGGGCTGCCGGTCCGCACGGAGCGGGTCTCTTTCGTCCTCGACCGGTCGGAGTCGATGGAGGTCGTGCAAGGCGGGGGCGGGGCGAAGCGCACGCGACTGGAGGTCGCGGCGCAGCAGCTCGAGATCGCGCTGGACCGCCTGCCCGACAAGGCGCGGGCGAACGTCGTGGCCTTCGGCAGCGAGGTCGAGCTCTGGAGGAAGTCGCTCGCGCCGCTCTCGGCCGCGAACCGGGCCGAACTCAAGAGGTTCTTCGCGAAGCAGAAGCCCGAGGGGAAGACGAACCTCTACGATGCGCTCGAGGCGGCGCTGCTGGTCGAGGACGTCGACACGATCTTCCTCCTCTCGGACGGCGATCCGACCGCGGGACGGTACCAGGAGACCGGCATGGTCCTGCAGGCGGTCCGCCGCCTGAACCAGACGCGCCGGATCGCGATCCACGCGGTGGCGATCGGCCGCGACTCGAAGCTGCTGCGTCGGCTCGCGGAGGAGAGCGGCGGCACCTACGCGCGCCGGTAGGGTCTGTCCGAAAAGTCGTCCTGGATTCGGCCGGTTGCGCCGCCGCCATACTTCGTCAGGCCTCCTCACCGTATTTCTCCGTCAATACGGCTCGTCGGCCTTCCTCGTCTGGCGGCGGCTCGCTCAGCCTCGGTCCTTACGGCCGACTTTCCAGACAGACCC
>WYBS01000227.1 GCA_011525755.1 Planctomycetaceae bacterium
CCGTAGATCTCGAGGACCGGGAGCCGCCTCGGCAGCTCCGGGCCCTCGGCCCCCGGAGCCCCCCCGGAACGCGTCAGGTCGACCTCGACGACGGCGTTGCTCGCGAGCACGAACGAGATCGCCCCGAGGTCCCCGTCGAGGAGCCGTTCCAGGTCGTACTTGACGACCGCGCGGCCGCAGTCGAGCCGCCGCAGCGGCCCCGGGGGCGCCTCCTCGGTGCGCAGCCCGACCACCGCGAGGTCGAAGAGGTAGCTCCCCTCCACGCGGACGACCGAGAAGCGCCCGCCGAGCGCGGCCCCGAGCTCCCGCTCGATCCGCTCCGCGAGGAGCCGTCCGAAGAGCGGCCCGCGGAGGACGTAGGCGCCGACGAGAAGGAGGACGACGGCGAGCACGAGGAACGCGAGGACACGGAGAAGCCTCTCCAGGGGCCGCCACCGCCGCTTGCGCTCCACCTACGAAACCTAACCGATGGCGGCCACTCGATCGGAACCGGGGGGGCTCCGGGGGCCGGCTACAGGGCGGAGGAGAGCGCCCGGCGGTAGAGGTCCGCGGCGGCCTGCGCGTCGCCCTCCGCCTCGAGGCAGCTCGCGTAGAGGCGGAGGACGGTCAGGTTCTCCCCCGCGGAGGCGAGGACCTTGTCGAGCGCCGCGCGCGCCTTCCGGTACTCGCCGCGCTTCCGGTAGTGCTCCGCGAGGACGATCAGCGTGCCCGCGTAGGGGAAGCTGCGCAGGAGGAGCTCCTTCTCGCGGTCGCCCTCGAGCTTCCCCTCGTCGAGGAGCCTCCCGAGGCGGTCGAAGACGGGGAGGCTCGCGGAGCGGCTCCACGCCTTGAGCGCGCCGGGGACGTCGCCCGCCTCGAGCGCGAGGTCGCCGAGCAGGAGCGCCGAGCGCGGGTCGCCCGACGTCGCCTTGAGCGCGCGCCGCAGCTCCCGCGTGTCGCCGTCGTCGAGCGCCTTCCGCGCGAGGCGGAACTCGAGGAGCGCGAGCTCGCTCTGCGCCTCCTCCTTCTCGCGGCCGTCCGAAAGCGCGACGAGGCGCCGCCCCATCGCCCGCGCCCGCTCGAGGTCGCCGAGCGCCTCCGACTGCTCGCGCAGCGCGAGGAGGATCCGGCGGTTGCCCTTGTCGCGCGCATGGGTTCGCTCGAGCTCCCGGAGCACCGTCTCCCGCTCGAGCTCGTCGTTCAGGTCGTACGCGAGCGCGCGCAGCTCCGCGTGGTTCCGCCGGACGTGCTCGGAGAGGATCTCCTGCTCGCGCACGCGCAGGAGCCACGCCTTCGCCTCGTTCGGGCGGTGCCGGCGCAGGTGGCAGGCGGCGATCTTCAGGCGCGCGTCGGGGCCGAGGTCCCTGTGCTCGGGGACCGCGTCCTCGAGGCGCACCCACCGGTCCCAGCGCACGACTCTCTCGAACTCCGCGATCGCCGCGTCCCAGCGGCCGTGGATCATGAGGGTGAGGCCGTCGAGGAACGACCGCATCGCGCGGAGCCCGATCGCGCGGACGACGCCCGCGCGCACCTTCCGCCAGATCCACCAGAGCAGGAGCAGCCCGATCGCGTTGTAGAGGACGAATCGCCCGACGGGGTTGTCGAGGAGCCTCGTGATCAGGGGCGCGAGCGGGCTCAGGATCGACGCGACGATCGACAGGACCGGCCGCACGACGAAGAGCACCGCGACCGCGATGGCGAGGTAGAACCAGATGCGGTTGCGACGGAACCAGCCGCGGACGCGGCGGAAGCGGCCGAGGACCGGCACCCGGTCGAGGAAACGGTCGAACCGCGAGCGCTCGGGGCTCACCGCTTCGCCTCCGCCCGTTCCTTCGCCGCGAGGTAGTGCGCCCGGAGCGCCGGATCCTTCTCCCGCGCCGCGGCCCGCGCGAGGACCTGCGCGGCCGCGTCGAGATGCGTGCCCGCGAGGATGTCCGCCACCGCGCGCCGCCGTGAGCCGCGCTGCCCGCCGAGGATCCGCGTGAGGAGCGACCCCGTGAGGAAGCGGCGCTCGATCGCGTCCACGGCCTCCGGGCCGAGGTCGCGCACGATCGCCGCCGCGCGGGCCGCGCCGTCGCCGGACGACGCGACCGCCTCGACGAGAGGCACGAGCGCGCCCCCTCGCCCCCTGAGCCTCGCCTCCGCGGCGTCGCGCACCGCCTCCGGCACGCGCGGATCGGCGAGCACGCCGGCGACCGCGCTGTCGTGCGCCTCCCCGAGCGTCCGGAGGAACACCTCCGCGTCGCTCGCGGGGAGCGCCAGGTAGAAGGCGGCCGTGAACTCGTCGTGCGGCCTGGCCGTCGCGCCGACGCCGCCGCCGCGCGCCGCGTGGCACTGGCGCACCTCGAGCGCCGCCTGCGGGCCCAGCTCCGCGAGGCGCGCCCCGAGCGAGCGGCGCTCCGCGATGCCGGGCAGCGCGGCGAAGACGTCGTAGAGCGCCGGCGCGCCGCGCGCGAGGAGCCGCCTCGCGGCCGCCTCGTCGCCGCCGGCGGCCTTGCGCGCGAGCGCCTGCACGAACGCCGCGCTCTCCTCGACCTCGTCCACCGCCTCGTGGAAGTTGGCCATCGGCATCAGGTAGAGCGACGCCACCTCGGGCAGCGCCTCGACCCGCCCCACCGCCCCGCACGCGGCACACCGCTCGGCGTAGTCGAGATGGAGCGCGCCGCACTGGACGCACGCGTAGCGCGCCGTCTTCCCTTCCACCTGCGTGACCACCGCGCCGATCTCCTCGACGCGCGCGGGGAGGAGGTGCGCGGGGGGGGCCGGGGGAACCTCCGTCGCCCCGTCGCCGGACGGCGTCGCGGCTCCGGCGATGTGCGCCTCCGCCCGGCGCGGCGCGGCCGGCTCGAAGAGGACGTCGTCGCTCGCGCCGAGGCGCTTCAGCTCCGCGACATGCTCCTCGACGAGCCGGCGCGCGCGCCCGGGGTCGCCGAGGCCGTGCGCGGCGCGGACGAGGCCCGTTCGCGCGCGGACGCTCCGCGGCTCGAAGGCGAGCGCCTCGGTGAAGAAGCGCACCGCGTCCTCCGCGTCGCCGCCGTCCATCGCGGCCTGCCCCGCCTCCGCGAACCTCTTCGCGGCCTCGCGCCGCTCCTTCGCGCCGAGGTCCTTCGACGGGCCGCCCGGATGCAGCCGACGCAGGCACGCGGCGGCCTCGCCGGCGTCGCCCGCCTCGGCGTAGGCCCGCGCCAGCCCGGCAAGCGCGTCCGGGTCGCGGGGGGACAGCCGGAGGGCCCCTTCGAACGCCTCCACGGCGCGCTCGTGGTTCTTGAGCTGGAGCTCGTCGAGGCCGAGCGACACGAAATTGCGGGCGAGGTCGTGGCCGAAGACCTTGTGCACGTGGTGGTGATGCTTCTTCGCCTCGGCCGCGTCGCCCACCTCGCGGTAGCAGTCCCCGAGCGCGATCCTCGCCTCGACGTTCTCCGGATCGCCCGCGAGCACCGCCTCGAGCGTCGATATCGCCTGGCGGTAGTCGCCTCGAAGGAACTCGTCGAGGCCGCGGACGTAGTCGCCGAGCGACTTGCGCCGCTCCAGCTCCTCCGCGACCGCGCGCAGCCGCCGGAAGGAGAGGATCGCGCCGACGAAGAGGACGAGCGCGAGGAGCCCCTCGATCACGAGCGGGCTCGCGAGGAGATCCCGGACGTCGGCCGCGAGCGATGCGAGGGTCGGGGCCACGCTACTCCTTCCCTCGGAGCGCCTTGCGCCGGAACTCAAGGGAGGCCTTCCGGCGCTCCGCGACGGGGGCGCGGGGGTCCGGCTCCCCGAGGCCCGCGCGCGCGAGCATCGCGGCCACGTGTCGGGCCGCCCACGGGTCCCCGTCATGGAGCGCATCGGCGCAGACCACCGCCGCGCGAGGGTCCGGGAGCAGCAGCGCGGCGGCGGCGAGCCGGACGGACTCGTCGGGGTCCTCGAGCGCCGCGGCGACCCTCGGGAGCAGCACCGCCCAGCGTTCCTGCCGGATCCCGCGCAAGGCCTCGAGACCCGCGCGGCGCGCCGACGACACGCCGCTCGCGAGCACGCTCGACGCGAAGAGGACGCGGTCGGTCTCGGCAGCCCCCCCCTGCGCGAGAAGGCTCGCCGCGATCTCGACGCGATGGGTCTCGCGCGTTCCGGCGTTCTTCCCGAGCAGCGGGCGCAGCCGCCCGACCGGATCCTCCGAGACGCACGCCGAGAGGAGCGGATCCTCGAAACCGCGCATCCTCTCGCGCAGGTCCTCCGGGAGCGGCCCGGCGCGGACCTCGAAGATCGCGGCCTCGCTGCCGCAGCCGGGGACGCGCTCCGCCTCGGCCAGGTGGCGCAGCACCCGGGCACGGAGCGCCCGCTCGCCGGCCACGCGGTCGAAGGCGAGCAGCGCCGCGGCGGCGTCGGCCGCTACGCGCGCGTCGCGGTCGCGCACGGCGCGCTCGAGCATCCCCGCTCCTTCCGGCCCGACGCCGCCGGCCCGGCGCGCCGCGAGCGCCGCGCAGTGCAACTCCGAGGCCCCGAGCGTCCCCGTGCCGAGCCGCGCGACGAGGCGCGCGAGATCCTCCTCGTCGCCGTGGCGGAGGACGAGCTGCGCGGCCGCCACCCGGACGGCCGGCTCCGCATCCGCGAGGAACCCCACCGGCGCGTCCCCCGTCAGGCGGGCGTGCGCGTGCAGCGCGTGCGCCCGCGCGAAAGCGGGGGCGCCCGGGTCCGCCGCGAGCTCGGCGAGGGCGCGCGCGGCGTGCGCCCCGCCGCCGAGGAGCCGCCGGTAGGGCTGCGGCCGGTCCGCGGAGGGCGGCGCCCGGAGCGGAAGCAGCGCCTCGCGAACGGCCTCGCGGTACGCATCGTCGAGCCGCGACGGAAGCACCGTCATCCCGGGGAAGGAGAGCGTGGAGACGTCCGCGAGCGCCTCGCCCGCGGTCGCGACGAGCGCGGCGGCCGCGGCTGCTCCCCGCGTCGCGTCGGGGGAGTCGGCCGCGCGGGCGAGCAGCGGGAGGATGCCCGGGTCGCGCCGCAGCCGGAGCACCTCCGCGGCCCCGAGCGCGACGCGCTCGTCGGCGTCCCCGAGGAGCGCGGCGATCGCGGCGGACGTGGGGCCTCCCGCGGCGAGGCTCCGGATCGCGGCGTCGCGCACCGCCCGGCTGTCGTGGGCGAGATCGGCGACGGGCGGCGCCGGCTGGGCGAGCAGGAGGATCAGCGCCGGGACCATCACCGCACGTGCACGCCGAGGCCGCGGAGCTCCTGCACCGCCGCGCGCTCGAGCACCTGCTCGCGGAAGAAGAGGGTCCGATCGTCCACGACGCGGGCGACGAGCCCGCGGAGGAGCGGGTGCGCGAGCACCGCCTGCACCACGGCCGGATCGCTCGCCACGAAGAGCACGCCCCCCTCGAGCGTCGCCGACCGGACGTTCTCGCACCAGGACCGGATCGTGTAGACGACGTTCTGGGGCAGCTCGGCGCGCGCGTGCTTCGTGAGCAGCGTCACGATCTCCTCGGCCGTCGTGCCGTCGACCGCGGCCCGCTCGACGCGCCCGCGATCGAGGCGGCAATGCACGACTTCGCCCGTCCGCTCGCGGACGGCGATCCGGTCGAGGCGCAGGAGCAGCTCGTCCACGTCCCCTTCGGGGAGGACGAGCATCTCGAAGTCGGGGTTCACGATCAGCGGCTTCGTCTTCGTCGCGGGGACCTCCCGCTCGCGGAGGAGGACGCGGCGCCCGAGGCGCGAGAGGCGCACGCCGGCGACCTCCGTCCCGCTCAGCGCGACCTCCACGAGGCCGAGGGAGAAGAGGTCCTTCAGGAGCAGGTCCTCGACCGCGCGGCCCAGCTCCGTGACGGCGCCGTGCCGCATGGCGAGCGGCGGCCGGCCCGGCGGCGCCTCCTCGGCATCCAGCGCGAGCAGGTAGCGATTGCGGGCGAGGAGCGCGACGCTCGTCCCCGGCCACCACTCCCCGTCCCCCGAGAGGAGCGCCGTGAGGAGCGGCTCGATCCGCCGCAGGTGATACGCGCGCAGCGTCTCCGAGCCAGCGCGAAGCATCAGGTCCTTCGCCTCGCCGAGCCGCTCGAGGAGCGGCCGGCTCGCCCACTCCTCCGCCTTGCCGGTCGCTTCGAGCTGCCCGTCGCCGTTGCTCGCCGCGAGGCCGAGCGCGCGAGCGAGGCCGAGGACGCGGTCGGCGACTTCCTCGCGGTCGAGCATCGGCTGGGCGGGGAACCGGAGCCGCTCCGCGACGCGTGCGCGCGACGTCTTGTAGACGGCTCCCTCCTTCGCCACCTTCACGCCCTCCTCCCGCACGAGGTCGAGCACCGCCTCGACGTCGGAGAGGAGGTCGCCGTGCGCGGTGACGACGGAGTCGTGGACGAGCGGCTCCGCGCGCCGTTCCGCGACGTGCCGCTCGACCGCTTCCGCGAACACGAAGATCGCGTCGTCCTCGGCGCCGATCCCCTTCGTGCGGAGGTCGAGGTGCCCGACCGTCCCGAGTCCGCGCTTGCCGAGCTCCTGCAGGAGCTTCACGCTCTCCCATCGCACGCCCGCGCCGCCGAACCGCTCCGCGAACTCGTGGCGCGTGAGGATCCCGCCGTAGCGCACGACGGCCTCGCGCACGGGCTCCTTGAGCGCCCCCGGCAGCGCCTCCAGCGCGGCGCCGACGGACGCCGGGAGCGGGGGCGGCGCGCCGTTCCCCGCCGGGTCCCCGGCGGCGGGGCGGTAGGTGGCGTGGGAGAAGACGTGCCGCAGCGGCCGGCGGTCGCCGCCCGCGAGCCCGCGAAGCACGAGCGCGGTCTCGAGCGGGATCGCGTACGCCGCGCGGCCGTAGTGGAGCCAGTCCTGCCCGCGGCTCACTCGCACGAAGCCGCGGCGCGAGAGCGCCGTGAGCGCCGCCTCGGCCTCGTAGTACTCCATCTCGAGGCCGTCGGCGCCGCGGAAGAGCCCCTGGAGGTCGGAGACGTAGTTGGTCCTCCTCAGGAGCCGCAGGAGCACGGCGCGCACCTTGTCCGAGAGGAGGTCCACCTTCCCGTAGACGACGTTCTCGTCGGACATGAGCCGGTGGAGCCGCTCGACGAGGTCGCCCCGCCCGTTCGTCGGCTTCTCGTGCGGCCCCCAGAAGCGGAGGAACTCCTCCAGCTCCGCCGCGGTGGCGAAGTCGAGGTGCCGCCGCAGCTTGAGCGGGTCGGGCAGCGCGCCGCGGGTGCTCACGCCCCCGCACCCCCCGTCGCTTCCACCTCGCGGTCGTCCACGATCCGGTAGCTGTAGCCCTGCTCCGTCAGGAAGAGCTGCCGGTTCTGCGCGAAATCCTGGTCCGCCGTGTCACGCGTGACGAGGCTGTAGAAGTGCGCCTGGCCGCCGTCGCTCTTCGGCCGGAGGATCCGCCCGAGCCGCTGCGCCTCCTCCTGCCGGCTGCCGAACGTGCCGCTCACCTGCACGAGCACGGAGGCGTCGGGCAGGTCGATCGCGAAGTTGCCCACCTTGCTCACGACGAGCACCTTGATCTCGCCGCGGCGGAACTTGCCGTAGAGGTCGGAACGCTCGTCGTTCGGCGTCTTCCCGGTGATGAGCGGCGCGTGCACGAGCCGCGCGATCTCCTTCAGCTGCCGCAGGTACTGCCCGATCACGAGGACGAGCTCGCCCTCGTGGCGGGCGAGCAGCCGCTTCAGGGTGTCCATCTTGCGCGGGTTCTCGGACGCGAGCCGGAACTTCTCGCGCTTGTCCGCGGTCGCGTAGCGCATCCGCTGGTGCTCGTCGAGGAGGGGCACGCGCACCTCGGTGCAGCTCGCCTGGGCGATGTACCCCTGGCGCTCGAGCTCCTTCCACGGCACGTCGTACCGCTTCGGCCCGATGAGCGTGAAGACCTCGTCCTCCTTCCCGTCCTCGCGGACCAGCGTGGCCGTGAGACCGAGGCGCCGCGTCGCCTGGATCTCCGCGGTCACGCGGAAGACCGGCGCGGGGAGGAGATGGACCTCGTCGTAGACGATCAGCCCCCAGTCGTTGCCGGAGAAGAGGCCGAAGTGGACGAACGTCTCGGTCTTCGACCGCCGGTAGGTGAGGATCTGGTAGGTGCTCAGCGTGACCGGCCGGATCTCCTTCCGCTCGCCCGTGTACTCGCCGATGTCCGACGGCTCGATCCGGCACTTGGCGAGGAGCTCGTCGCGCCACTGGCGGACGGCGGTGAGGTTCGTGGTGAGGACGAGCGTCTTCCGCCCGACCCTCGCCATCGCCCCCATCCCGACGATCGTCTTCCCCGCGCCGCAGGGGAGCACGACGACCCCCGAGCCCCCGCGCGCCGACCCGCCCGCCCAGAACGCATCGACCGCCGCCTCCTGGTACCGCCGGACCGTGAACCGCTCCGCGGCGAGCGCGATCGCGAGCGGCCCCCCGTCCACGAACCCCGCGAGATCCTCCACGGGGTAGCCGATGCGGATCATCGCCTGCTTCACGTGGCCCCGCATGGCGGGGTCCACCTCGATCCGCTGGAGCGACAGCCGCTCGACGAGGTAGCGCCGGACGGCCTTGTTCGACCACGCCTCCTGGAGAAGGGCGGCATCCTCGCTCTCGAGGAGCAGCCGGTCGCCCTCCCGCACGAGCCGGACCCGGCCGTAGCGGGCGGCGTAGTCGCGGATGTCGCGGACGATGTTTCCCGGGACCGGGTACTTGGCGAGCGAGGTAAGCGCCTCGACCATCTCCTCCGCGGAGTGGCCGGCGGCCTTGGCGTTCCAGATCGAGAGCGGGGTGATCCGGTAGGTGTGGATGTGCTCGGGGGATTTCACCAGTTCGGCGAAGACCGCGAGCGCATCCCGGGCGTCCGCGTACTTCGGGCCGTCCACCTCGAGGAGGACGGTCCGGTCGCTCTGGACGATCAGGGGGTTGTCTTTTCGGACGTCCATCGAGCCGCGGCCCCCACGCCCCCCGACGATCAGGTCAGGAAACAAGGGGTCCGTTGAACCCTATAGGATACCCCCGGTCAACGACCGCCGGCGGCTCCCTCCCTAACCCTTTGCCGAGGCTTCCCTTACATCGCCCGCCGGGGGCCGGCGAAGAGAGGGGGCTCCGGGGGCCGCGGCGTAACCCGTTGCGTGACAGCTGGTTACCGTCTCGACGCCCTCGCGATGCTCCTCGCCGGCTCTCGTCGCGACCCTAGCGTTGCACGTAGGTGCCCATCGTCGCCTCGGCGATCCGCCGGAGGAGCCGGGAGTCGCCGCCGAGCGACACGCAGTGGACGGCCGCCCGCGTGTCGCGGTTCAGCCGCCGGACGGCCTCCACGATCTCGTCGTCCCCCGTGACCCGGCCCGCGGTCGGCTCACCGTCGGAGAGGAGGTAGATGGTCTCCACGTCGCGCATGAGGAGCGCCGTCTCGAGGGCGTCGTGGAGGTTCGTGGACCCGCTCGGCCTCTGCCCGGAGAGGAACCGCTCCAGCGCCTTCCGGGCGGACGTCCCGAGGGTGGTGAGCCCCCGCTTCCAGGTCCGGATCTCCGTTTCGAAGACGACGACGTTCGCCCTCGCCGACGGCGGCAGCGCCTTCACGACCTTGAGCGTCTCCTTCACGGCGCGGTCGAGCTCCGATGTCTCCTCCCCGAAGCCGCTCCTTCCCATCGAGGACGACACGTCGAGGACGAAGACGACCCGATCGGAGTCCACCGGCACGCCGTAGAAGGTGGCGACCGTCCGGCGCTCGCCGCCCCGGGGCGCCTCCTTCCGCTCCGGCGCCTTCGCGGGGAGCTCGAACCCGTCGCCGTGCTCGCGCCACCAGCGCTCCCAGAGCTCCCTCGTGTCGCCGAAGTCCTCGCCGGTCAGCCGGAAGAGCGACTCGCCGATCGTCTTCCGGATCCGCAGCCGCTCCTCGCTCCCGAGGGCGGAGATGAGGGCGGGCACGGACTCCTTCGCCCGCACGACCCCAAGCCCGTGCGCTGCCGAGATCCGCACCTGCCAGACCGGATCCTTGAGCCGCCCGGCGAGAAGCGGTGTCGCCCCGGGGTCCCCCGACTGCACGGCGCAGTCGACCGCGGAGAGGCGCTCCAGCCAGTCCGTCGATGCCATCCGGTCGGTGACGAACCGGACGACGTCCGGGCTCGAGAAGCCGATCTCCGCCAGC
>WYBS01000053.1 GCA_011525755.1 Planctomycetaceae bacterium
AACGACCCGGCGACGCCCTTCCCGGCGCTCGGCTGCAACGCCGAGATGCAGCACTCGATCCGCGGCCGCGTGACGGCGACCCAGGAGGGCCCCCGCTACTGCGTCGCGTGCCACCTGACGACCGAGGGCATGACCAACTACGGCACGATCTACGAGGAGTTCCGCACGAACATGGCGAACAACCGGTTCGACCTGCTGAACTTCAACACGCTGCGCCAGCACTTCGGCCAGAACCCGGGCAACCAGATGAACTCGCCGCTCTGGGTCCACATGGTGGCGGGGCTCGGGAGCGGCCTCTTCCTCTTCAACGAGGACGGCGGCCCCTTGAACCCGCTCGACTTCAACGACAACCGCGTCGGCTCCGAGGGCGTGTCGCCCGCCGACCAGTGGAACCCGGCGAACGTCCGCTTCAACCTCGACAAGATCGTGAACGCGGACGGCACGTCGGCCGCGTCGAGCAACCACACGTTCATCGGGCCGGGCCCCGGCCCGAGCCTCCGCGACGGGGCGCAGAACCCGGACCTCTCCGGCCCGCTCGGCGCGACGCTCATCCGGAAGCTGACCGATCCCGCTGCGGGCATCGTGCTCGACTCCTGGTTCGACGCGAACGGCCAGCCGCACGGCACGGCCGCGCCCGGCGCCGCGCCCCAGGCCGGGGGCAAGTAGCCGGCGCTTTGGGTGAGGGGGTGCGGGGGAGAGGGTTCCCCCGCGCCCCCTCCGTTACGATTGCGGGGATGATCCGCATCGAGGGGCTCGAGAAGAGCTTCACCCGCCCCGTCCTCAACGGCATCACGCTCCTCGTCCCCAAGGGGCAGGTGCTCGGGTACCTCGGCGCGAACGGCGCGGGCAAGACGACGACGATCAAGATCCTCACGGGCCAGTTGAAGCCGTCCGCGGGGACCGTGAGCGTCGGCGACCTCGACGTCGCCCGGGAGCCCGCGAAGGTGAAGGCGATCATCGGCTACGTGCCGGAGACGCTCGCGGTCTACGAGCAGCTGACGCCGCTCGAGTTCCTGCGTTTCGTCGGCGCGCTGCACGGCCTCGACGACGCGGGCATCCTCCGCGATGCGGGGAAGTTCCTCGAGTTCCTCGATCTCTCCGCCGTGCGGAACCAGCGGATGTCGTCGTTCAGCAAGGGGATGCGGAAGAAGGTAGTCCTCGCCTCCGCGCTGCTCCACCGGCCGAGGGTGCTCTTCCTCGACGAGCCGCTCGACGGCCTCGACGCGAACGCGGTCGTGCAGCTGAAGGAGCTGATCCGCCGGCTCGCGGAGGACGGCGTCACGGTCTTCTACTCGAGCCACGTCCTCGACGTGGTCGAGAAGGTCTGCGACCGGATCGTGATCCTCAAGGACGGCCGGATCGCGGCGGACGGGACGATGGAGGAGCTCCGGGCGGGCCGCGCGGGCATGAGCCTCGAGGAGGTCTTCTCGTCGCTCACGACGACCGAGGACCTGAAGGCGAAGGCGCGCGGCTTCTACGACGGGCTCAAGGGCGCGTGAACACCCGGCAGTACCGCGCGCTCGTCTCGACCTTCCTCCGCATCGCGTGGCGCGGGCCCGCCGCGACCGACGGGGCGAAGGTGCGGCGCGGCGCGCTCGCGGGCGGGTTCCTCGGCTACCTCCTGATCGGGGTGATCATGGCGGGGCTCGCGGGGTTCTCCCCGGAGCCGCGGACGGGCGGGTTCCTGCTCCACGCGATGAGCTTCATGATGGTCGCGCTGGCGCTCCTGAACATCTACGGCGACCTCGTCTTCGACGCGCGCGACGTGCCCCTCCTCTTCTGGCGGCCGCTCGACCCCCGCGCCTACCTCGCCGCGCGGCTCACCGCGATCGCCGTCTACTTCGCGGCCGTCACGACCGCGATGAACCTGCCCGGCGCCCTGGTCCTCACGCTGCGCTTCGGCCCCGCGTGGTACCCCGTCGCGCACATGGCCGGCGCCTTCGCGGGCGCGCTCGCGGCCCTCCTCCTCGCGCTCCTCCTCCTCTTCGCGCTGCTCAGGACGATCGGCCGCGAGCGGCTCCGCGACACGGTCGCGTGGGTGCAGATCGCCGTGACGTTCGTCTTCCTCGCCGGCAACCAGCTTCTCTCCCGCGCGCGCTTCGTCGAGGACGGGTCGGTCCTCTCGCTCCTCGCCGGGAAGGCGGCGTTCCTCCTGCCGATGTCGTGGGCCCAGGCGATCGCGGATACCCTCGCGCTCCGCGCGCTGCCGGGGCAGGGCGAGGTGGCGCTCGTCGGGCTCGCGATGCCGCTCGGCATGGCGGCGATCCTCGTCGTGCTATTCGGGCGCACGTACGGGGATGTGCTCCGGGCGCTCGGCGAGGGCGACGCGCGGCGCGATGCGCCCGCGTCGAAGGGCATCGTCAGGCGGTGGCTCGAGCCCGCGGCGGCGGGCGACCCGGCCTCCCGCGCGGGCTTGCTCCTCGCGTGGGCGACGATCCGGCGCGCCCGCGACTACAAGGTGCGCGCGCTGCCGTCGTTCGGGATGCCGCTCGTCTTCGCGGCGCTCGCGTTCCTGCGCCGCGACCCGTACATCGGCACGTTCATGGCCGCGATCCTCCCGCCGATGCTCGCGGTCTCGGCCTGCAACGGGCTCGCGAGCCTCGTCGGGAGCGAGCACGCGGAGGCGGGCTTCTCCTGGCGCCTCGCCCCGTCCGCGACGCCGGAGGCCGCCCTGCGGGGCGCCGCGCTCGCGGTGCTCGGGGCGCTCGTCGTGCCGGTGCTCGTCCTCATGGCCGTGATCGCGTTCGCGGCGGCCGCGCCGCTCGACGCGCTGGGGATCGTCGCGCTCTCCGGCGCGCTCGCCGTCGCGTCGCTCCGGGCGCTGCACGGCTGGGTCCGGGACTTTCCATGCAGCGTGTCGCTCGAGGAGATGCGGAGGAAGACGATGGGGCTCGAGGTGATGGGTCTCCTGATCGCCGCGGGGCTCGTCACGGCCGCGGCGTTCGCGCTCCGCCCGTGGGCCGGCGGGTGGGCGCCGCTCCTCGTCGCGGCGCCGCTCCTCGCCTGGGGATGGCGCGGGCTCGCGCGGCGGCGATATAGTGGTCCCGCCTGACCGGCCGCCTCCCATGGACCCCTACCTCCGCGAACGGATCGAGAACTGGGCGAGCGACTTCTGCGGCTCGGCGCGCTTCGACGACGTGAAGGGCCCCGTCCGCGAACACGCGGCGCAGGTGCTCGCCCTGTTCCTCTCGCGGGCGTGCGAGGAGCGCGGGAAGGACGCGGGGGAGGTCGAGGAACCCGACGTGAGGGCGGGGCTCCTCGAGGGAGTCGCTCCGCTCGCGCTGCCGGAGGCGTCGCGCGACGGCGTGCCCGCGCTTCTCGCGCTCTTCCTCGAGGAGATGGAGCGGGAGGGGCGGGTCGCGGGCGGCCGCGCGCTCGGGCTCTTCGTGAAGGCGCTCAGGGAGCCCTACCTCGAGGCCGCGGGCGGGAAGAAGAAGCCCTATCGCGCGCCGGCGGCGGCGATCGGCAGGAACGACCCCTGCCCGTGCGGCAGCGGCAAGAAGTACAAGAAGTGCTGCCTCGGACGGCTGTGATCCGCGCGCGATGACCGCCCGGCGGATGCACCCGGACGAGCTGCCGCTCGACGAGGCGCTCGCGCGGAGGCTCGTCGCCGCGCAGCTCCCCGCGTGGGCCGCGCTTCCCCTCGAGGCCGTCCGCTCCGCGGGCACGGACCACGCGCTCTTCCGGCTCGGCGACGACATGGTCGTGCGGATGCCGCGCATCCCCTCCGCGGCCGCACAGGTCGAAAAGGAGCGGGCGTGGCTGCCGCGGCTTGAGCCGCGCCTTCCCCTGGAGATCCCGGTCCCGCTCGCGATGGGGGAGCCGGGCGAGGGCTACCCCTGGCGCTGGTCCGTCTGCCGCTGGATCGACGGCGAGATCGCGACGGAAGGCCGCATCGCCGACCCGCGCCGGATGGCGGCCGAGCTCGCGCGGTTCCTCGTCGCCCTGCGCGGGGCCGATGCGACGGGGGGTCCGGGGCCTGCGGACGACAACGCGCACCGGGGCGCGCCGCTCGCGACGCGCGACGGGGAGGCGAGGAAGGCGATCGCCGACCTGCGCGGCACGATCGACGCGGCGGCGGCGACGGCCGCGTGGAACGCGGCCCTCGAGGTCCGGCCGTGGTCGGGCGCGCCCGTGTGGGTCCACGGCGACCTGCACCCCCTGAACCTCCTCGCGAAGGGCGGCAGGCTCGTCGCCGTCCTCGACTTCGGCCTCCTGGGCGTCGGCGACCCCGCCTGCGACGTGATGGCGGCGTGGACCTGCCTGCCGCCTCTCGCGCGGGACGCGTTCCGCGCCGCGCTTGCGGTCGACGACGCGACGTGGGCGAGGGGGCGCGGCTGGGCGCTCTGGTCCGGCCTCGTCGCGCTCCCGTACTACCGGGACACGAACCCGGCCCTTGCCGCCGTCGCCCGCGCCTCGATCGCCACCGTGCTCGCCGACCGCCGGTAGCGCCGGTCCCCCCGGCCCCCTCCGCCTCGCATGATTGAACGCCGTTCGATATCAGTTGACCGCGCCTCCCGCCGCGCTATCCTGTAATTGAACGATGTTCAAGAAAAAGAGGGGTCCGAAGCGGACGCCCAAGGGCGAGGAGACGCGCCGGCGCGCCCTCGTCGCGGCCCTCACGCTCTTCCGGCGGAAGGGCTTTCACGCGACGACGATGCGCGACATCGCCAGGCAGGCGGGTCTCTCCCTCGGTGCCGCGTACCACTACTTCCCGTCGAAGGATGCGCTCGTGATGGCCTACTACGAGTGGCTGCAGGACGAGCACGAGCGGCGCGTGCGCGAGGAGACGCCGGAGGGCGCCGACCTCGGCACGCGGATGCGGGTGCTGCTCCGGACGAAGCTGGACCTGCTCGCGCCCGACCGGAAGATCCTCGCCGCGCTCTTCGGGAACCTCGGCGACCCCGCGCACCCGCTCTCGGTCTTCAGCCGGCAGACGGCGAGGGTCCGGCAGCGGAGCATCGCGCTGTTCGAGGCGGCGTTTCAGGGGATGCCGGGGCTGCAGAAGTCGCTCGGGCTCCTCGCGTGGCTGTTCCACCTCGCGCTCATCCTCCTCTTCCTCCACGACCGCTCCCGCGGGCAGGCGCGTTCGCGCGAGCTCGCCGACGAGATGGCGACGATGGCGGCGGGCGCGCTGCCGATGCTCGCCATGCCGTTCGCGGCGACCGCGATCGCGCGGTTCATGGAGCTGGCAAGGGGGATGGGGCTTTCGGGGAAGGGGGAATCATGACCGCGATCTCGCCGTTCGTCCCCGCCCTCGGCGCCGAGCTCGACAAGCTCGCGCCCACGGTCAGGAGGCACCTGCGGCAGGAGTCTGGGGGATCGCTCTTCTCCGGCCGCCTCCGGAGCCGCTGGCGTCGCGGCGGCCCGATCGGGTGGCTCCTCGCGAGGATCCTGCGCGTGGACTTCCGCGCGATCGAGGACTCCGCGCCCTTCGAGCTCCGGAACGCGCTCCTCGCGGGCGACACGATGCTCTGGCGGCGGACGCTCCTCGGCGCGCGCGCGATCATCGACAACCTGGGAGTGATGCGGTGGGATCCCGCGCGCGGCGCGCTCGTCGACGCGATCGGCCGCGGCCGCGCCATCGAGGTCGAGCTCGTGCCCGCCGTCGAGGACAAGGGCCTCGTGCTCGTCTCGCGCAGGCAGTGGCTGCGCGTGCTCGGCGTGAGGATCCCGCTCCCGCGGTGGGTCGCGGGGAGCGCGGTCGTGCGGGAGCGGGAGGAGCCGGGCGGGCGGATGACGCTCGCGCTCGCGCTCCACCACCCGTGGCTCGGGGGGTACGCGGGCTACGAGGCGGAGCTCCAGGCGGTGCTCTCGTGACGGCTTTGGTCGTGCTCGCGGGGCTCGGCCAGCTCGGGCTCGCGGCGGGGAGCCTCGCGATCCCGCGCGTGCTCGGCTGGCGCGAGGAGACGATCAGGCTCACGCGCCTCACGCGGCAGGTCTTCTGGACCTACGCTGCCTACATCTGGGGCACGAACGTGTGCATGGGCGCGCTCTCCGCATTCGCGCCGGCGCTCCTCCTCGACGGCTCGCCGCTCGCCCGCTCCGTGTGCGCGTACATCGCCCTCTACTGGGGCGCTCGGCTTCTTCTCCAGCTCTTCTGCTACGACCGGGCGGTCGTGACGACGGCGGCGCTCCGGCTCGCCGAGATCGTGCTCGCGGCCCTCTTCGCGTTCCTGGCGGCGACCTACGGCTACCTCCTCGTGCGATGACGTTCCTGCTCCTCGCCCCGCCGGCGCTCGTCGCGCTCGGGCTCGTCGTCCACCGGCACACGGCGCCCGCGCCGCGCGCGCTGCTCTGGACGGCGCTCGTGCTGGTGGTTGCGGGGGCGGAGCGTCTCCTCTCCCCCGAGCCCCCTCTCCTCCGCATGGTGGGGACGGTCGTGTGCGCCTTCCTCGTCGTGAAAGTGATGGTCGGGGAGGAAGAGAAACGGGACGGGATGGAGCCGCTTCCTCCTGCGCGCTGGCTCGCGTTCGCGACGCTCTGGATCGGGATGCGGCCTCGGCTCTTCGCGGCGCCGAGGCGGGGGCCGGTCGCGGGCGTGCGCGACCTCGCGGTGCGCGGCGCCGCGGGGCTCCTCGTCGGAGTTCTCCTCGTCGCGGCGTCGCGGCTCTCGGGCCCCGTGTCCGACGCGGTCCTCGGCACCGGCCTCCTGCTCGTCTTCCACTTCGGTTCGTGCACGCTGCTCGCGGCGGCGTGGCGCGCGCGTGGCGTCCGATGCGACGCGATCGTGCGGGAGCCCTGGAGGTCGCGGAGTCTCGGGGAGTTCTGGTCGCGCCGCTGGAATCTCGCGTACTTCGAGATGTGCACGATCCTCCTCTACCGCCCGCTCGCGGGGCGCGTCGGGCGGGGCGCGTCGGTCATGCTCGTGTTCCTCTTCTCCGGGCTCCTGCACGAGATGGCGATCAGCCTGCCCGTGCGCGCCGGGTACGGGCTGCCGACGCTCTACTTCGCGGCGCACGGCCTGGGCGTGCTCGCGGAGGAGGCGCTCGCGCGGCGGGGCCGGCCGATCCGCGGCCTCGCGGGGCGCGCCTGGGCGCTCTTCTGGATCCTCGCGCCCCTGCCCGTGCTCTTCCACGCGCCGTTCGTCGCGGGCGTGCTCCGGCCGCTCGTGCCGTTCTGACGTCAGGG
>WYBS01000228.1 GCA_011525755.1 Planctomycetaceae bacterium
CGGAGCGCGTCGTACCCCACCTTGTGCTTGTTCGACAGCGCCTTCTCGAGCATGAGCGTCCGGCCCGCGACCGTCACGCGGTCCGTCACCGGGGCGCCGCTCGGGTCGATCCACGCGCGCCGCGGGAGCCCGTACCTCGGCACCCACTCCCGCGCGATCCAGTCCGTGATCGCGGGATGGAACGGCGCCGCGACCACGTGCTCCGCGAACACGTGGATCCGCCCCCTCACCTTGTTCCCCTTGTGGCCGAGCGGGATCATCTGGCCGAGCACGACCGCCGCCGGGTGCGACGTCCCGAAGTCCACACCCATGTAGACCGGCAGCGCCTTGTCGTGCTCCGCGTCCTCCGTCACCGACATCTCGCGGTCCCACTCCGGCACCGCGAGGCCCTCGACCGAGGGCGACTCGTTGTCCATCTGCGAGCGCCAGACGTGCGGCGCGTAGCTCGGGTCGTTCCGCTGGTCGAGCAGCGTCGCGATCGGCACCGCGCCCCGCGCGCGCTTCAGGTCGCCGCGGCAGGAGCCGACGAGCGGGCACGCGAGGCAGCCCTCGAGCACGCGCACGAGCTTCCACCCTTCGTCCGGCGGCGGCGGGTCCGTCCGGTGCAGGAGCGTCCGCGGATGCACCCACGCCTCGACGGGTCTCGTCCCCGACCGCTCGTCCGGGCACGGCTCGCTCGCCTCCTTGTAGTTCCAGCGGTAGACGCCGATCCCGCGCTCGGGCGCGAGCCGCACGAGCCGCTCGATGATCCCGTCCGGGTGGTTCTGCGTCGAGATGTAGTGGACGCGCGACTGCTCCGCGCCCTTCGCGCCCGTCGTGTACCGCGCGATCCGGAGGATCTCCGGGTCCATCTCGTCGGCCTCGTCGAAGACGACCATGGGCACGTGCGCCGACCGCGCGTTCGCGAGCGTGAGCGCGCGGAACTCGATCAGGCCGCTCGAGCGCGGGAAAGCGATCTCGCTCTTCGAGACGCGCACGAGCCCCTCGAACCACGGCAGCGCCGCGAACTCCGCCATGTACCGCCACGCCTGCTCCGCCTGGCTCTCGAACTGCGCGAAGTGGATGATCCGGAGGCCCCTGTGGAGCGCGAGCAGGAACTCCATCGCCGCGGTGAGGAGGGTCTTGAAGGACCCGCGCGAGGCGATCGTCACCGTCGAGCGGTCGCCGCGCCACATCGCGCGGGCGTGGTCGCCGGGCGTCTGGTGGCCGGGGACGACGACGGTGTCGGGGCAGGGGATCCTGAGCACCGCCTCGACGTAGGCGACGAGGCTCGCCTCGGTCGGCGGCGTCCGCGCGAGCCTACGGAGGAGATCCGTTTCCACCGCTGCGCCTCCGCCCGAGGAGCTTCAGCGCGAGGTCGAGGTCCTCCTCCGACTCGAACCCCTCGTACTCGCCCGCGGCGCCGGGGCCGATGCCCGAGACGGCCTCGGGGAGCTTCTGCGCGAGCTGGCGCGCGACCGTCGCCCACGCCTGCTCCCAGGCGTTCGCCGGGAGCGCGACGCCCGCCGCCTCGGCGGCCTTCTCCATCTCCGCGAGCGCGTGCTTCACGAGGAACAGCACGCCCTTGTCGCCGTACTCGGCGGGGTGGCGGCACTGCAGCAGCGCGAGCGCGGCGCGCCAGTCCTTCATCGCGGCCTTGAGGACGCTGCCGACGAGCGTCACCTTCACGTGACCCTCCGCCTCGAGCACCTTCGCGCGGAGGCGGGCGTGGGGGCCCTCGGCCTCCTCGGCCCCGAGGCGCAGCCACTCGCGGAGCGTGCGTTCGCCGACGCCGGCGAACTGGGCCGCGTCGGCGCGGGAGGCGCCGAGCTTGATGGCGTGGAGGATGCGCTCCTCGACGTCGGGGGTGAGCCTCGTCGGGCGGCCCTCAGGCACGGCGGCGCCCCCAGGCAACATAGCCGTAGACGGCGAGCATGGCATACACGCACATGAGCGCGCCCTGCGCGGGGAGGCCGTGGGCGAAGTCGAACGCCGCCCACGCCATGTTCGTCGCGCACCAGATCGCGAAGCAGGCGCGGACGCGGCGGATGTTGAGCCACGTCGCGGCGAGGGAGGCGCAGGCGACGAGCCACGTCACGGCGTCGCGGCCTCCGGCGCCGCCTTGGGCGGGAACGGCGTCCCGTCCTCGCGCACCGGGTCCCTGCCCGTGAAGTCGCGGAACCGCTGGAGGATGACGTCGCAATACGCGGGGTCGATCTCCATCAGGTACGCCCGGCGCTTCGTCTGCTGCGCCGCGATCAGCGTGCTGCCCGATCCGCCGAAGAGGTCGAGAACGTTCTCGCCCTCGCGCGACGAGTACTGGATCGCGCGCACGGCGAGCTCCACGGGTTTCTCCGTCAAATGAACCATGGACTGCGGGTTCACCTTCTTGAGATCCCACAGGTCCGGCACGTTCGCCGGCCCGAAGAACCTGTGCGCGGCCCCCTCCTTCCATCCGTAGAAGCACCACTCGTGCGCGCCCATGAAGTCCTTCCTCGTGAGCACGGGGTGGAGCTTGTTCCAGATGATCGTCTGCGAGAAGTAGAGCCCCGACGCCTTGAGGGCGGGCGGATAGTTGCCGCAGTTGGCGTACCCGCCCCAGACGTAGAACGACCCGCCCGGCACGAGGACGCGGCTCATGTTCCCGAACCACGCAAGGAGCATCCCCGCGAACGCCTCGTCGGAGACGAAGTCGTTCGCGAGCGGCCGGTCCTTCGGACGCATCCTGCTGGTCGGCTTCGCCTTCTCCGGGTGACGCGCGAGGTCGAGCCCCTGGTGGTGGGTCTGCGTGAACGACGAGAGGCCCGCCGCGATCGCGTTGTTCGA
>WYBS01000054.1 GCA_011525755.1 Planctomycetaceae bacterium
AACCTCCGCGCGCACGCGGACGCGATCCTCGTCGGCGCCGGCACCGTGCGCGCGGACGACCCGAGGCTCACGAACCGCACGGGAGGCAAGCAGCCGCTCCGGGTCATCGTGTGCGGCCGGCGTCCGCTGCCCAAGGGGGCGAGGGCGCTCGGCAGGGGCTCCGTGCTCGCCGTCCCGGAGGGCTTCCGTGCCCCGCGCGGCGCGGACACGATCGTCTGCGGCCGACGCGGGAGGGTGGACGTCCGCCGGTTGCTGCGCGCGCTCCGGGACCGGGGCGTCGGGCGCCTGCTCGTCGAGGGGGGCGCGGGCACGCTCGGCGCGTTCTTCGACGCGCGCGTCGTGGACCAGCTTGCGGTCTTCGTCGCGCCGCGGATCCTCGGGGGCTCCGGGGCCGTGGCGGCCGTCGGCGGCCGCGGGAAGTCCCGGATGGCCGCGGCGCCGCAGGTCCTCGACCCGCGCTACCACCGCTTCGGCGGCGACCTGCTCGTCGAGGGCTACCTCGACGACGACGTCCTGGGGTAGGGGAGCCGCGTCGCGCGACGCTCCTCGGCCGTCGCGGGCAGCTCGACGAACTTGAACCTCGCGTCCGTCATCCCGGCGCGGTGGTACTCGTGGAGGACGGCGACGGCGACGTCCCACGGGACCTTGGCGTCGGGCTCGATCGTGGCCTTGATCGGGCTCCCGCCCTCGGCCGCGGTCTGGCCGGCGTCGCGGAGGTAGCGGCGCACCGCGTCGATGTCCCGCGCCTCGACCCCTCCCATCCGGTAGACGAGCTCGGCAGGCGTCCGGATGCCCGTCTGCGTGGGACCCCAGACCGCGGTCTCCTCCCTCGTGACGACGATCCTCACCGCGAGCTTCGCCCCGCCGGTCTCGTCCCACGCACGGGAGGGGGCGTCGGGCGGCCCGAGGCGCCCCTCCTTCCCCCGCGCCCCCTTCACCCCGAACGCGATGCGTCGGATCCCGGCCTCGGCGCACGTCTCGAGCAGGCGCTGGACGTGGAGCCAGGGCGCCTTCCCGTCCGCGCGGAGGAGGACCGCCATCGCCGCGGCCGCCTCCGCCTTCGCGGCGTCCCCCGGCTTCTTCGCCGACTTCGCGATCCGGTCGGCGAGCCAGAGGCCGAGCTTCTCGAGCGAGAGGGACTCGGGCTTGCCGTCCCTCTCGACGAGGATCAGGCCGTCGGCCGTGAGGCTCACGGCGAGGGCGCCCTCGAGCGGCCTTTCCGCCCCTGCAGCGACCGGCAGGCGCACCTCCGGCTCGGCCCCGATGGCCAAGGAGGCGATCGCGAGAAGCGCGGCCCTTCGCATGGCCGCCATGGTAGCGGCTACCCGCCCGTGACGCGCGGGCGCGCGTTCGTGATCTCGGAGAGCCGGAAGCTGATGCGGTTCTTCCGGATCTCCTCGACCATCTCGAGAGCCTCCTCGTGGATCGGGTCGTAGAGGAGGATCTTCCGGACGTACTCCACGGCGCCCTTGTAGGCGCGCTCCTTCATCAGGATGCGCGCGACCCTCAGGTAGCACTCGATCAGGTCCTTCTCGATCGCCGCGTACTCCTTCTTCAGGTCCTCGCGGGCGACGAGCAGGCCCCGCGGATCGAGCTTCGCGATGTTCCTCAGGTTCTTGCGCGCGTTCTTGAGCTGCTTCTCGGCGCCCATCGGCTCGAGGAGCTTCTTCTTCACGCGGGAGACCTGCCGCAGCTCGATCGCCGGCTCGGACTCCTTCATCAGCGCGGCCGCGCTCGCGAGCGCCTGCTCCTTCCGCGCCTGCTCCTTGCCGACCGCCTCCGTGAGCTTCGCCATGGCCTTGTCGTCGGCCTTCTTCGCCTGGGCGTCCTCGCCCGCCTGCTTCTCCTCGGCGAGCGCCTGGACCAGCTCCTTCACGTGCGGCTCGTACTTGGCGTTCGCCTCGCTGCCCGGGTAGCGCTCGCGCAGCCGCTTGATCGCCGCGAGGCACCGCTCCGGCTCCGCCTCGGTCTCGAGCAGGGTGTCGATCGTCGCGGTCAGGTAGTCGATCTCCTCGTCCGCGACCTCCTTCTGCTCCTTCTCGAAGCCCTTCTCGTCGAGCCCGCCGAGCGCGAGCGCGATCTCGAGCTGCTCCAGCGCCTCGGGGTAGAGCCGGAGGCCCCTCGCGAACCGCGAGAGGTCGAGGATCGCCGTCCCGTCGTCGTAGGGAGTGAGGGACTTCCGCGCGGCGTAGGCCGACCCCGCGACGAGGTCCTTCCACGGGAACCGCACCTCGTCGCTCCCGTACTTCGCGACGAGCGCCTCCTCGTCGAACGAGAGGGGGGTGACCGTCCGCTTGTTGCCGTCCAGAAGGGCGAGCGTCAGCGGCTCGGCCGCCGGGGCCGCGGCGGCGAGGGCCAGAAGGACCGCGAGGGAGCGCGCCATGTTCCGCACGTCCATTGTATAACGCGGCTCGCGGCCCCTTTTCCCATGAGGCTCATCCTCCTCCTCGTCCTCGACAGCTGGCCGGTTTCCGCGGGCCAGGCGGTCGTTCACCGGATGCACGACTACGACCTCGTCGCCTGCGACGTGGACGCGCGGCCCGGGGACGAGGGCCTCGAGGTGGACTGCCGGCTCCGGGTCGTGCCGGGTTCCCCGGGGCCCCTCCGCTTCCTCCTCTCGGGCGCGGTCAAGGGCCTCGCCGTGACGCAGGACGACGAGCCGGTCCCGTTCACGCACGATGCGTTCGGGCTCGACGCCGCGCTTGACCTCGCGGGGATCCCGAAGGAGAGGCTCCCGTGGCTGCTCGCGATCCGGCCGCGGCCTCCGCCCGCGGCGGGAGGAGAGGTGGCGCTCCGGCTCTCCTACCGCTGGCGGCCGCCGCCGGGCGGCTGGTACCGCGCGGCGAAGGGCGACGTCGAGACGCACCTCTCGGGCTTCTGGCTCCCGACGATGGCCGACGAGGTGTTCTCGACGCGCGTGCACGTGCGGACCTCCGCCGCGGCGTTCGCGCCCGGCGCGGCGCGCCGCACGGAGGACGGCTGGGTCTTCGAGAGCGCGGCCGAGCAGGTGGTGCCGCTCTTCGTCGCGGATCTCGTCCGGGTCGAGGGCGAGGGCTGCGAGGTGTGGCTCGAGGACCGCGCCGAGGGCGAGGCCGTCGCGCGCGACCTCGCGCAGGTGCTCCGCGCCCTCGAGCAGCGGTTCGGCCCCGCGGGTCCCGGGCCCTTCCGCCTCGTCGTGGCGCCGGAGAAGGGCGTGCCGTCGTACTGCGGCGGGAGCTTCGCGGTCCTGAAGGCGCGGCCCAGGGACCGCGAGCGGCGGATCGCGCACCTTGCGCACGAGTGCGCGCACCGGTGGTTCGGGCACCGGCTCAGGACGCCCGTGATCGGCCGCGGCGGGACGTGGCTCCGCGAGGGTCTCGCGGAGTGGGCGGGCATCGAGGCGGCGGGGGCGGTCCTCGGCGCGGACGCGGCCGACCGCCTGTGGAAGGAGCGCTTCGCGTGGTACGTCTCGGGCACCGATCTCCGCCGCACCGCGGACGGGGTCCTCTTCGCGAACGAGCCGACGCTCCTCGACGCGACGTACGTCGATGACCCGCTGGTGCCGTATTTCCGTGGGGCACTGGTGCTCCGCCTGCTCGCGCGCGAGGAGGCTTTCCGCGAGGGGCTCCGGGAGCTGATCGAGGGGGGGCCCGGGGGCATCCTGGACGCGAGGGACGTGCTCGCGGCGACCGGGGGCGCGGAGCGGGCCGCCTACTACGCGGGGACGACGCGACTTCCCGATTTCCGGTTCGAGGAAGTGTCCTTCGACGAAGAGGGCGTCCGCGCGCGGATCGTCGTGGACGACCCGCTCTGGCCCGGCGGGCGCGTGCCGGTGCGCGTGGAGACGGAAAGCGGCGCGGAGACGGTCGAGGTGGTCGTGGGGCAGGGCGGCGGGGAGTTCCGCTGGACGGGGACATCGAGCCCGTTGCAGGTCGAGGTGGATCCGGAGCGGCTCTTCCTCGATCCCGTCCGCTCGAACGGCGTACGCCGGCGGTGAGACTAGCCGCCGGGGGCGGGCTCCTTCTCGATGTCCCTCTCGAGCTGCTTGATCTCGCGGTTGACCTGGACCATCTCGTCCGTCAGCTCGCCGACCGGGAGCCGCGAGCGGTACTCCTTCAGGTCCTTGAGCGCCGCGCGGCGGTCGGGCGGCTTCAGGAACATGTAGGCCCGCGCCCGCTGCTTCACCACCTCGTCGAGCGAGGGCTCGAGGCCGAGGATCGTGTTCGCCTCCGCGATCGCCTCCGGATACCGGTTCACGTAGACGAGCGTCTCGAAGAGGGCGCGCCTCACCGCGACCTCCTTCTTGATCGTGTTCGCGATGTTCTCCTCGTAGCGCTTCTTGAGCGCGGCGTCGTTCGAGAGCGACTGCGACTGCTCCAGCATCGGGTCGATGACGAGGAGCGCCTCGCGGCGGAGCTGCCAGAACTGCCGGGCGTTCGCCGCGATCTCCGCGTACTTCCCGAGGTTCGCGCGGGCCTGCTCCACATGCCCCGCGAGCTCCTCCGGCCGGCTCGGGTCCATGAGCAGGATCTCGCAGTGCGCGATCCCGATGTGCGCGTCCGGGGTCAGCGAGGCGCTGACGCGGTAGGGGGTGAGCGCGGACGGGTCGGCGCCCTTGCGCTTGGCCTCCGCCTCCTGCGCTCCCGCGAGGATCGTGTCGATCTCCATCACGCGCTTGAGCTGGACGATGCCCTTCGTGGCGTACTCGCGCGAGAGCGCCGCGTCCTCCGCGGCCCCCTTGATCTGGCCCTTCGACTCCCGGAGCCGGGACCGCCGCTGGTAGTGGGCGCCGAGCGTCCGGTAGGTGAGGCCGAGCCCGTAGACCCGCTTCACCTCCTCCTTCGGGTCGCGCCGCTCCCCGATCGCCTGGAACTCCTTCTCCGCGTCGCCGAGGGCAGAGGGCTGGTTGATGTACATGAGGCTGTACGCGAGCCCCAGCCGGCACATGAAGTGGTCCTTGCGGATCTGAAGGGCCTCCTTGTACTGGGCCGCGGCACGGACGTAGTCGCCCCCGTCGTAGAAGGTGGCCGCCCGCTGCCTCGCCTCGGCGAAGCTGGAGATCTCCTTGTCGCCCTCGTCGGTCCGGTCGCCGAAGAGGCCGTGGCAGCCGGCGAGGACCATGAGGAGGGCGGCGAAGGGCCAACGGTGCATCCGGGAGAGCATGCGGCGGCCCTGTCACGAGACCGTCACTCCCGGGCCCCCGGAACCCCCCCGCGGCCTACTCCGCGCTCATGAGGAGCCGGGCGAGGCGGTCGGCCTCCCTGCGGAGCCTCAGCACCTTCTCCTCCCGGACCTGCACGAGACCGGGCTTTCCCCCCTTGGGTTTCGAGACGTTCCGGCGGTGGGTGTAGGTGATCTCCGCCGCCGCGGCCGTCCGCATCTTCGAGTAGTGGAGCGCGAGGGTCGCGGCGTCGAGGAGGGTCTGCTCGGGGGTCTCCTCGCCCTTTTCCAGGGGGACGATGACGTGGGCCCCCGGGCATCCCCGCGTGTGGAGGAAGAGGTCATGCGGGCCCGCCACCCTTAGCGTCGTCTCGTCGTTGTCCTTCCCGCCCTTGCCGACGAGGATCCGCCGCCCGTCGGCGCTCCGGAAGACCTTGTAGGGCTTCCTCGGCTCCTCGGGCTTCCCCTTGCGGCTCACGGGAAGGACCTCGGGAAGGGCTTCGCCCGCCTCCGCCCGCGCAAGGAGGCCTTTCAGCTCCTTGAGCCGCTCCTCGAGCGCCGGGCGGGCCCGTTCGGCCTTCCGGGCCGCCTCGAAGGCCCGGTCCACGTTCTCCTGCGGGGTGAGCCGGGAGTCGAGCGGCACCCCCTCGAAGGCCTTCATCCCCTGCCGGAGCTCGCCGTAGCCCGAGACGAGGGTCTCCCCCTGCTTCCGGAGGACAAGCGGGTCGGGAAGCTCCCGGAGGTCGCGCTCGACGGCTCCGATCGCCTTCCGGATCCGCTCCAGGGCCTTCTCGTCGGCCCTCTCCCGGACCTCCTCCTTCGCCTCCCGCACCTCCTCCCGGGCGACACGGTCGAGGGCGTAGTTCGCGGCGAAGGGGGTATGCGGGAGGTCCGGAGGGAGGAGGGATTCCTCCGCAGGGATCCTCGGGGGGGCGGGGGGGGCGTAGGTGGCGCCGACGGGATTCCCGCGGTGGCGGGCGGCCTCGCCGTCGAGCACCCGGACGACGGTCCCCTCCGCGTCGAGGAGGAGGAGGTTCCCGTGGCGCGCGAACGCCTCGACGACGAGGCGCTTTCGCCCGTGGCACTCCACGTCGATCGCGACGACGCGGTCCTCCCCGACGAGCGAGATCCCCTCGATCCGGCCGCCCCGGAGCGCGGAGCGGAGGATCGAACCGAAGACCGGCGGCTTCTCGGGCACGGGCGGAGGCGCGTCGGTCACGAGCACCCGGGCGCGCTTCGGCTCGAGGTCGATGAGGACCGTCTCGGGCTTCAACCTCAGCAGGAACGTGCGCGGGCCGCACTGGTAGACGTTGTCGATGAACCGGCCGCGGAGCGGCGCCATCTCGAGGACGGCGCGCCCGAGGTCACGGAGCGGGATCCGCACTCCCCGCGCCCTAGTCGTCCTCGCTGATGAGCCAGCGGTCGGACGTCCGCTCGTACGCCGCGATCTCCTCCGGCCTGAAGAAGAGCGCGATCTCCTTCTCGGCGGACTCCGGCGAGTCGGAGCCGTGGACGAGGTTATAGGACGTCGAGTTCGAGAAGTCGCCCCGGATCGTGCCGGGCTCGGCCTTCCAGCCGAACGTCGCGCCCATGAGGCGCCTCGTCGTCTCGACCGCGCGGGGGCCCTCGAGGACCGCAGCCACGAGCGGCGAAGATGTCATGTAGGAGACGAGGCCCTTGTAGAAGGGCTTCTCCCTGTGGGCGGCGTAGTGCCGGCCCGCCAGCTCGGGCGTCATCCGCATCACTTTGAGAGCGAGGATCTGGAGGCCCTTGTCCTCGAAACGGGCGAGGATCCGGCCGGCGAGGCCGCGCTGGAGGCCGTCCGGCTTGATGAGCAGAAGGGTGCGTTCCATGGAGCGACGGATTGTCGCCTTCCCCCAGAGGAATGGCAAAAAACCGGCCGATACAGGGGATGGCCCCTTCGGAGGCGGTTCCCCATGCGAGTTCGAGGCATAATGACGGTCATGGGTCGGGCAGGGGTTCTCTCCTTCTGCCTCTTCGCTGCATGCGCCCACCGGAACGAGCTGAACCTGCTCGAGCGCGAGAAGCTCCAGTTCCGGGCGGAGAACGAGCGCATCCGGGCCGAGGACCTCGAGGACAAATACCAGCAGCAGAAGCGGAAGGCGGACCGGCTCTCCGCGGAGCTGCTCGCGCTCGAGCAGGACCGCGATCGCCTCTACGGCGAATACGACATGCTGCGCGGGGAGACCGTGCGGCTCGAGCGCGACGTGAAGGTCGCGGGGGAGAAGCGCGAGGGGCTCACGAAGGCGCTCGGCGAGGCGAAGGCCGAGGCGGCGCGTCTCCAGGCGGAGCTCGAGGCGGAGCGCAAGAGGATCGCCGGGATCGAGGAGCAGCTCCGGGCCGCGCAGGCGAAGCAGCAGGAGCTCGTCTCGCCCGGGAAGCCCGCGTCCGAGTAGCCCCGGCCTCGCCGCAGCCTCGGGCGGAACTGCCAGGCCGCGGCCTCGGCGCAGGCGGGTTCCCCGGGCCCCTCCCTTTCGACGACCGGGGCTCTGATAGTCTCTTCCGCGTGGAAGACCTCACCCCGCGACAGGTCGTCGCGCATCTCGATCGCTTCATCGTCGGGCAGAAGGACGCGAAGCGCGCCATCGCGATCGCGATCCGGAACCGCATCCGCCGGCAGCGCCTCGACGAGGGGATGCGGAGGGACATCCTCCCGAAGAACATCATCCTCGCGGGGCCGACCGGCGTCGGGAAGACCGAGATCGCGCGTCGCATGGCCGCGCTCCTCAAGGCGCCGTTCCTGAAGGTCGAGGCGACGAAGTACACGGAGGTCGGCTACTTCGGCCGCGACGTGGACACGATCGCACGCGACCTCGTCGAGATCGGCGTCGCGCTCGTGAAGGCCGAGGAGCAGGCGAAGGTCCGGGAGAAGGCGAAGGAGACCGCGGAGGAGCGGCTCCTCGACATCCTGCAGGGCGAGCTGCCGTTCACCGCGGACGACGCGGAGCGCGCGGAGCGGCGGCGGCAGCGCGAGGAGCTGCGCGGGCGCCTCCGCGCGGGGGACTTCGACCGCGAGCGGATCACGCTGTCGATCGAGGCGCGGGGCGCCGGGTCGATGGACGTCTACGGCGCGATGGGCGTCGAGCAGATGGGCATCGACATGGAGGCCTTCCTCGACCGCGTGGCGCCGCCGCGGCTCCAGCAGCGGACGATGCCCGTCGCGCGCGCCCGCGAGGCGCTCGAGGCGCGCGAGGCGGAGCGGCTGCTCGACAAGGAGGCGGTCACGGCCGAGGCGATCCGGCGCGTCGAGGAGACGGGGATCGTGTTCCTGGACGAGCTCGACAAGGTGGTGGGGGCGGCGACGACGCACGGTCCCGACGTGTCGCGCGGCGGCGTGCAGCGCGACCTCCTGCCGCTGGTCGAGGGGTGCACGGTCCAGACGCGTTACGGGCCCGTGCGGACCGACCACGTGCTCTTCATCGGCGCGGGCGCCTTCCACAACGCGCGGCCCGAGGACCTGATCCCGGAGCTCCAGGGCCGCTTCCCCCTTCGCGTGACGCTCGATCCGCTGAAGGCGGACGATTTCGCGCGCATCCTCACGGAGCCCGAGCACTCGCTCGTGAAGCAGTACGGGGCGATGCTCGCGACGGACGGCGTGGACCTCGAGTTCACGCCGGACGGCGTGGAGGAGATCGCGGCGCTCGCGCAGCGGCTGAACACCGAGAAGAGCGACATCGGCGCCCGCCGGCTGCACATGGTGCTCGAGCGGCTGCTCGAGGCCGTGTCGTTCGGCGCGCCCGAGCAGCGTGGCCGCGTGCGCGTGGACGCGCCCTTCGTGCTCCAGCGCGTGGAGATGATCTCGGAGTAGGCGCCGCGACGCGGCATGGCCGCGGATGCGCCGGGGGAATGGGGCCGCGGCCGCCTCCGCGGTGGTCGTCCACGGGAGACGCCCCTGTTCCTCCTCCCCGCGTCCTCATCTGCCTGTGCTCGCGCCCTTGCGGCCTGCTTCGCTCGCGAGGAAGTCCTCGACTTCGCGATCGGAGCGAAGGACGACGACCTTCTTCCCCGGCCCCGCGGCGGCGAGCTTCGCGACGACCTGCGGGCGGCTCTGCCGCGGGAAGTTCCAGACCCAGCGCACGAATTCGCCGTCGAAGCCCTCCGTGCAACCCGGCGCCATGTCCGGGCGGCTGCGGCCGCGGTAGCGCAGCAGGCGCAGGAGGACGCGCCACAGGCAGAGCCAGCGCGAACGGTCGAGGAAGATCGCGGTGTCGCACGCCGCGAGGCGGAGATCGAGCGTCGCGCCGAAGTTGCCGTCCATGATCCAGCGGTCGCGCGCGAGCAGCTCCTCGACGGTCCTTCGCCACTCGTCCGGCGGCGTCTCGACCCAGCCGGGCCTCCAGAACGCCGCGTCGAGATGGACCACGGGAAGCCCGGTCCCTTCGCCGAGCCGCGTCGCGAACGTGGTCTTGCCCGCGCCCCCCGACCCGACCACCAGCACCCGCCGCATCCCCCGACGATACCGCCTCCGGCCGCCGATTTGCCGCGGTCCCCTCCCGGGGGTACGCTGCCCCGCTTCCGGCGAACCCCCGCGGGAGCCGCCGGTTGAATGCCATGTTGAAGACCCTTTACCGCACCCACACCTGCGGGGAGCTTCGCGCCTCCCACGCGGGGGAGACCGTCATCCTCGCGGGCTGGGTGCACCGGCGCCGCGACCAGGGCGGCCTCGTCTTCCTCGATCTCCGCGACCGCTACGGGTTCACGCAGGTGCGCGTCAGCGAGGAGGAGAACCCGGCGGCGCTCGCCGCGGCATCGAAGGTCCGGCCCGAGTTCGTCGTGCAGGTCGAGGGCGAGGTGCGCGCGCGGCCGAAGGAAGCCAGGAACCCGAAGCTCGCGACCGGCGACGTCGAGGTGTCCGCCCGCTCGATCAAGGTCCTCTCCGAGTCGCCGACGCCGCCCTTCGAGATCGGCGGCGGCGACGTCTCGGACGAGATCCGCCTCGAGCACCGCCCGCTCGACCTCCGCCGGCCGGAGATGCAGAGCCACCTCCTCCTCCGCCACCGGATGAACAAGGTGATCCGCGCCTTCTTCGAGGAGCGCGAGTTCGTGGAGATCGAGACGCCGGTCCTCGCGAAGCCCACGCCCGAGGGTGCGCGCGACTACCTCGTGCCGAGCCGGCTCCAGCACGGGAAGTTCTACGCGCTCCCGCAGTCGCCGCAGGTCTACAAGCAGATCCTCATGTGCGCGGGCTTCGACCGCTACTACCAGATCGCGCGCTGCTTCCGCGACGAGGACCTCCGCGCGCACCGCCAGCCGGAGTTCACCCAGCTCGACGTGGAGATGGCGTTCGTCGGCGAGGAGGAGATCCTCGCGATGCAGGAGGAGCTGATCGTGCGCCTCCTCGCGGAGGGGGCGCGCGAAGAGATCCGGATCGAGCGGCCGATCCCGCGGCTCACCTACGACGAGGCGATGCTGCGGTTCGGGAGCGACAAGCCCGACCTGCGCTTCGGCCTCGAGATCAGGGACGTCTCCGACCTCGGCAAGAAGAGCGACTTCAAGGTCTTCCACGCGGGCACGGTCCGGGGGCTTTCCGTGCCGCAGGGCGGCGCGATGTCGCGCGCCGAGATCGACGCGCTGCAGCCGGTCGCCGCCGAGTTCGGTGCGAAGGGCCTCGCGTGGATGAAGGTGGGGGGCTCCGGGGGCCACGGCGGGCCCGTCGCGAAGTTCTTCCCCGGAGCGACGCTGCCGGAGATCTTCGGGGCGAGGGAGGGCGACCTCCTCCTCTTCGTCGCGGACAAGGATCCGATCGTCGTCGCGAAGAGCCTCGGCGCGGTGCGGAACCACGTCGCGCAGGCGCGGGGACTCATCCCCGCGGACAAGCACGTGGCGCTCCTCGTGACCGACTTCCCGCTCTTCGAGCCGGGCGAGAAGCCGGGCACCTGGGTGTGCACCCGCCACCCGTTCACCTCGCCCAGGGCGGACGACCTCTCCTTCCTGTCGACCGACCCCGGCAAGGTCCGCTGCCAGGCCTACGACGCGGTTCTCGACGGCGTCGAGCTCGGGAGCGGCTCCATCCGTATCCACCGGCGCGACGTCCAGATGGAGGTCTTCCGCGTGCTCGGCCTCTCCGAGGAGGAGATCCGCCACCGGTTCGGGTTCCTGTTCGAGGCCTTGACCTACGGCGCCCCGCCGCACGGCGGCTTCGCGTGGGGCCTCGACCGGCTCGCGATGCTCCTCACCGGTGCGACCTCGATCCGCGAGGTGATCGCGTTCCCGAAGACCGCGAAGGCCGTGGACCTGATGGCGGACTCCCCGGCGACCGTCGACCCGGAGCAGCTGGACGAGCTGGGGATCCGGTTGAATTGAGAGCTCGTGAACAAATCCCTGCTGGCTTCGGCCGGCTACGAAGCCGCCCGGCTTCGGCGCGCCGCCTCGCTGGGTTTCTCCGTCAACCCAGGTCGGCAGCGCGCCTCGCCGGCGCCGCAACGCGGCCGCTTGCGCGGCCGCGCAGAGCGGCGTCCCTTCGGGACCGGCTTCTCGCTCGGCCTCGGGCCGACGCCGGGATTTCTTCACAAGCTCTGAG
>WYBS01000055.1 GCA_011525755.1 Planctomycetaceae bacterium
CCGAGCGCCTGCGCGACCTCCGCGAGCGAGAGCCCCTCGCGGTAGTGGAGGTGGAGCGCGACGCGGCGCGGCGCGGGGAGCCCGTCGAGCGCGGCGCCGAGCAGCGCGTCGATCTCCCGGCGCTCCGCGCCCTCGGGCGGCGTCATGGGGTGCGGCGTTTCCATCGGTCGTTTCTCCTCGCGGCGTCCGCGGCGGACGCGCGTGCGGACCTGCTTCGTCGCGCATTTCGCCGCGATGCCCACGGCCCACGCGCGGAAGGACCGCCTCGCGTCGAACCGGGCGAGGCCGCGCATCACGGCGAGGAAGGTCTCCTGGACGGCGTCCTCGGCGGCGGCGAGGTCGCCCGTGATCCGGTGCGCGGTCCGGAGCGCCGGGCCCGCGTGGCGTTCGAGGAGCGTGCGGAAGGCCTGCTCCTCGCGGCGGTCGAGGTAGCGCCGCACGAGATCGGCGTCGGTCGGTGTCATCGCCCCTACTTTCCCACGGGGGCGCCGGGTGTTCCCGGCCGTGGGGAGGGGCTCCGGGGGGCAGCCTTGTGTGCGCCAGCGCTGGCGCACCCGACGGGGTGTAACCTTCTGCGGCGCCGCGAGTTGCGGCGGCTGCGCAGGTCAACCGTTGACCTACATGCCGAGCTGGAGGCGGGCGGCTTCGGAGAGCTTGGCGGGGGTCCAGGGCGGGTCCCACACGAGGTCGATCTCCGCCGTGTCGATGCCCTCGACCATCTCCACCCGGTTCCTCACCTCGAGCGGCAGCGTGCCCGCCACCGGGCACGCCGGCGACGTAAGCGTCATCTTCACGTAGGCGTGCGTGCCCTCGACCCTCACCTCGTACACGAGGCCGAGATCGTAGATGTTCACGGGGATCTCGGGGTCGTAGCAGCTCCGGATCGCCTCGATCACGAGGTCGCGCGTGTCGGGCTTCGCGTCGCCCCCGCTCCCCCGCGCCCCCTCACCCCCTGCCGCCGGCTCCGTCATCGTCTACTCCGTCGTCACCGCGTCCCCGGAACGCTCGATCGCGGCCTTCAGCGTGTGCCACGCGAGCGTGGCGCACTTCACCCGCACCGGGAACTCGCACACGCCCTGGAACACCGCGAGCTTGCCGAGCGCGTCCTCGTCCACCGGCGCGCCCGGCTCGCCGGTCACCATCGCGTGGAAGCGCTCGAAGATCTCGCGCGCCTCCGCGAGCGTCTTCCCCTTGAGCGAGGTCGTCATCAGCGAGGCGGACGCGGTCGAGATCGCGCAGCCGATCCCGTCGAACGAGACGTCCGCGATCCGGTCGCCCTCGACCTTCACGAAGACGTGGATCTTGTCGCCGCAGAGCGGGTTGAACCCGTCGGCGTCGGCGGTCGCATCCGCCATCGCGCGGCGGTTCCTCGGCTTCTTGTTGTGGTCGAGGATGAGCTCCTGGTAGAGCTCGCGCATCTGGTCGCTCAAGCGAAGAGCTCCCGCACCTTGGTGAGCGCCGCGACGAGCACGTCGATCTCGGCGAGGGTGTTGTAGAAGGCGAACGACGCGCGCGTCGTCGCGGGGACGCCGAAGCGGTCCATGACCGGCTGCGCGCAGTGGTGGCCCGTCCGCACCGCGACCCCCTCCTGGTCGAGGATCTGCCCGATGTCGTGCGGATGGACGCCCTCCATGTCGAACGTGACCAGCGACGCCTTCGACTTCGCCGTGCCGATGATCCGGAGGCCCTTGATCGTCGACAGCGCCTCGGTCGCGCGGGCGAGGAGCGCCGCCTCGTGCGCGCGGACCGCCTCCCAGTCGAGCGTGCCGAGGTAGTCGAGCGCCGCGCCGAGGCCGACGGCGCCCGCGATGTCCGGCGTGCCCGCCTCGAACTTGTAGGGCAGGTCGTTCCACGTCGTCTTCTGGAACGTCACGCGCTTGATCATCTCGCCGCCGCCCTGGTAGGGGGGCATCCCCTCGAGGAGCTCCTTCCTCCCGTAGAGGACGCCGATCCCCGTCGGCCCGAAGACCTTGTGGCCGCTGAACGCGTAGAAGTCGCAGCCGAGGTCCCGGACGTCGATGCGCGTGTGCGGCGCGGCCTGCGCGCCGTCCACGAGCGTGGGGATCCCGCGGGCGCGCGCGGCGCGCACGAGCTCGCGCGCGGGGTTCACCGTTCCGAGCGCGTTCGAGACGTGGACGAACGCGAAGAGGCGCGTCCTCTCCGTCAGGAGCTTCTCGTCGAAGAGGAGCTGGCCCCGGTCGTCGATCGGCACATGGGAGAGCTTCGCGCCCGCCTCCTCGCACACGAGCTGCCACGGCACGATGTTGCTGTGGTGCTCCATCTCGGTGACGAGGACCTCGTCGCCCGGCTTCAGCCGCGGCCGCAGGAAGCTCCGCGCGACGAGGTTGATCGACTCCGTCGTGCCGCGGGTGAAGACGATCTCCTCGCGGGCCGCGGCGCGGATCCAGTCCCGCACCTTGTCGCGCGCCCCCTCGTAGTCCTTCGTCGCGGCCGCCGAGAGCCAGTGGACGCCGCGGTGGATGTTGCTGTTGTGCTCCTTGTAGAAGCGCTCGATCGCGTCGAGCACCACGCGCGGCTTGTGGCTCGTCGCGGCGTTGTCGAGGTAGACGAGTGGCTTGCACCAGACGTGCCCCGCGAGGATCGGGAAGTCCTTCCGGACCGTCTCGACGTCGAAGGCGGGGCGCGCGAGCGTCCTGTGCATCGTCAGCCCCCGAGCCGCTCCGAGAGGATCCGGTCCACGCGCTCGCGCACGGCCTGGATCTCCAGCCGGTCGGCCACGTCGCCCGCGAACGCGCGCACGAGCACGTGCCGCGCCGCGGCCTCCGGGAGCCCGCGCGAGCGCAGGTAGAAGAGCGCGTCCTTGTCGAGCTGTCCCACGGTCGAGCCGTGGGAGCACTTCACGTCGTCCGCGTAGATCTCGAGCTGGGGCTGCGAATCGACGGTCGCCGTGTCGGTGAGGAGCAGGTTCGCGCTCGCCTGGTAGGCGTCGGTCTTCTGCGCGTCCTCGAAGACGTGGATCCTTCCCGTGAACACGCCCGACGCGCGGCCGTCGAGCACGCCCTTGTAGAGCTCGTGGCTCTCGCAGCGGGGCATCCGGTGCTCGAGCCGCGTGAAGTTGTCCACGTGCTGCGTGCCGCGGATCACGTAGAGCCCGTTGAGCGTGCAGTGCGCGCCCTCGCCGTCGAGCGATCCCGTGATGTCGTTCCGCGTGAGCGCGCCGCCGGAGACGACGTTGTTCGAGACGAACCGGGCGCCCTTCCCGACCCGCGCGCGCACGGCGCCGAAGTGGAACGACGGCCCCTCGACCTGCAGGCGGTAGTGCGCGAGCGACGCGCCGGGACCGACGCGGATGTCGCTCACGGCGTTCGTCAGGTGCGGCGTGTCGCCCGCGCTCGCGTAGGTCTCGACGACCGTCGCCTCCGCGCCCTCCTCGATCAGGTAGAGGTTGCGCGGGTGCGCCGCCTTCGTCGTCCCCAGGAAGAGGAGGTGGAGGGGCGCGGGGAGGCGGGACCCTTTCGCGACGCGAAGGAACGCGCCGTCCTCGAGGAAGGCGGTGTTGAGCGCGACGAAGGGTTCCCCCTCCCCCGGAGCCCCCACCCCTTCCATCAGCCGGGGATCCTCGCGGAGCGCCCCGGCGAGGCTCGACACGTGGACGCCATCCGGCAGGACCGAGAGGTCCTTCCGGTAGTGGCCGTCGACGAAGACGAGGCCCGGCGCGAGAGAGGGCGGCGACCCGATCCCGTTCGTCGAGGGGCGGCCGAGATCGAACGGCTGGCGCGCGAGCGGGGCGAGGTCGGTGAACCGCCACGCCTCTTCGCGGGTCGTCGGGATGCCGTGCGCGGCGAAGCGGTCCCAGCCCGCGCGGCGGAGCCTCTGCAGCGGGCCGCCGGCGCGGTCGAGCGCCTCGAAGTCCTTCTGGAACGTCTCGACGGCGTTCATCGCGCCCCCGCGGGCTCCTTCTCGAGCCAGCTGTAGCCCTTCTCCTCGAGCTCGAGCGCGAGCTCCTTCCCGCCGGAGCGGACGATCCGCCCCTTGTCGAGCACGTGGACGAAGTCGGGCACGATGTGGTTCAGGAGCCGCTGGTAGTGCGTGATCACGAGGAACCCGCGCTCCGGCGAGCGGAGCGAGTTCACGCCGTGCGCCACGATCTTCAGCGCGTCGATGTCGAGGCCGGAATCGGTCTCGTCGAGCACCGCGAGGCGGGGCTCGAGGACCGCCATCTGGAAGATCTCGTTCCGCTTCTTCTCGCCGCCGCTGAACCCGGCGTTGACCGCGCGGGAGAGGAAGGCGTCGTCCACGTCGAGCAGCCGCGCCTTCTCCTTCGCGAGCTTCAGGAAGTCGACCGCGTCGAGCGGCTCCATGCCGCGGTACTGGCGGATCGCGTTCAGGCCCGCGCGGAGGAAGTAGCTGTTGTTCACGCCCGGGATCTCGACCGGGTACTGGAAGGCGAGGAAGACGCCCTCGCCCGCGCGCTTGTCGGGCTCGAGCCCGAGGAGGTCCTTCCCGAGGAACGTGACGGTGCCGTCCGTGACCTCGTAGCCCTCGCGGCCCGCGAGCACGTTCGCGAGCGTGGACTTGCCGGAGCCGTTCGGCCCCATGATCGCGTGCACCTCGCCGGGGCCGATGACGAGATCGATCCCGTTGAGGATCGGCTTCTCGTCGATCCTCGCGCGGAGGTTCCGGATCTCGAGCAGGGGTTTTCTGTCCTTCATGATGCTCCTCTAGCCGACGCTTCCCTCGAGGCTCACGCCGAGGAGCTTCTGCGCCTCGACGGCGAACTCCATGGGCAGCTCGCGGAAGACCTCCTTGCAGAAACCGTTGACGATCATCGAGACGGCATCCTCTTCCGAGATGCCGCGCTGCTGGCAGTAGAAGATCTGGTCCTCGCCGATCTTGCTGGTCGTCGCCTCGTGCTCGACCTGCGCGGTCCGGTTGCGCACCTCGATGTAGGGGAACGTGTGCGCGCCGCACTTGTCGCCGATGAGCATCGAGTCGCACTGCGAGTAGTTGCGCGCGTTCTCGGCGCCCGGCATCACCTTCACGAGGCCGCGGTAGGTGTTCTGGCCGCGCCCCGCCGAGATGCCCTTCGAGACGATCGTGGACTTCGTGTTCTTCCCGAGGTGGATCATCTTCGTGCCGGTGTCCGCCTGCTGGAAGTTGTTCGTGAGCGCGACCGAGTAGAACTCGCCGATCGAGCCGTCGCCCTGGAGGATGCAGCTCGGGTACTTCCACGTGATCGCGGAGCCGGTCTCGACCTGGGTCCAGCTGATCTTCGACCTCGCCCCGCGGCAGGCGCCGCGCTTCGTGACGAAGTTGTAGATCCCGCCCTTGCCCTCCTTGTCGCCCGGGTACCAGTTCTGGACGGTCGAGTACTTGACCTCGCCGCGCTCGAGCGCGACCAGCTCGACGACCGCCGCGTGCAGCTGGTTCTCGTCGCGCATGGGGGCGGTGCAGCCCTCGAGATAGCTCACGTACGCGCCCTCGTCCGCGATGATCAGGGTCCGCTCGAACTGGCCCGTCTTCGCCGCGTTGATCCGGAAGTAGGTCGAGAGCTCCATCGGGCAGCGCACGCCCTTCGGGACGTAGACGAACGAGCCGTCGGTGAAGACCGCGCTGTTCAAGGCCGCGAAGAAGTTGTCGTTCATGGGCACGACCGAGCCCATGTACTTCCTCACGAGCTCGGGATGCTCGCGGATCGCCTCGCCGAAGGAGCAGAAGATGATCCCGAGGCTCGTGAGCTTCTCCTTGAAGGTCGTCGCGACCGAGACGCTGTCGAAGACCGCGTCCACGGCGACGCCCGCGAGGAGCTTCTGCTCGGTGAGCGGGATCCCGAGCTTCTTGTAGGTCTCGAGAAGCGTCGGGTCCACCTCGTCGAGGCTCTTCGGCCGCTCCGCGGACTTCGGGGCCGAGTAGTAGATCGACGCCTGGTAGTCGATCGGGGGGTACTTCACGTGGGGCCAGCGCGGCTCCTTCATCCTGAGCCAGCCCCGGTAGGCCTTGAGGCGCCACTCGAGCATCCACGCCGGCTCCTCCTTCTTCACGGAGATGAACCGGATGATCTCCTCGTTGAGGCCCGGGGGGGCGGTGTCGGCCTCGACGTCGGTGACGAAGCCCCACTTGTACTCCTGGGAGATCCGCTCCTGGATCGTGTCCTCGGTCGACTTCTTCGTCTCTCTCATGATGCTTCGATCTCCCGCGGCGCCGTTGACGGCCGCCCGTTCCGCCCCGGCGGGCTCCCGAACGAGACGCCGGATGCCATCTCGGAGAGACGGATCGCCGCGAGCGCGTCCCGCACGGCGCCGTTGATCCGCTGCCAGTTCGTCCGGACCGGGCAGCTGCCCTCGATCTCGCAGTCGCTGCCCTCTTCCACGCACTCCGTGATCGCGATCGGCCCCTCGAGGGCGCGGATGATCTCCTCGACGGAGATCTCCGCGGGGTCGCGCGCGAGCCGGTAGCCGCCCTTCACGCCGCGGTGGCTCCCGAGGAGCCCGGCGCGGGCGAGCGCCTTCAGGATCTTGCTCACGGTCGGGAGCGGCAGCTTCGCCAGCCGCGCGAGGTCGCGCGTGCTGTGGACGCGCTGCCTCCCGTCGCCCAGAAAGAGCGTCATGAGGACGATGCCGTAGTCCGACTGTTTCGTGATCCTGAGCATGGCTCGCCTATATAGGACCGCCTATGTCCCATATCATACCGACCCGGTGCAAGACCTGATTCCGGGCGGGGGGGGGGAAGGGGGGCACGGGGGACGGGGGGCACCGGCGGCCCTCAGGCTCCCGAGGACCACTCGAGGTTGAACTGGCCGGGTCCTTCCTTCTCGATCTCCGAGACCCTCGTCCTGACGCCCTTCGCGATCTCGCGGAACGCCTGCGCGGTCCCGCCCGTCGGCGCCTCGACGATGATCGGCGACCCGCGGTCGCCGCCGGGCGGCACGGCCGCGTCGAGCGGCAGCGTCCCGAGGAGCGGGAGGTCGAACCGCTCCGCGGCCTTCCTCCCCGCGCCCTCGAGGAAGATCGGGGTCAAGGTCCCGCACTTCGGGCACGTGAACCCAGCCATGTTCTCGACGACGCCGAGCACGGGGACCTTCACGGCCCTGAACATCTCGATCGCCTTCAGCACGTCGAGGAGCGCCACGTCCTGCGGCGTCGTGACGACGACCGCGCCCGAGAGCGGCACGCTCTGGCTGAGCGAGAGCACCGCGTCGCCCGTGCCCGGCGGCAGGTCGACGACGAGGTAGTCGAGCTCGCCCCAGGCGACGCCCGTGAGGAGCTGCGTGACCATCTTCCCGACCATCGGGCCGCGCCAGACGACCGCGGACTGGTCCTTCGGCAGGAGGAAGGCCATCGAGATGATCCGGATCCCGTGCTTCATCGCGGGGACGACGCGCTGGTGCGCGTCGCCCTGCGCCTTGTGCTCGGAGGTCCCGGTCATGATCGCGGCGCTGGGCCCGTAGATGTCGGCGTCGAGGAGGCCGACCTTCATCCCCTCCTGCGCCAGCGCGATCGCGAGGTTGACGGCGACCGTCGACTTCCCGACGCCTCCCTTGCCCGCGCCGACGGCGATCACGTGCTTCACGCCGGGCAGCGGATGCGCCTGCGCGGGGGGGGCGGCGGCTCTCGGCGGCGGCGCGAAGGAGACGAACACGTCCTTCACGCCCCCGACCTCCCTGAGCCTCGTCTTCACCTGGTCGGCGAAGGCGGGCTTCTCGCCCATCGGGACATCCACGGCGACGGTCACGAGGACCTTGCCGTTCTTCTCCTTCATCTCCGTGACCTGCTCCGGCTTGAGCAGGCCCGAGAGCGCCTTCCGGAGGGCTTCCTCGGGAACCGACATCAGCTGACCTCCTCGCCGCCGTCGCGCATCAGAACGCGACCCCCTCCATCATCTCGAAGTCCTTCGCGCCCCGGCGCACGCGGATGCCCGCGTACCTCGCGTCGTGTTCGAGGAAGAGGATCCACCCCTCCGCCGCGGCGCGCCCGAGCAGCTCGACCTTCTCGGCCGCCGTCTTCATGGGCTCGTTGTCGTACGCCATGATCCACGGCGCGCGCGCGTGCGCGGCGGTCGGCACGAGGTCGGCGCAGTAGAAGACCGCCTTCCCGTCGCCGCGGATCAGCGGGAGCTGCATCGCGGGCGTATGGCCGTCGACGGGCAGCACCTCGATCCCCGGGGCAAGGTCCCCGCGCCCCTCCAACAACGTCACCTGACCGGCCAGGACACGGAAGTCCTCCGGCCGGTAGCTCCCGCGGTCCTTCATCGACGGGCGCTGCGCCCACTCCCACTGGACCCGCTGGACGTAGTGGCGCGCGCGCGGGAAGACGAGCGAGCCGTCCGCGCGCGTGGTGCCGCCGGCGTGGTCGAAGTGGAGGTGGGTGAGGAGGACGTCGGTCACGTCGGCCGGGTCGAAGCCCGCCCGGCGGAGCGCCTCGTCGGGGAGCATCGCCCCCTCGATCCGGTAGATCGAGTTCGACTTCTCGTCGAACTTGTCGCCGATGCCCGTGTCGACGAGCCAGGTCCGCCCCTTGCCCCGGATGAGCAGGAGGCGGAGCGCGAGCTCGATCCGGCCCTGCGGATCGGGCGGGCACGGCCGCTCCCAGAGCGGGCGCGGCACGATCCCGAACATGGCGCCGCCGTCGAGGGCGAATCGCCCGCTCTCGATCGCAAAGAGCTCGTACGGGCCGACCTTCAGCACGGGCGGACCATTGTGCCTCAGGGGGGAAGAGGGGGGGCGCGGGGGGTCAAGCCCTCGCCGGACGCCGCCGAAAGTCAGGAGGGAATGCTCACGCGGCGCGGGTTCCTGAGGGCGATGGGGGCGACCGCGCTGTCGGGCGGCGTCTACGCGTGCGGGATCGAGCCTTCGTGGCTCGAGACCGTGCGGATGGAGATCGCGCTTCCTGGCCTCGACCCGGCGTTCGAGGGCTATGTCGTCGCGCAGATCTCGGATCTGCACGTCGGCTCCGGGGTCCCAATCCCGTACCTCAGGCGCGCGGTCGAGGCCGCGAACGCGGCGCAGCCGGACCTTGTCGTCGTGACGGGCGACATCCTCGACGGGTGCTGCGCGAAGCGCGCCCCCGAGGAGGCCGCGGAGGTGCTCTCCGCGCTCCGGCCGCGCGACAGGGCGCTGGCGGTGCTCGGGAACCACGACACGGGGGCGTTCCACCCGGGCCTCGGGACGGACGAGGGCGCGGTGCGGCGTCTTCGCGGCGCGCTCGCCGCGGCGGGCGTGGACGTGCTCGGCAACGAGGAGCGGACGCTGGAGCGGAGGGACGGCCGCCTGCGCGTGGCGGGCTTCGGCGACCTCTGGAGCGGCGGATTCGACGCGCGCGCGTTCCGTGCGCGGCCGGGCGAGGCGACGCTTGTGCTGTCGCACAACCCGGACACGGCGCCGGACCTGGCGGCGCGTGGCGCGGGCCTCGTCTTGTGCGGCCACACGCACGGCGGCCAGGTGCGGATCCCGTTCTTCGGGCCGCCGTACTGCCCGGTGCGGCACAAGGAGCTCTTGTACGGCCACCACCGGATCGGCGGGACGCAGGTCTACGTGAACCCGGGCCTCGGCTACAGCCACCGGATCCGCTTCCTCGCCCGCCCCGAACTCACCGTGCTCCGCTTGGTACCGAGTACGCCCCTCGACGCGCGTAAGTCGTTGTAGGGAAGTCGGTTGCGATCGGGGAACCCGGATATGCAGTCCGGGTTCAGGGTTCCGCGTCGAACCCGGTCTCCCTCCTCAGGAGATCGAGAAGGCTCAGGAACTGCTTCGCCTCGGGAAGGTCCTGCTCCGCGGGGCCCCCGCCGTGGCGGTACTCGACCACGTTACGAGTGCCGTCGAGGCCGAGTCGGTACCCCCGGAGCTCCGTTGCGTCCGGCAGGTCGAAGATGCGCGATGCCACTAGGCTCCTCCAGAACGCCGGCCAGCCGGAGATCGGGGCGACCTCCACCTTCCCGGGAGCACGCGGAAAGCGCATCCCGGAGAAGCGATCGCCGTCCCGTCTCAGCGCGAGCCCCTCGAGCGGGTGCCCGCCCTCCGGGTACGGCTGCAGGCCGAAGCCCGCCCACACGCGGATCTCGCAGGAGTCGGTCGGGGGCGTCCCTCTCACGCAGTCTCTCGCGTGCCGCAGCGGGAGGAAGCTGCAGCGCGCGCCCGCTCATCGATGGATCGGAAGTAGATCTCCCCCCAACGGCCATCCCTCGGCTGCCTGGGCGTCGCGGCCTCGCCGCATCCGCCAGGAGGACGGGGACGATCCACGTGACCGCGACCCGGCTCAAGCGAACTCGCCGTCCTCGGGCGCCTCGCGGATCTCCTCGGCGACGAGCTTCTCCCATGCGTGGACGGCCTCCTCGCTCGCCGCCCGCGCGTCGAGGCGCTCCCGGACCACGCCGCGGACCGACTTCAGGTCCGGGAACGCGAGCAGGAGATGGGCGAGGTCCCGCCAGTCCGTGCCCCACTTCGGGCTTCCCTTGCGGGACACGAGAGCGACGACCTTCTGCGCGACAAGTTCGGCGGGCTCCACCACGAGGACGCGCTCGACGGTCCGCGTTCCCGGCAGCGATCGCTCGGGACGTACGTCCACAAGGTGCCTGTTCTTCGGCTTCCTCACCTGGTAGATCCGATAGCCCTTGCCCCCCTCGACCTTCCGAACGCGCACCGCGATCTGGAACAGGTGGGCGAGGTGCACCCGCAGCTCCTCCGCGAGTTCCGGTGCACGAGACGACAGGATGGCCACGTCCTCCGTCATGCGCGGCTCCTCCACGTACGCGTTGACAGCGTGTGCGCCGAAGAGCGCCGCGTCCTTGCGGTCGCGGAGGAAGTCCAGCACCGCGTCGTGGATCCTCGCGAGCGGCAGCGGTTCGCGCATCACGAACTCCTGGAAGCCGAGAGGGCCGTCGCCGAGCTTCACCACCAGAGTCTACCCACCTGCCGCGCGGCTGCCGGCAGGGAAGCGCGTCGGCCGCCCGGTGAGCGTGACGGCGAACGGGACCGCGACGCGCCGCTCCCCGCGGGCGCTGAAGCCGACGATCGCGTCCGGCTCGCGGAACCGCAGCAAGTAGACGCCCTCTTCCGACGATAGCCGCTCGACGAACGTGCTCCTTCCGAACGTCGCGAGGAACTCGCGCAGCGCGTGGTACGCCGGCCGCGCGCGCCAGCCCTCGGGGTCGACGAGGCCGAACGGGCGCGCGACGAGCCGCCACCAGTACACGCGCTCGACCATTCCGGAGCAGATCGCGTGCAGATAGTAGCGGAGCATGTAGTCCGCGTACGTCTCCTCGTCCACGTCCCACTCGTGCGAGAGCCCGGGCGTCGCGTAGGGCGCGAACGGGTGCGCGTAGCCCTTGTCCTTGAGGAACCAGTTCACCTCCGACACGATCACCCGGCCCCCGCACCCCCCCCGTTCCGACAGCGCGCGGGCGAGCGCGAACTTGTCGAGCGCGTCGTACTTCCCCTGCCGGTTCTCCGGCGCGCCGCGGCGGTCCACGTAGAGGTGCAGCGAGAGCGCGTCGAACCTCCGCGCGCGGAGCGCCGCCGCAGCGTGCGGGAACTCGAAGTCGTTGATCGCGGGGCCCATCACGCGCGGCATCCCCTCGAAGGGCGCGAGCAGCCGCTCGTACTCCCTGAGCGACCAGATGCCCCACTTCACGCGGTTGATCGCGTGCGCGGGCTCGATCCACTCCGCGATGCCCCCGAGCCCCCCAAGCACCGCCTTCACGAAGGCGTCCCAGCGCGCCGGGTCGCGCACCGCCGCGCGGTCCTGCACGAGCGCGACCGAGACCTTCCACCCGTCCGCGTGCAGCGCGCGGAGCGCCCTTGTCGTGAACTCCCACTCGCGCTCCGTCTCGTGCGCGCAGCAGCGCGCGAGCACGGGGATGCGGCCGAGGCCCAGGAGGAGCGGAAGCTCGCGCTCCCAGGTCTCGCGGGTGGGGGAGATGGTCATCCCGATCCGGTCCGCCATCGCGACCGGCGCGCGGTAGCACTCCGCGCGCAGGCGCCGGTACGCGCGCTTCACGGGGAGGAAGTCGAGCGCGGTCGCCGCGGCGATCCGGAGCGCGGTCGCGCCCGAGCGCAGGAAGAGGCGGTCGCGGCGCTCGAGCAGCGCGACCGGCTGCGCGCTGCGCGCGTCCCAGAGCCAGAGCTCGCGCGCCGCGGGGTAGGTGCGTTTCCGCTTCCGCCGCGCCCACCTCAGCGGATGCCGCAGCGGCCGCGTCCGCGTGTGCCAAAGGAAGAGTCTCCGGTACCACGAGAGCCACCGCAGGAACGCGCGCGGCGGCCCCTCGCCCTTGAACCACCGCTCGCGCCAGTACATGCGGAGGAAGATCCGCAGGAGCTTCGACGGGAGCGTCAGCCGCGAGACGTCGAAGGCGCGGTCCCTCATCGAGAGCGTCCGCACCCGTCCGCGCCCGAGGTCGATGAACCGCACGGGGTCGACGTAGATGTTCTGGTTCCCCATGTCGCCGTGCAGGACGCCCGCGTCGTGCATCGCGCGCACGGCGGCGGCGACCGGTTCCATCAGCGCGAGCACCTTCTCCTGGTCGGGGTCCTCGTGGAGGAGCCGCAGGAGCTCGTCGTGGAACGTCCGCCCCTCCGCGTACTCCGTCACGAAGTAGCTCTCGACGAGCCGCCCGCGCTCCCGCCGCTCGAGGAGCGCGACGGGGCGCGGCGTCCCGATGCCTCGCTCGTGGAGCGCCTTCGCGACGTCGTAGGACCGCCGCGCGGCGGAGCGGAAGGCGCGGGCGAGAAGGCTGCGCACGGGGCCGAGCGGCTTCCACCACTTGACCGCGAGGCCGTCGAGACGGGCGACGCCCTTCTTCGGGGTGAGGGGGTCCGGGGGCAGGGGGAGGCGCTTGCGGAGAAGCTCCGCGTACTCCGGGAGGACTTCTCCTTCGTACGGACCCAACGGGCGTACTTCTACCAGATACCTTCCAGGTCAACGGTTGACCTGCGCGGCGGCCGCAACCTCCGCGAGGTCAAGGGGATAAGTCGCGCAGGGTGCGGAACTCGTTCCGCACGCGGAGCGTCCGTCCGCGCCTCCGATAAGCTGGGTATGCGGCTCTTTCACCCGGCCTACCGGTACGTCACCGCGCCGTTGCGCGTCAGCACGAGGTTGCCCTGCTCCGGGATGGGCCAGTAGTCGCCGAGCTCGTCGAGCGTCGTCGCACCGGGCGCGCCCGCCGTGGCGGCCGCGCCGCCGTACGCCACGGAGCGCACCACGACGTAGCCGCCGAAGAAGGTGAGCGAGACGCCGTTGAGCGAGATGTTCCTGGGCTTCCACTCGACCGGCGTCTCCAGGGACTGCCCGGACACCTCGTCCTCCACCCGGATCCTGCCGCCGGCGAACGAGGCGACGAACAGCGTGTCGTGCGGCCCGAGCTTGGAGACGCCGCTGCGGTTGCCGCCCGACCGCGCGGAGCCCCCGGCACCCCCCGGACCGCCGGCGCGCCGCGCCTCGTCGGCCGCCTCGATGAGGTCGGGCGCATCGAGGCCCAGCGCCTGCACCGCGGCGGCGAGCTCCGCGAGCGCGGCGCGGTTGCCGGCGAAGTCGTCGAGCTCCTGCCATGCGTCGGCGGCCCGGCGCGCGGCGCCCAGGAAGGCGTCGCCGTCCTTCGCCGCCGCGTGCGCGAGCGCGCGGGCGGTTTGGGCCCGCGCGACGAGGTGCGCCGCCGCGGGGCCGGACCCGGTCGCGAGGTCCTTCAGCCAGCGCAGCGCCTCGGCGTGCTTGCCCAGCGCGACGGCGCGCCGCGCCGCGCGGATCCGCACGTCCGCCGCGACCTCCGCCGGCACGCCCGTCTGCTTCAGCCCCGCGATCGTCTCCACCGCCTTCCAGTCGGCGTGCTCGAGGAGCGGTCGCGCGAGGCGTGCGACCGTGATCTCGCGCGGCATCCGCGAGCCGGCGAGCGCCACGGTCGCGGCGAGCAGCGCCGCCGCGTGCGTGCCCGGATCGGCGTCCAGGTGCTCAAGCACCCGCCTCAGGTTGATCGCGACCGCCGACTGCGGCGGAACGAGCGCGTCCTCGTGCAGGAGGCGGCACGCCTCCAGGATGGGGCCTGCCGCCGCGGCGGGATCCGCCGCCTGCAGCTCCCAGTACGCGATGTTGTTGAGGCTCCAGCAGATGCCGAGGTCGTCGCCGAGCTTCCTGCGCTCCGCGATCGCCTCGCGGTAGAGCTTCACGCCGCCGGGGACGTCGCCGTGCTGCGCGGCGAGGCCGGCGGTGTCGTGGAGGGTCTGCGCGGCGAGGTGGTCGAGGCCCTTCCCGGCGGTGATCTCGCGGCAGCGCCGGAGGATCGCCCGCGCCTTCGCGAACGAGTCCTGCGCCTTCGCGAGCTCGTACATCGCCGTGTACGCGGACCCGATCTCGCCGGCGAGGTTCGCGTGCTCCGCGAGCTCCTCGACGAGGCGTGCGAACGTCTCGAGCGCCGGCGACGCGTCCCCGAGCCGGCTCTCGTTCCACGCGAGCGCACGCATCGTGATCGCCCAGTCCGCGCGGTGGTCGCCCTCGAGCCGCTCGTAGATCGCCGCGGCCTCGCGCAGCTTCCGCGCGGCGTCGGCGTGGCGCCCGGCGTTCCAGTCCTCCGTCGCGGCGTTGCGCTTGTCCTCCGCCTCCTTCAGCCCGCCCGCGTCGCCGGCGGCGACCGTCGCGAGCACGCACAGGCCCAGCACCGTTCTCATGGCGCCCCTCCCGCGCCCCAGCCTAACCCATGGGCGCGCCTTCGGCCGCATGGCCCCGCGCGCGGGGCCGCCTCACGCGCGCTCCGCGAGCCTCGAGAGCGCCGCGGGTAGGTCCGGCTTGTCCGACAGCACGCCGAGCAGCGGGTCCGCGCGCTTCCGCTTCAGCCGCGCCGGGACCGTCCTGATCGTGAACCTCGACGGGTCGAGACGAGCCGTGACCTCGCTCCACGCAAGCGGCGTGGAGACAGGCGCCCCCGGCAGCGGCCGCACGCTGTAAGGCCCCACGAGCAGCTTCCCGTGGCCGTTCTGGAGGTAGTCGAGGTACACCTTCCCCTCGCGCTTCGAGATCACCCGCTCGAGCGTCGCAATCGAAGGCACGCGCCGCTCGATCGCGCGCGCGAGCACCTCGCCGAGCGTCCTCGACTGCTCGTACGTGCACTGGCCGCCGAGCGGCACGAGCACGTGGATCCCCGTGGACCCGCTCGTCTTCGCGTAGCACGAAAGCCCGATCTCCCCGAGGAGCTTCCGCGCCGCGAGCGCCACCTTCACCACGTCCGTGAACGGCGCGCCCTTCGGATCGAGATCGAGGATGCACCAGTCCGGTCGCCCGAGATCCGTGATCCGGCTCGACCACACGTGCAAGGGGATCGTGCCGAGGTTCGCGAGGAACGCGATCGACTCCTCGTCGTCGCAGAGGAAGTACTCGATCTCGCGCTTCGTCTCCTCCGTCCAGATCCTCTCCGTGCGCACCCACGCGGGCGTCCACGGCGGCGCGTCCTTCTGGAAGAACGACTTCCCATCGATCCCGTCCGGGAACCGCGTCAGCACGACGGGCCGGTCCTTCAGGTACGGGAGCAGCCACGGCGCGACCGCGCGGTAGTAGGCGACGAGATCGCCCTTCGTGTACCGCTCCTTCGGCCAGAAGACCTTCTCGGAGTTCGTGACGACGAACGCAGGAGGTGAGGGGGGCTGGGGGGCAGGAACCGCCGCGGGCTCCGCATTCCTCGCGGGGGGCGCGACGCACTCCTGCGGGGGCTTGTCGTCCCGCATCCTCGCGAACGACGGCTGGCGCAGGAGCCCGTCCGAAGTCCTCTCCTTGTAGCGCACCTCGCACACGAGGTCCGGCCGCACCCAGTGGTTCCCGCGGCCCTTCGGCACGGCGCACGGCGGCTCCTTCACCTCGATCCTCCCGAGCTCCTCGCGCAGCCCCTTCAGCTGGCGGTCCGTGAACCCCGTGCCCACGCGGCCCACGTACGTGAGCTCGCCGCCCGCGTAGGCGCCGAGGTGCAGCGCGCCGAGGCCCGCGCGCGAGCCCTGCGGCGCCGTCCACCCGATGATCACGAAGTCGCCCTCGAGGTCCGCCTTGAGCTTCCGCCAGAGCGGAGACCGGCCGGGCTTGTAGGGCGAATCGGCGCGTTTCGCCATCGCGCCTTCGAGCCCCTTCCGGACGACCGCCTTCAGGAACTCCTCCCCGCGCCCCTCCACGTGATCCGCGAAGCGGAGATAGCCCTTCGGCGGGAGCACCGTCCTCAGCAGCCGCTTGCGCTCGACGAGCGGCAGCGGCCTCAGGTCGTAGCCCTCCGCCTCGAGAAGATCGAACGCGTAGAACACGACCGGGCTCTCGACCGAGGCGCGCTCGATGTCGATTCCGCGCGTGAGCTTGCTGCGCTGCTGGAGCCGCTGGAACTCCGGAAGGCCCTTCGGGTCGAGCGCGCAGATCTCGCCGTCGAGCAGCAGGGAGTCGTACGGCAGCATCCGGACCGCGCGCGCGATCTCGGGATAAAGCCTCGTCGCGTCGCGGCCGCTGCGGTAGGAGAGCTTCTCCTTCGACGCGAGCAGACGGAACCCGTCGTACTTGAGCTCGAAGAGCCAGTCGCGGCCCTCAGGCGGCTTCTCCCCTGTCTCCGCAAGCATCGGCTCGGGCTTCACCGCGCGCTTCCGCGCTCCGAGCCGCTCCGCCTCGGCCGCGAGCTTCCCGGCGCGCATGCTCCCGTCGCGCAGTTCGTCCAGCGAGAGCCCCGAGAGCACCGACTCCTCGTTCCACGTGTCCTTGGCCCACGCGTCGGGCTTCTTCACGAGGAGCCACTGGCGCTCGTCCTTGCCCGCGCGGAAGAGCGTCCACACGCCGCCGAGCTTCTGGCCGCGCAGCTCGAAGAGGAGCTTCCCCTTCCCGAGGCCCATCCCCATCTCCTCGAGCGGGACGTACGAGCCGATGTCCCAGACGATCACCTGCCCCGCGCCGTAGTTGCCTTCGGGGATCACGCCCTCGAAGTCCGCGTACTCGACCGGGTGGTCCTCGACCTTCATCGCGAGGCGCTTCGTCGCGGGGTCACCGGAAGGCCCCTTCGGGACCGCCCAGGAGAGGAGCACCCCCTTCCACTCGAGCCTCAGGTCGTAGTGGAGGCTCGTCGCCGCATGCTTTTGCACCACAAAGAGATGCGGCCGCGAGGCCTGGGCCCCGCCGAAGGGCTCGGGCGTGGCCCCCGGTTTGCGCTTCCTGCGGTACTCCTCGAGAGGCATGGACTTTCCGGCCGGACCGGGCGATATAGTACGGCATGGCCGCGCGCGCCATCGGCACCGCCACGTTGTCCTTCGGGCTCGTCTCGATCCCCGTGAAGGTCTTCTCGAGCACCGTCTCCGACGGTGACTACTCGTTCAACCTGCTCGAGAGGAAGACCGGCTCGCGGCTGAAGCAGCAATACATCTCGCAGCAGACGGGCGAGGTCGTGCCGCGCGAGGAGATGGTCAAGGGGTACGAGTTCGCGAAGGGCCAGTACGTCGTCTTCACCGACGAGGAGCTGAAGGCCGTCGAGGAGAAGGCGAACAAGGCGGTCGAGATCCGGGAGTTCGTGCCGCTCGACAAGGTCGACCCGATCCTCTTCGACAAGGGCTACTACCTCGGTCCCGACAAGGGAGCCGAGCGGCCCTACGCGCTCCTGCGCGAGGCGATGCGGAAGACCGGCCGCGCGGCGGTCGCGCAGTACGCGGTGCGGGGCAAGCAGTACCTCGTGCTCGTGCGGCCGCAGGACAATGGCCTCGTGATGCAGCAGCTCCATTACGCGCACGAGATCCGCGCGATCTCCGAGGTGCCGGTCGGCGACGCGAAGGTCCTCGACGCGGAGCTGAAGCTCGCGACGCAGCTCGTCGAGCAGATCGCCTCGGACGAGTTCAAGCCCGAGCAGTACAAGGACGAGGTCCGCGCGCGCATCGAGGAGGCCATCCGGAGAAAGGTCGAGGGCCAGGAGGTCACTGCGGAGCCGGCAGCCGAGCCGGTCGCGAAGATCATCGACCTCATGGAGGCGCTCAAGGCGTCCCTCGGCGAGAAGGAGGTCGCGCGCAAGCCCGCGAAGCGAGCGCCCCGCGCCGCCTCCTCGAAGAAGAAGGCCACGGGGGGCTAGCCCGTGGTCGCCGGCGCCGGCTACTCCGCGAAGGACGTCGCGCGGCTGCTCGACCTCTCCCCGTCGCAGGTCCGCTCGCTCGTCCGCGACGGCCTCGTGGAGGGAAAGAGGGGGGCGCGGGGGGAGTACCGCTTCTCGTTCCAGGACCTCGTGCTCCTGCGCGTGGCGCGCGAGCTCCGCGGCGCGCGCGTCAAGCCCCGCCGGATCCGCAGGGCCCTGTCGGCGCTCCGCGACCGGCTGCCGGTCGGCCGCTCGCTCTCCGCCGTGAAGATCGGCGCCGAGGGGGACAAGGTCGTCGTGCACGACGGGACGAGGCGGTGGAACCCGGAGTCGGGGCAGCTCCACTTCTCCTTCGACGTCAAGGACCTCGCGCGCGACGCGGCGCCGCTCGCGCGGGCGCAGGCGCGTGCCGCGCGCGACCGGGAGCTCTCCGCGGAGGACTGGTACGAGCTCGGCTGCGACCTCGAGGCGCCGGCGCCGGCGGAGGCGCGGGAGGCGTACGCCCGCGCGCTCGCCCTCGACCCCGCGCACGTCGAGGCGAACGTGAACCTCGGCCGGCTGCTGCACGAGGAGGGCGACGCGAAGGGCGCCGAGGCGCGCTACCGGACGGCGCTCTCGGCGCGCCCCGAGGATGCGACCGCCGCGTTCAACCTCGGCGTCGCGCTCGAGGACCAGGGGCGGCTCGAGGAGGCGCTCGACGCGTATGAGCGGGCGATCGCCGCGGATCCGCGCTCCGCGGATGCGCACTACAACGCGGCGGGCCTCTGCGAGCGCCTCGGCCGGCGCGAATCGGCCCTGCGCCACCTCCGGACTTACCGGGAGATGACGCAGGGCACCGGAGCGTAGGAGCGGCCCGGAAAGGAATCAGGCGGCCTTGCGGCGGCGCGAAACGAACACGCCGCAGATGCCGCAGGTCAGGAGCGCAAGCATGGTCGGCTCGGGCACGGGCGACTGGCGGTTCGGGGGGCTGCCCGTGATGCCGCCGACGGTGATCTCGTAGTCGTAGTCGCCGTCGTTCGGCAGCGGCCCGCTGTAGTACTCCGTCACCGCGATCGTGTACCAGCCGGTGGAGGGCGCAACGAACGCCGAGAACGGATCCCCGTAGGGACCGGGGTTGGGAACGACGTCGTCGGAGAACGCGACGAACGCCGGCACCCAGTTCTGGAAGTAGTGGGTTCCAGAGGTCAGGCCGCTGTCGGACGTGTCGGAGTAGAGGCCTTCGTAGATCCACTGTGCCGGATCGAGGGCGCTGTCGACACGCTCGACGGCGACGGTGACGGAGTCCCCCGCAGTCGCCCAGAACTGCCAGAAGTCGGCATCGCGGGCATCGTAGTAGTCGCCCACCGGAAGCGCGCCGGCGGCGGTCACGCCGCTGAGCAGCTCGCCTTCGTACGTGATGGGGTCCGCGGCTGCCTCGAGCTGGAGGCCAGCCAGGACGATCGCAGCAAATGCGCTCGTCCTCAGAAACTTTCCCAGCAACATCTCACTCCCTCCATGGTTAAGGCCGTTCACGTTCCAGCCTTCCCATTCCCGACAAGCTCCGATCCTAAGCGCATGTCCGTGCAGAGGGAAGCCGGATCCCGATTCGTCTCGCGCGTCTGTCGCACGCTGAGACGACCGAACGAGGAGCGTCCGCGCGGGGCCGCCTGATCGGGTGCGCCTGTGCCGCGGATCGTGGCGCGGACGCGTCGTCGCGCGCGGCCGGTCCGGGCCGATCACCCTCCCGGAACGAACGGAGCACATCGCGAGAACGGACGGCCGACGCGGCCTGCCGTCTTCCTCGTCCTCCTCTCTCTTTCGCTTGACACGGTCTCCTTGCCGGACCGCGCTCCTCGCCGTCGCGGGAGAGGCGCTGCGCGATGTCAAGCGTGATCGGCGCCCGGCGCAACGTCGTTCTCGTCACATCGGCCGGGGGTACGTGCGCGACCGCGTTCGGAGGTCGAGGGCGCTCGCGTGTCCAGCTGCCCGTTGGCCGGGTCCGCCCGGCCCTTGTGCCCGCGGACGTGCGCGGAACACTGCGCGGGAAGGCGCACGCGCGTGTCCTCGTTGGGGCACGCGTGTCGCTTCCATCGGACACGGGGAACGGTCCGCGGAACGGCGTGAAGCGCCCGGATCCGCTCCCTGAGCCGCGTCCGCGAGCGGTACAATCTGTGCAAGCTGGATCCGACGCGAGGAGGTTTGCCATGAGGCTCCGCCTTACCGTTCTCTCCGTCCTGATGTGCGGCGTGCTCGCGTCGGAGGTTCCGGCGCAGGGCACCACGCGCGGCGGCGGCCGTATGTTCGGCGGCGGAGGCGGCAGCCGCAGCACCGCGGCGCCGCGCGCAGCCGCGCCGTCCGCCGGCCGGTCCTTCTTCGGGTCGGGCTCGCGAGGCGGCTCCTCCGTCCCGAGGTCGTCCGGCGCGTCCCAGTGGAGGTCGAACGCGTTCTCGGGCGGGCGCGCGGCGTCGGCAGCGCCGAGCGCGTACCGCAGCGGCTCCTCTTCCGCGAGTCGGGCGGCGCCGCGGGCGTCGTCCGGACAGTCGGCCACATGGACGCGCTTCGGCGCGAGCCGGGGCGCCACCCAGGGGACGTCCTCGAGCGCGCGGAGCGCAGGTCGTTCCGGCGTCTCGTCGACGGACAACCTGAGCCCCTTCGCCCGTGGCCTCTCGAGCTCCTCGACGGGCTCGCGGTACTTCGGCCAGTCGCGCGGCAGCCGCGGCACGAGCCCGTCCGCCACCGGCACCCGCTCCTCATCGGGCTCAAAGCTCTTCGGTCGCGGAACGAGCGGCACCGGCCGCGCGGGCCAGTCGGCGACCGGTGGGCAGTCGACCCAGCGGCCTTCGGCCAGGGGCACCTCGCGGAGCCCCGGCGCGGACCAGGTCCCCGCGGACGCGGCGGGCCGGCGCGCGGGCCAGACCGGGTTCGTGCGGCCCTCGAGCGCGGGATCGAACGAGGCGCGCGGCCGGATTCCGAGCGGGCGCAGCAGCGCGGACGCGGTCCCGGACTACGGGTACCGTCGTTACGGGTACCACCCGCGTCCGTACTCCGGCTATCCGAACCGCTACCCGTACGGGTACGGATACTACGGGTACCCGTACTACTGCTCCCCCTACTATGCGGGGAGCGGCTTCTATCTCGGCTTCACGTTCGGCGTGGGCGCGTACTTCGGGCTCAGCTACTACTACCCGTGGTACCACTGCGGCTACAACTACGCGTTCTTCTACGGTGCGCCGCTCTCGTACTGCTACGTGCCCTACGGATTCTACTGCGACGCCCCGGCCACGTACGTCACCCGCTACATCTACGTCCAGGACACCTACCCGACGACGGAGTACGAGACGGTCGAGGTGAAGCCGCCCGAGGCCGAGCCGACGGAGGAGCAGAAGGTCCTCGAGCCCGAGCCCGCCGCCGGATCCCCGGTGGCGGAGAAGTACCTGCGCGATGCGAGCGATCTCTTCCGCAAGGGCGACTACCTCGAGGCCGCGAAGCTCTTCCGCCTTGCCGCGCTGAGCGTGCCCGAGAATGCGGCGCCGCTCTTCGCGCTCGGCCAGTCGCTGATCGCGATCGGCTCCGACGCCTACGCCGCGAAGGTCATCCGCAAGGCCGTCCTCATGAACCCGGGCCTCGTGAAGGAGCCCGGCGACATCGTGGGCGTCTACAAGGACCAGGCGGAGTTCGATCGGGTGATGGGGGAACTCGTGCAGCGCGCGGAGCAGAGCCCGGAGGGCAGCGACGCGAGGTTCCTGCTCGCGGTCGAGCGCTACTTCACGGGCGATCCGAAGTCGGTCGAGGGGTTTGCCGCGCTCCGTGCGGCGCTGCCTGACGACAAGGCTATCGAGCTCTTCGACGCGGCCGCTGCCAATCGCTTCGCCGCTGCGGAGGATCTGCCCGACGTGACCCCCGCGGCGCCGAAGTAGCGGCCCGCCCCCGGTACCCCCCTCCTTCCTCCCGTAGAATCGACGGCGAGGAAGGAGACCGTTCATGCGCCGCGTCCCGATGCTCGCCGCCCTCGTGTGCCTCGCGGGGATCGCCGCCCTGGCCCAGGAGAAGCCTGCCGACACGCCCAGGACGCCCGCCGACGCCGGCCCGACCGGCGGCCTCACCGAGGAGGAGTTCAAGGCCCTCCACGACCTGACCGACAGGAAGCCCGAGGCGCCCAGGGGGAAGATGGTCGACCTCGACGGGGCGCGCGCCTACCTGAGTGTCCCGAAGGGCGAGCCGCCGTTCCCCGGCGTGATCGTGATCCACGAGTGGTGGGGGCTGAACGGGCACATCCAGCACTGGGCCGACCGGCTCGCCGCGGACGGATACGCCGCGCTCGCCGTCGACCTCTACGGCGGGCAGGTGGCCGAGAACCGCGACGACGCGATGCGCTACATGAAGGCGGTCGATGCGGAGAAGGCGGCGGCGACGCTCAAGCGCGCGCACGCGTTCCTGAAGGAGGACGCCCGCGTCAAGGCCGAGAAGCGAGGTTGCATGGGGTGGTGCTTCGGCGGCGCCTGGACGCTGAAGCACGCGATGGCGACACCCGACCTTGACGCCGCGGTCATGTACTACGGGCAGCCTGTCCTCAAGCCCGCGGACCTGAAGGGGATCCGCGCGCCCCTCCTCGGGATCTTCGGGAACCGGGACAAGTCGATCCCGCCGGAGACGGTCGACGCGTTCGAGAAGGCGCTCGCGTCCGCGGGTGTGAAGCACAGGATCCTGCGCTACGACGCCGACCATGCGTTCGCGAACCCGTCCGGCGGGCGGTACGACGACAAGGCTGCCTCGGCCGCGTGGACCGAAGCGCGTGCCTTCCTGTCCGAGCGCCTCAAGTAGCGCCCGGGCTTGCCCTCAGGGCGACGGCGGCCCGGCTTCCTTGCGCCGGCGGGCCTCGCCGAAGCCCCAGATGCCCCAGCAGAATGCGCCGAGGCCGACGAGGCCGAGCGGCACCCCGACGGGCAACAGGATCACCGTCACTCCCATTCCGAGACCCGCGACCATCATGGCCGCTCCCACGATGATGGCGGCGACGTGGGCCGCGAAGTTCTCACCCACTCTCAGGGCTTCTCGCGCGGACATTTCCCGCATGTTGCACCTCCGGCGGGTTCGAGAGGCCTTTGGCAAAGCGCGGACCACGGCTCTCCCCGCGGGGATGCGCCGGCGGGGGCGCGGGGACCGGACCGGCGCTCCGCAGCAGCGGTCCGGCTTGGTCTTGTCACTCGGATCTCGGTTCCATCGGGTTTGCCCGTCGGCGCGGTGCGAACATCTGGCGCTCCGGGCCGGGGCACGGGCCTCCTTCCTTTCCTGGGCACGTCGGGCTCTTCGTGGGCAGGGCCAAACCACCTCCTGATGTATAGTCGGGGGCCGGTGTCACTTTTGGCCCCTGCCGAAGGGGTGAGAATCGGCCCTGCATGCGGGAAATCGCGAAATCCAGAGGGTGTCGAGAGAAGGAGGCACGGATGAGGCTAGAAACGTGCTCGGCGAGGGGCGCGATCCCCGCGCCCGCGAGCGCCCGAAGCCGGAAGTGCCCCGCCGGCCCCCGGAGCCCCCTCCCTTCCCATGCCGACGCCTGACGAACTTCCCGCGCTCCTCGCCGCCGCCCGGGGCGATGCACCCTGCGATCTCGTGCTCCGCGGGGCGCGGCTCGTGAACGTCGCCTCGGGGGAGGTCCACGAGGCGGATATCGCGATCCTCGGCCGTCACATCGCCGGCGTCGGCTCGGGCTATCGCGCGCGCGAGGAGGCGGATCTCGAAGGCGCCTGCGTCGCGCCCGGCTTCATCGACGCGCACGTGCACGTCGAGAGCGCGATGGTCCCGCCCTCGGAGTTCGCGAGGCTTGTCGTGCCGCGCGGCGTCACCGCGGCGGTCACGGACCCCCATGAGATCGCGAACGTCGCGGGCATCGAGGGCATCCGCTTCATGCTCGCGGACGCCCGGCGCTCGCCGCTTGCGATGTACGTGAACGCGTCGTCGTGCGTGCCGGCGACGGACCTCGGCACCGCCGGCGCGCGGCTCGAGGCGGACGACCTCGCGCCGCTCCTGAAGGAGCCCGAGGTGCTCGGCCTCGCGGAGGTGATGAACTACCCCGGCGTCGTCCACGGCGACCCGGGCGTCCTCGCGAAGCTCAAGGCGTTCCGCGGCCGGCCGATCGACGGCCACTGCCCGGCCCTCACCGGCCAGGCGCTCGACGCCTACGTCGCCGCGGGGATCGAGTCGGATCACGAGTGCACAAGGATCGAGGAGGCGCGCGAGAAGCTGCGCCTCGGGATGACCCTCTTCCTGCGCCAGGCGACGAACGCGAAGAACCTCGCGGCGCTCCTTCCGCTCGTGTCGCCCGCGACGGAGCGACGGATCTGCCTCTGCACCGACGACCGCCAGGTGCCCGATCTCGTGGTCGAGGGCTCGATCGACCACCTCGTGCGGATGACGATCGCCGCGGGCGTCGATCCGGTCACCGCGATCCGCATGGCGACGCTCAACGTCGCGGAGCGGTTCCGCATCCCCGATCGCGGACTCGTCGCGCCGGGCCGGATCGCGGACCTCGTCGTCTTCCGCGACCTCGAGGCTCCGCGTGCCGAACGCGTGTACGCCTCGGGGCGGCTCGTCGCGCGCGACGGGAAGCTGCTTTTCCCGCGCGCGCCCGTCGCGGCGGCGTTCGCCCGAAGCGTGCGCATCGACTGGGCGAAGGTCTCGCTCGGGATCCCCGCGCGCGGCCGGCGCGTGCGCGCGATCGGCGCGATCAAGGATCAGCTCGTGACCGAGCACCTGACGGTCGAGGCGAAGGTGGAGAACGGCGAGGCCGTGGCCGACCCCAGCCGCGACCTGCTGAAGATGGCGGTGATCGAGCGGCATTCGGGGACCGGGCGCGTCGGGCTCGGCTTCGTCCAGGGGGTGGGGCTCCGGGGAGGGGCGATCGCCGGGACCGTCGCCCACGACCATCACAATCTCGTCGTCATCGGCGCCGACGACCGCTCGATGCTCGCGGCGGCGAAGGCGGTGGGGGATGCGGGAGGAGGTCTCGCGGCCGCCAGGGGCGACGAGGTGCTCGCGCTCCTGCCTCTCCCGATCGGAGGGCTCATGTCCGACCGGCCGTACGAGGAGGTGGGGGAGGGGCTCGATGCGCTCCTTGCCGCCGCCGGCAAGCTCGGTTCGGATCTCAGGGACCCGTTCATGGCGATGAGCTTCCTCGCGCTCGAGGTGATCCCCGCGCTCAAGCTGACCGACCGGGGGCTCGTCGACGTCGAGAAGTTCACGCCCGTGCCTCTCTTCGTCGCATGACGACGCCGGAAGGTCCGAAGCCGGTGCGCATCCTCTTCTCCGAGGACGCGATCCGCCGTCGCGTCGAGGAGCTCGCGCGCCAGATCTCCTCGGACTATGCCGGCAAGGGCGAGGTGCTCCTCGTCGGCGTGCTCAAGGGCGCGTTCATCTTTCTCGCGGACCTCTGCAGGAAGATGACGGTCCCGCGCCGCGTGGACTTCATCGCGGTCTCGAGCTACGGCGACAAGACCGTATCGAGCGGGAACGTGCGGCTTGTCCTCGACCTGCGCGGCGACATCGCGGGGCGGCACGTGCTCGTGGTGGAGGACATCGTGGACACGGGCTCGACGTTTTCCTACCTCCTCGAGCTCCTCCGCCTCCGCGGCCCGGCGTCGGTGAAGACGTGCGCCTTCCTGAGGAAGGAGAAGGGCGGCCCGCCGGTCGACTACGTGGGCTTCGAGATCGCGGACGAATGGGTCGTCGGCTACGGCCTCGACTACGCGGACGCCTACCGCGCCCTCCCCCACATCGCTGTCCTCCAGGTCAACGGTTAGGGTGCAGGGCGGCCATAAGTGTTTGCGGAGTAACTGTTTAGGCATTTCCAGCTGCGGAACTCGTTCCGCGCTTGACGCGGTTCGCAAACTAGTCTATAAAACAGACTAGCCATGAACCACATCGCCAAGCTCCCGTTGGTCCTCCTTGCCTCTGCCGCGGGCGCGGGCGGGGGGATCCTCGCCCGTTCCCTCGAGGGGCGCCCGCAGCCGTCGCCACGGGCGGAGCGCCACGTCGACCGCACGGTCGCCCCCGCGACGGACGAGATCGTCGCGCGGCTCGCCGCGCTCGAGGCGAGGGTCGCGGCGTCGATCGCGCCCGCGGATCCCGGCGCGTCCGGAGTCGCGGATCGCGGCCGCGGCGATTTCCCGGCGGCGGGCAAGCAGCCGAGGGGCGTCGATGCGGCTCCCCGCGCCCCCGGAGCCCCCCCGGATCCCCCCGAGGACGCGTTGGCCGCGGTCCTCGGGCGCACCTTCGGCTATGGCGAAGCCGATGCGCTCTTCGAGGCGCTGGCCCGCGACCGCGGAACGATCGACGACGTCATCGCGCGGATCGAGAAGGAGATCGCAGCGAACCCGCGCAGCGCGGACCTCCATGCCGCGCTCGCGACCGCGTACGGCGCGAAGACCGCGTTCGGGACGCCGCCCGGTCCCGAGCAGGGCACCGTGTGGGCGAAGGCCGAGCAGGCCTACGACGCGGCGATCCGCCTCGACCCCGAGCACTGGCAGGCGCGTTATGGCCGCGCCTTCGGCGACAGCATGGCGCCCGAGTTCGTCGGGCTCCGGCCCCGCGCGATCCGCCAATTCGAGGACCTGATGGAAATCCAGGAGAAGAGACCCGCGGCGCCCGAGCAGGTCGAGGTCTATCTCCGGCTCGGCACGCTGCTCAAGGACGCGGGCAACGTGAAGAAGGCGCGGGAGACGTGGCAACGCGGGCTCGCGCGCTTCCCGGACGACAAGCGGATCGTCGAGGCGCTCGCGCTCACGGAGGAGAAGTGATGAGCCACGGAACCAACGGCCCCGCGGACGACCTCCAGTTCATACGGCGGATCATGGAGCGCACGCAGGCACGCATCGATCCGCACGCGTTCCATTTCGTGCTGTGGGGGGTCCTCGTCCTGGTGGCCTATCCGCTCGCGAACTGGGCCGATCTCGCGGACAGGCCCGGTCTGCGCAACTGGGCGCTCGGCGCCATGCTTGGTCTCGGCGCGCTCGGCAGCTTCCTCCTCGAGATGCGCCTCAAGGGGCGCGCGCGGATCGAGGGCGAGAACACGTTCGTGTCCCGTCAGGTCGTGCTCCTCGTCGCGTACCACATCGGCGTCGCCTCGATCCTCAGCGCGACCGGGCCGGCGACCGGCTTCATCCCGGGACCCTACGTTCCCGTCCTGTGGGGGCTCGCGTATGCGAGCATGATGTACGCGATCGGGGTCGTCTACACGCGCGAGTACATGGTCAGCGGCTTCGCGATCCTCGTCGGCACCCTGATCGCCCTCTTCAGGATCGAGTACGCGGGCATGATCCTCGGCCCGTTCATGGGCATCGGCGCGATGGTGCCCGGCCTCGTCGCCGAGCGTCGCGTCGCCCGCATGCGCACGAGGCCCACCGAGCTTGAACCCTAGCTTCGACCCGATCCTCCTCTCGCAGGCCCGCCTCGGGATCGTGACCGTCCTCGTCACGCGGCCGGAGGCGACCTTCTCCGACCTGAAGGAGATCCTCGGCCTCACGCAGGGCAATCTCGGGATCCACCTGCAGAAGCTCGAGGAGGCGGGCTACGTGGCGGTGACGAAGGAGTTCGTGAAGCGGACGCCGCGAACGACCGCCCGCATCACCCCCGAGGGCCGGACGGCCTTCCTGGCCCACGTCGACCGCCTCGCCGCGGTGGCCCGGCAGGCCAACGGTTGACCTGCCCGGCGCACGCGACCCGTTGGCACTTAGGCACTTGCCGCTCTCCGGGTGCGCCAGCGCCGGCGCTGGGAACCGCCGCTTCGCGGTTCCGTCCAACCCCCAATGCGCCCCTTCGCGATCCTCGCCGTCGTCGCCGCGCTCGCCGGGGCGAAGGCCGGCCCCGACACCGCGCTTTCGCTGGAACCCGTCGAGCCGATGTTCCGGTTCCGCGTCGTCGAGCGGGGCAGCTGCCCGCCGTCGTTCGACCTCGAGCTGGCCGCCGACATGCCCGACCCCGGCTGGAGCCTCGCGGTCGACCGCGTGTCCGGCCCCGACCCGAACGGCCGCCGCATCGTCGAGATCACCGCGACGCGCGCCGAGGGGATGTTCGCGCAGGTCCTCACGGCCCGCACCGCGACGGCGAACCTCGGCGTCATGCGGAAGGGCGTCCACCTGGTCGACGTCCACCTGCGCCGCGGCGAAGGCAGGCATGAGCGCGTGCAGGCGATCGTGCTCCGGGGCGCGGGTCTCCACCGGTAGGCGGGATGGGAGGGGGCCGGGGGGAGGGAAGGGCCCGAAACCGCGACGCGCTAGGTAGTCTCTGCCCGTGGGGACCGACTTCCTTCCGGATCTTCTCCTGGTCGTCGGCATCGGCGTCGTCGTCGTCGTCGTGCTCCGGAAGCTCGGCCTCCCCTCGATCGCCGGCTTCATCTTCGCGGGGGCGCTCGTCGGGCCCAACGCGCTCGGGTTCGTCGAGGACGTGCATCGCGTCGAGGCGTTCGCCGAGCTGGGCGTCGTCCTCCTCCTCTTCGGCGTCGGCCTCGAGCTGTCGCTCGACCGGGTCCGGCGGCTCTGGCGCGCGGTCGTCTTCGGCGGCGCCCTCCAGGTCGGGCTCACGATCCTTCTCGCCGCGGGCCTCGCGAGCCTCGGCGAGGTCCAGATGCGGCCCGCGCTCTTCCTCGGCTGCTTCGCGGCCGCCTCCAGCACGGCGATCGTGCTGCGTGGCCTCACGGCGCGCGGCGAGATCGACTCGCCCTACGGCCGCCTGACCGTCGGGATCCTGATCTTCCAGGATCTCTGCGTGATCCCGATGATGCTCCTGCTCCCCGTCTTCGCCGGGGCGGAGACGTCGCTCTGGGCGGTCCTGAAGCCGATCGGCGTCGCCGCGCTCGTGCTCGCCGGGATCCTCGTCGCGGCGCGCCTTGTCGTCCCGCGCGTGCTCGAGGTCGTCGCGCGGACGAGGCAGCGCGACCTCTTCGTGCTCGCGGTGCTCCTCGTCTGCCTCGGCACGGCATGGGCGACGACGGGCGCGGGGCTCTCCCTCGCGCTCGGCGCCTTCCTCGGCGGCCTCGTCGTGGCGGGCAGCGAGTACCGCCACCAGGCGCTCTCGGACCTGATCCCGTTCCGGGAGCTCTTCGCGAGCCTCTTCTTCGTGTCGGTGGGGATGCTGCTCGACCCGCACCGGCTCGCGGAGCGCCCGGGCGCCGTCCTCCTGCTCCTGCTCGCGATCCTTCTCGGGAAGTTCCTCGCCGTCGTCGAGACGGCGATCCTCCTCCGCTTCGGTCTCCGGAGCGCCGTGCTCTCCGGCGCGGCGCTCGCGCACGTGGGGGAGTTCTCGTTCGTGCTCGCGCACGAGGCGAAGGGGACCGGGCTCCTCGCGGGCGACCTCGGCGCGGACCTGCTCAGCGCCTCCGCGCTGTCGATGCTGCTCGCGCCGCTGCTGATGGCGTTCAGCCCGAGGCTCGCGGCGGGCGCGGGCCGCGTGCGCTGGCTCACGCGCCTGCTCGACGTGCGTCCGGCGACGGACGCCCGTGCGGCGGCGGCGGCGAGCGAGTCCCACGTGATCGTCGCGGGCTACGGCGTGGCGGGCGAGGAGCTCTGCCGTGCGCTCCGTGACTGCGGGATCCCCTACATGGTCGTCGACCTGAACCCGCGGAACGTGCATCGCGCCGCGGCGCGCGGCGAGCCCGCGTTCTTCGGCGACGTCACCGGCCCTGAGATCCTCGAGGCGGTCGGCGCGACCCGGGCGAAGGAACTCGTGATCCTCATCAACGACCCGGAGGCCGCGGCGCGTACGGTGAGGGCGGCGCGTCAGATCGCGCCGGCGCTGCACATCGTCGTGCGCTCGCGCTACGTGGGCGACATCGCGCCGCTGCTCAAGGCCGGCGCGAGCCACGTCGTTCCCGCGGAGCTCGAGGCCGCGGTCGAGGTGGTCGCGCAGATCCTCGCGCGGCACGAGGTCGGTCCGGGGCGCCTCAGCGCCGAGATCGCGCGCGTGCGCGAGCGGCGCGAGGAGAGCCGGTAGCCGCGACGGGCCGCGCGTCAGCGGACGGCGGTCCAGAGCGTGCGGTCGACCGACGCCTCCTCGCGCTGGTCCGTCCACGGGCTCCAGGGCGCCGCGTCGGCGCGCGAGAAGCCGGCCCGGAGGAGGAGGCGCCTCAAGGTCGCGTCGTCGTGCAGGCGCTCTCGCAGGACGGCCCTCCGCTTCGCGTAGCCGCGCGGGCCCCGCGCGTACACGACCATTCCGGCGGTGCCCAGCCGCCGCGCCGGGTCCCAGTCGCACTCCATCACGAGGTCGCCCGACTTCCCCTCGAAGTAGTAGGTCTGGCCCTTCCAGTAGGTCTCGAAGCACCACCGGTTGAGCGCGTCGAACACGAACACGCCGCCCGGCTCTAGGCTCCTCCACGCGCTCCGGAAGAAGGCCGCCACATCCTTCTCCGCGGTGAAGTGGTTCACGACGTCGGCGCACGCGAAGGCGGCGACGGCGGGCGGCGCCGTGCGCAGATCCAGCAGGTCGCCGGCCGCGAACCTCACGCGCGCCCCGAACCTCCGGCAGCGGCGCCGCGCGACCCGCAGCATGGCGCGCGAGATGTCCACGCCGCGCACGCGGCAGCCCGTCCCCGCGAGAAGCTCCGTGAGGAGGCCCGTGCCGCACCCGAGGTCGAGGACGAGCCCCGGCGCGCGAGCCCGCGCGAGCCCGCGCACGGCCCGGAAGAAGCCCTCGGCGACCTCCACGTGGGGGGCCTGGTCGTAGGCGGCGCCGAGGTGGTCGTAGTGCACCTTCGGGCGGGAGGATAGGGGGCCTGGGGGGAAGGGTCAAGGCGCGTGCGCGGCGCGGTACGCTCTGCGGCTCATGCGCCGCGGCCTCCTCTACCTCCTCATGGGGATGCACGTGCTGTTCGCGGCGGCGACCTACGTCCTCGGCCGGCACGCCGCGCGCGGCTTCGAGAGCGCCGCCGCGCTCACGCTCGCCCGCTCCCTCGGCTCGTCGCTGCTGCTCGCCTCGCTCCTCGGCACGCTCATCCCCCGCCCCCGGTTCGCGCGCCGCGAGTGGGCGTTCGTGGCCGGCCTCGGCATCCTCCTCGTCCCCTTGAACCAGTACTTCTTCCTCATCGGCCTCCGGGACACGGTGCCGGGTCATCCCGCCGTCATCTACGCGATGACGCCGGTCGGCGTGCTCCTGCTGCAGAGCGCGCTCGATCGCCGGCGTCCGGGCCGCGCGAAGACCCTCGGCGTGCTCGCCGCCCTTGCGGGCGTCCTCATCGTCCTGCGCCCGTGGGTGCATGGGCCCCGGTTCGCCGAGATCCGCCGCGGCGACCTCTGGATCCTGCTCGGGCTCGTCATCTGGGTGGTCTATACGGTCGCGGCGCGGCCGCTCCTCAGGAAGCACGACGCGCGCACGGTGACGGCGTGGTCGATGATCCTCGGCACGCTCGTCCTCCTCCCGCCCGCCGCGGGTCCGCTCGCGCGGACGGACTTCCCCGCCATCCCCGTGCGGGCTTGGATCGGCCTCGCCTGGCTCGCCGCCGTGACGAGCACGGTGATGATGCTCCTCTGGAACCGGATGCTCCGGCACCTCGAGCCGGTCGAGGTCGCGATCTGCGCGAACGCGCAGCCCGCCGCGACCGCGCTGCTCGCGTGGGCTCTCGCTGCCCTCGGCGTCGAGACGCCCGCGGAGACGCTCGACCTGGGCCCGCTCTACTGGCTCGGCACGGCACTCGTGATCCTCGGCGTGACGCTCGTGCAGCGGCGGCCGAAGGCGCCGCCCGTCGCGCCCGCGCCGGAGTGAGGGGGGGGCTGCGGCGGGCCCCCGGAGCCCCCCCGGACGCGGCGCGCCTACTTGTCGCCGCCCTCGGCGGGCTTTTCCTCCGCCGGCTTCTCCTCGGGCTTCTTCTCCTCGGCGGGCTTCTCCTCCTCCTTCGGGGCCTCCTCGAGCGCCTGCTTCGAGGTCTTCAGCGCGCGCTCGATCGTGCCCGTCGCGATCTTCAGCGGCAGCAGGAAGGGGCGGAAGCCGCCCTGCTCGTCGCCGACCCCCTCCTGGTAGATCACGATGCCCGCGACCGCGCCGTCCGCGTTGTAGAGCGGATGGGGGGAGTCGGCGCCGCCGCCCTGGAGCACCCACATCGAGCGCGGCTTCGTCACGTGCCCGACCACCTTCGCCTCGTCGCACACGGGGGCGTAGTCGAAGCCCTGCTCCAAACGCGTGACCGCGTAGAGCGTGTCGCCGACCTTCGGCTCGACGACGTTCGTGAGATCGACCGCCGCGGCGTTCCGGCCCTTCAGGTCGCGGATCAGCACGAAGGCGAGGCCGAGCTTGCTGTCGGTCGCCCCGAGGATCGCCGGGTACTCGGTCTCGTCGCCGGGGAAGATGACGCGGAGGTTCGTCGGCGTGACCTTGAAGTCGTGCTGCTGGTTGCCCCTGCGGAAGAAGCGCGGGACCGAGATCGCGTCCGAGTTCATCATGATGAAGCCGCAGCTGTCGACGACGACGCCGGAGGCCGTCATCTCGCGCTCCTGGTCGAACGACCGGCCGCCCATGCTGCCGGCGATCTTCAACGCCGCCTTCACCGTGACGACCGTCGCGGCTCGCGTCTCGATGAGCTTTCCATGGGGCGCGTCGGCCGCGGCGCCGGCCGCGAGGAGCGCGGCGGCGAGGGCGACGCAGGAGGGAAGGGAGCGGATGCGCATGGGGGGTCTCCTCGCCCGCTACTTGGCGGGCCAGTCGGGCTGCACGAACACGAATGCGGTCGATTGGCCGCGTTTCACGAAGATCTTGACGCGCTTCGGGCGCTCGGCCGCGATGCGCTTGATCGCGTCGTCGAAGTCCTTGATGGAGCGGATCTCGGCGTCCTGGACGGACAGCAGGAGGTCGCCCGCGTGGAGGCCGGCCATGTCGGCCCAGCCGCCGCTCGTCACCTCGGAGACGACGAGCCCCTTCCAGTCGAGCGGCAGGTCGCGCTCGACGAGATCCATGTAGGTCAGCTCGCGGACGGCGTACTCCTGGAGCTCGTCCTTGCTTTTCTTGGCGTCGGCGGTGGTCTCCGGCGTCTCCTCGAGCGTGACCTTGATCTCCGTCTCCTCCTTGCCGCGGATGACCTTGAACGCCGCCTCGGCGCCGATGTCCATGTCCTCGATGCGGCGGCGGAGGATCTCGGCGTCCTGGAGGCCCGAGGCCTTGAGCGCCTCGCCGTCGAGATGCGTGATCACGTCGCCGGGCTTGAACCCGGCCTTCTCGGCCTCGGTGCCCCGGAGGACCCACGTGACACGGAAGCCCTGCTTGCCCGCGAGCCCGAGCGCCTCGGCGACGGTCGGCGTCAGCACCTGCGTCCGCACGCCGAGCCACGCCCTGGGCAGCTCCTTCGGGTTCGAGCGCGGCGGCTGCACCGACAGGTCGAGGACGGTCACCATGTCGTGCTTGCCGCGGCGGAACCGGACGCCGAGCGCCTTCTCCTTCGCGTGCTTCTCCGCGAGCGCGCGGAACGCCGCGCCGTCCGTGACCGGCTCGCCGCCGACCTCGATGATCACGTCGTCGTCCTCGAGGGCGGGCTTCGCGACCTCGGCCGGGTAGCCGGGCCGCGTACTCGTGACGACGACGCCCTGCGTGTCGGGGTAGCGGCGCGCGAACGCCATCGGCCCCGTCACGTCCATCGCGCTCACGCCCCAGTCCATGTAGACGCGCTCCTCGCCGACGAACTTCTCCATCTGCGACGGCGTCACGTCCGCCTCGCGCGCCTCGCCGCCGCGCAGGTAGCGCACGTTCGCGGGCTGGCCGATCGGGAGGTCGGCGATCCGCGCGTAGAGCGGCGGCACCTCCTCGAAGGAGCTCACGCGCACCGGCGCGCCCGCCACGGCGAGGATCACGTCCCCCGGCTTCAATCCCGCCTTGTCCGCGGCGCTGCCGGGCAGCACGGACGCAAGGAGCGCACCGTCCTTCCGGTCGAGGTTCGAGACCGGCGCGACCGTGATCCCCATCCAGGCGCGCCGCACCTCGCCGTACGTGAGCGCCTGCGCGAGCACGCGCTTCACGAGCGTGCTCGGGATCGCGAAGCTCATCCCGGATCCGCCGCGCGTGTTGATGCCGACGACCTGCCCCTGCATGTTCACGAGCGGGCCGCCGCTGTTGCCGGGCTGGATGAGCGCGTCGTGCTGGATCCACACGTTGAAGAGGCCCGTGAGCTGGCCGCTCCCGATCTCGAGCTGCTCGATGTCGGTGCCGGTGAACGACGTGAA
>WYBS01000229.1 GCA_011525755.1 Planctomycetaceae bacterium
GTCGTGACCGTGAGCTCCTTGTCGAGCGCGGGCACGATGCCCTTCTTCGCCATGCGCCCGCCGATGTCGTCGCGGGTGACCGCCTTGAGCCCGTTCGTGGCCTCGTCCCAGACGACGTAGTCGCCGAGCAGCGTGTGCTCCTCGTCGGTGAAGTGCTGGCGGTGCTTCGACGGGCCGTCCTCGGCGAGATCGCTCTTGTAGTTCTCGAAGACGTCCTCGGCGCGGAGCCGGCGCAGCGTGTCCTTGCGCACGAGCAGCGGGAAGTCCGTGAACCCCCGGACGAAGTCGGCGTCGTACTGCTTCCTCTCCATCATGAGGCGCGTGATGCCGAGGAAGAGCGCCGCGTCGGTCTGCGGCCGGATCGGGATCCAGTAGTCCGCCTTCGTCGAGGGGGGCCCGTACTCCGGCGCGATGACCACGACCTTCGCCCCGCGCTCCATGCACTCGATGAACCAGTGCGAGTCGGTCATCTTGTTCTCGACGAGGTTCTTCCCGTCCATCACGATCAGCTTGCTGTAGCGCAGGTCGTTGAAGTCGCAGTCCGAGGCCTGGAGGCCGTGCACCCAGGGATGGCCGGGCGCCTGGTCGCCGTGCCAGGTGTAGTTGGACCACGTGCGGCCGCCCCTCGCCTTCTCCGCCCCGACGCCGCGGATCTTGTCGTCGAGGAGCCCCATCGAGTTCGCGAGCCGGTACATGCCGTACTTGCCGAAGACGCCGAGGAGCCCCATGCCGCCCCGGAACTTGAGCGTCCGGGTTCCGGCGCCTCCCATCTCGTCGATCATCTCCGGGAGATATCCCTGGTCGCGCAGCCGCTGCGCGCCCTCCGCGCCGCTGTAGGTCGTCGCGATCTGCTTCAGCCCCTTCGCGACGTAGGTGAACGCGTCCTCCCACCCCACCTGCTCGAAGCTGTCCTGGCCGCGGCTGTCGAACATGTACTTCTTCCGCAGCTCCTCCGTCAGGTAGGGGAATCCGTCGTCCGCCCACCGCTTCCAGCCCTTGCGGATGATCGGGTGCTTCAGCCGGAACGGCCCGTACACGATGCGGTGGAAGGTGTAGCCCTTCGCGCACTGGCGCGGGTTCCAGTTCCACGTCGCCTTGTTGCCGTAGAGGTCGCCGTAGTGCTGGTAGTCGTAGGTCGACCCCATGCGCGTGATGATCCCGTTCCTCGTGTACGCCATCACCCGGCACGCGTGCGTGTCGTTCGGCGAGCAGACCCACTGGAACGACCCGTCGTAGCGGTACTGGTCGTGGTAGAGCTTCTCCCAGTTCCGGTCCGGGTAGTGGGCCAAGGGGTTCTCCACCTTCACGGGCTCGAGCCCGAAGAGGCGGAACGAGCCGAAGGCGGTGAACGCGGCGCCGGCCGCGGCGCCCTTCAGGAATTCGCGGCGATGGAGCATCTCAGTCCTCCAGGTCGAGGCGGTGCCAGATCGACACCGACTTCTGCCCGTTGCGGTCGTTGCTGGCGCCGTCCCACACGGCAAACGCGATCGACACGCCCTTGCACCCCTCGGGCGCCATCTTCGTCCGCAGCTCGAGGGTCCAGATGCCGCGGTCCCAGCTGCCGCTCCCCTTGACCGCCTGCGCCTCGCGCAGCGCGGTCGTGAGCGAGCCCTGGCCCTTCGCCCCGGCCACCTCCACCGAGGAGGCGCGTTCCGGGTTCGACATGGGATTCCCGGCGCCCCATCCGGAGAGGAAGGTCGGATCGTGGTGCGGCGCGGAGACGGCCGCGGGGTCCGGCCGCTCGCCCGGCTCCAGGTCGGTCTGCGACGGGAAGTAGGTATCGATGTGCATCGCGGGGTAGATCGCCTCGATGTCCAGGAACCCCTTCTCGTCACGCTGCCAAGAGGCCTTCCAGGACCAGATGGTCACGGCCGAGGCCGGATCCCCCATGCCGAAGAAGGGCGGGTCCGCGTCCCAGGAGAGCTGGACCGCCGCGCCGTCGTGGAAGTCCTGCTGCCGCAGGTTCGAGAAGTTCTCCGTCTCGTCCTCCCAGACGAGCCGCAGCGCGAGCGTGGTCCCGTCATGCACGGCCTGGACAAGGACGCCCTCGGGCCGCTTGTCGCGCCACCAGAGGGGCATCAGGGCCACGTACGAGGGCGGGCACGAGGCCCACCACTCCGCCGCATCCGCGGGGATCGCCTTCACCCGCCGGATCCTCAGCGACTGGGTCCGCTGCTCCTGCCGCTCCTGCACGCCCGCCGGGACGAGCGTGCGGATGTAGTGGACGACCGACCACGCCTCCTCGTCGGCCAGCGTGTCCGGGCCGAAGGTCGGCATCGCGGTCCCCTTCATTCCTGCGCGCAGCCGCGCATAGAGCTGGCGCGCCTCGGGACCCCCCTTGAAGATCCCCTTCGTGAAGTCGCGCGCCGGCGCCGGATACCCCTGCGAGTCGAGAAGCTTCTGGGTGGTCTCCCCGCGCCCCTCCCGACCATGGCACGGCGCGCACGCCTGCGTGTAGACCACGCGTCCGCGCGCCACCCGCGCGAGCGTCGCCTCGCCCTCGCCCTCGAAGGCGATCGCGGCGCCGGGGGTCGTCTCCTCCATCACCGTCGCCCGGAGCTCCTCCGGCGACATCCCCTCGTCCGCGTAGAGCCGGAAGAGGTCCGCCCGCCAGAACCCCTTCACGGTCCCGGCGACGAGCTTTCTGTCCGCCTCGGTGAGGCGATCCCACGGCGGCATCGCGGAGCCCGGCATCCCCTTCTCGATGACCCGCAGGAGGTCCTCGTCGGAGGGCACGCCGTTCCCGGTCGTCACGAGCCGGAACTCCCCGCGCGCGAAATTGCGCGGCTTCGGGCTCAGCAGGTAGGCGGCAGGCCCGTCGCCGCGGCCCTCCGCGCCGTGGCAGATGGCGCAATGGCGCGCGTAGAGCTCGAGGCCGCGCTGCACGCCGTCCTCCCCCTGCGCGGCCGACGGCCGCGGGCCGAGGAGGAGAAGGGGCGCGGGGAGGAGGAGGACAAGGGCAAGGACCAGCAGCCGCTTCATGGCAACGCTCCCGTGTTCGGATCCGGCTTCCGCGATGTTGCTCTCGCAACATTCGGGCCGGAGAAAAGCCGCCGATCCACAGGGAACGATCGCTCGTTTGCTGCGTATGTGTTGCAACGATAGCGTTGCGCCGCAACAGGCTCAGCCTCGGGTGGCTGCGGGCCGCACGCGGCCGCGGCCGAGGAGAACGCGGTGGCGCACGGAGGACGGGGCGTGGCTCGACACGACGGACACGAACACGATGGCGGCGAGGAGCCATGCGCCGGAGGCCGGCAGGAACGCCAGCGAGAGGACCTTCGCGAGGACGACGAAGCCGCGCACCTCGAGGAGGAACGCCGCGCTCTCGTGCAGGTCGAGGAGGACGATCAGCGAGCCCGAGACGACCGCCGCAAGGAGCCACGGCACGCGCTCGGAGAGGTCGAACGCGTAGGCGCCGAGGCAGAACGCCGCGCACACCACGTGCGCGCCGCGGAGGACGATCTTCACGAGCCTCCGTCCGGGAAAGGCACGGGGAGGGTCGGGGAAGAGGATCGCGCGCATCGGACGCCGATGCTACCTCTTCCGGGTCGCGATCCACGCACCTCCCGGATGGCCCGGCAGGTGGCTCCCCTCCTTGAGCAGGACCTCCGCCCGGCCGTCGCCGTCGAGATCCCTCGCGGCGAGCGCGACGATCGACGCGCCGCGGTGCGGCAGAATGCCGCGGACCGGCCGGTAGCGCCCGTCCGCCTCGCGCAGGAGCAGCCACCAGGGGAGCGGTGCGGTCGGGTCGCCCCCGCACGCCACGAAGAGGTCGAGATCGCCGTCGCCGTCGGCGTCCGCCTCGACGACCGCGGTCGCTCCGGGGGGCGGGCCCTCGCAGGACTCCGGCGTCTCGAGCGCGAAGCGGACGGCATCCGCGAGGACGAAGGGGCGGGGGCCCGGGGGAGGGGCGGGCGGCGGCGCCTCCGACGGCGCGGCCTCGAGCGGCTCCTTCCCTCGCAGATGGACGACCGCCGCGCCGATCCGGGCGCGGACGCTCCCGTCGCCATCCTCGAAAGCGCACGACGTGCCCTCCGACGGCGCGACGGGCAGCGGGACGAGGTCCCACTCCCTGCTCTGCGGCATCAGGAGAAGCCGCGTGAGGTCGTCCTTCTCGTTCGCGAGCCGCTCCGCGGTATCACCTTCCTCGAGGAGCCCGGCCGGGCCCTCCTGCGCCGGGACTCCGAGGATCGCGAGGGCCTCCTCCGCCCGGCCGAGCCGGAAGAGGGCGAGCGACGCGAGCGACGCCGCGCGCGGGTTCTGCCGGACCTCGGCGAGGGTTTCCGCGGCCTTCGCGAGGTCGCCCATGAGGAAAAGGATGCGCCCCTCGTCGTAGGTTCCGCCGGTCTCGTCGCGGTTGAGGGCGCGCGCCTTCCGGACCTCGGCCAGCGCGACGGGGAGGTCGAGGAGGTCCGGCAGCTGGGGGTCGGCGAGGATCTGCGCGCGCAGCAGGTGGCCTCGCGGGACCATCGGCTCGGCGTCGAGGACGCGCGCGCAGAGGGAGAGGGCCTCGTGCGGGTCCACGAGCTGCGCGAGCGTGTAGAGCGCCGCGGGGTGCGTCGGGTCGAGGAGGAGCACCTCGCGGAGCTCCTTCACGGCCTCCTCCCTGCGCCCCGCCACCAGCAGGTCGCGCGCGCGGTCCATGTGCGGGCCGAGGACACGCGCGTCCACCTCCTTCACGACGAGGCGGGTGCCCGCGGGGACCTCCCGGCGCTCCACGACCTTGCCGGACGGGAAGCGCACGACGACCTTCGCCGTCTTCGCCGCGCCGAGTCCGAAGAGCGCCTCGTGCGGCCCGGAGCTCAGGTAGGAGACCTTCGCCCCGACCTGCTGCACCTGCGTCCTCCCGCCCGCCTCGACGGTGATCGACGCGCCGTACGCGAAGACGTTCGGCAC
>WYBS01000056.1 GCA_011525755.1 Planctomycetaceae bacterium
GCGCCCCCGGACCCCCTCGGATTCGCCCTACTCCGCGCGCTGCGTCCGCACCATCCGCTCGAACGCGTCCCAGCCCTGGAGCTCCGCCGGCGTGATCGTCGCCGCCTTGCCCGTCGCCATGCGGTGGCGGACCGCGCGGAGCCAGCGACGGCGCTCGCGCGGGAGCGCCACCTTCGCGTTCACGACGAGGCCCGTCACCGCCTGCCGCTCGTGCGCGCGCCGGACGGAGAGCTTTCTGCGCACGTGCATCAGGTAGCCGTTCGCGGCGAGGATCTTCCTCGCCTTCTGCGCGATGCCGCGCACGCGGCGCGGCCGGTCCTTCTCGAACGAGAACGTGATGTCGTCCGCGTAGCGCGTGTAGCTGCCGCGGCGGCGCGCGGCGAGCGCCGCGAGCTGGCCGTCGATGTGGTAGTTCACGAGGTTCGAGAGACGCGGGCTCGTCGGCGCGCCCTGGGGCAGCCCGTTCTCGTGCGTCGTGAGCCTGACGAGAAGCTCCGCCGCGTCCGCGTCCCAGCCGATCCGGCGGAAGTAGCCGTCGAGGCGGTGCGCGGCGGTCGCGGGAAAGAAGTCCACGACGTCGAGCTTCAACACGACCGCGCGGCCGACGTGCGGGAGCGCGTTGTGGACGATCGACCGCCCGCGCTCGAAGCCGTTCGCGGCGGGGTGCGCGCGCAGCCGGTCCAGCAGGCGCCGCAGGATCCGCCGCTGGATCGCCTTCGTGCGGTCGTCGGGCACGAGCAGTCGGCGCGTGCCGCCGCTCCTCTTCGGGATCCGCGCCTCGCGGTACGACGGCGTGAAAGACCGGAGCTCGCGCGGGCCCATGCCGAGGCGGCGGGCCAGCTCCTCGATGCCGAGACCCTTCCCGTCGAAAGCCCGCTGCGCCTCCTCCGGCCGCGGGTCGGACCAGCGCGGGCGCCCCCGCGAGGCCCTCGCCGCGAGCACGGCGAAGACGACCAGCGCGACGCCAAGGGCGATCCAGAAGAACGTGGCCATGGGAACGGCGGGACCGGGCTCAGGGGCCCGGCCCCGCGGCTGCCTTGCTCCGGCGTGCGCCGGCTCCGCCGGCGTCACGCCGGGCGGAGAAGTCTCCAGAGGCCGCGACGCGACCCGGCCGACGAAGCATCGGCCCGTGCAAGAAGCACCGCCAAGGCATTGCGGGCACCCTACCGCGCGGGGCGGACGCGAGGGGGCTCCCGTTTTCGCCCAGTTGCGGCGAAGAGGCCGGGGGCCCCGGCCCCCCCCCGCCCCCCCCGTTTCGCCTATCCTTGTCGCTATGCGGGTCACGACGTGCGCGCTCCTCCTCGCCGCGGCCGTCGCCTTCGCAGACGACAAGGAGGCGCTCCGCGCCGCGCTCAAGGACACGGAGCTCAGGGGCGACTGGATCTACGACGACCTGCCGAAGGCCTTCGCCGAGGCGAAACGCACCGGGAAGCCGCTCATGGCCGTCTTCCGCTGCGTCCCATGAGGCCCCGGCAAGGGCTTCGACGCGCAGGTCGCGCGTCGCGACGATCCCGGGCTCGCGAGACTCATGGAGAAGTTCGTCACTGTCCGCGTCGTGCAGGCGTTCGGGCTCGACCTCTCGCTCTTCCAGTTCGACGGCGAGCTCACCATCGCGATCATGTTCCTCGGGGCGGACGGCACGGTCTACGGCCGCTACGGCTCGCGCGGGGACAAGGAGGCGGAACGCTGGCTCTCGATCGCGGGCCTCCGGAAGACGATGGAGGGCGTGCTCGCGCTCCACGCGGCCGGCGCGGAGGGAAGGAAGGGGCTCTCGGGGAAGGTGGGGAGGCCGCCGCCGTGGAAGACGCCCGAGGCGATGCCCGCGTGGAAGGGCCGAGAGAACGTCGCGCCCGCCGACGGCAGTCGCGGCAAGTGCGTCCACTGCCACCAGGCGAACGACGGCGAGGCGTGGTCGCTGAGGATGGCCAGGAAGAAGGTCCCCGACCGGCTCGTCTGGGCCTGGCCCATGCCGGATGCCCTGGGCCTCGCGTTCGACCCGGACGAGCGCGCGAGCGTCCGCGCCGTCGCGCCGGGCTCCGCGGCCGAGAAGGCGGGCTTCCTGGCCGGCGACCGGATCGTCGCGATGGAGGGCCAGCCAGTCCTCTCGATCGCCGACGTGCAGTGGGTGCTCCACTCCGCGGAGGCGCCGTGCACGATCGAAGCCGAGGTCGCGGGCGGCGGGCATCGCAAGCTCGCGCTCGCCGAGGACTGGCGCCGCGGCGGCGACTGGACGTGGCGCGTGCTCGTCTGGAGCGTCCGGCACAGGCTCCTCGGCACGCAGCCGCTCGTCGCCCTCGACGCGGCGGAGAGAAAGGCGCTCGGCATCCCCGACGGCCGGATGGCGCTCCGCGTGAAGGGCTTCCCGCCGGGCTGGGTGAAGGAGAAGGCGAAGTCCGACCTCGAGACGGGCGACGTGATCGTGGAGGCGGACGGCCGGAGCGACCTCGCCACGGAGTCGCTGCTCCTCGCCCATCTCTTCGCCGAGGTGCCGCCCGACGGCACGGCGAAGCTCGCGGTGCTGCGCCGCGGCAGGCGCGAGACGGTGGACATCCGGATGCGATGGTAGCGCGCCGGCCGCCCGGCCCCCCCGGCCCCCCCCCGGCCCCCCCGGACCCCCCCGCTTCCACCTGCATGAAGTGGCCTCATGAGCGGGTTCTCTGGAACTTGACGGTAAGTAAGCAGTTACTTACAATGATCGCATGGCCACGACAGCCCGGAAGCCCGGCGCCGAGCGCCGCGAGGAGATCGCGAAGGCGGTCCTCCGGATCGTCGGCGAGCGCGGGCTCACGGAGCTCACGACGGCCGCCGTCGCGGAGGAGATCGGCGTCAC
>WYBS01000057.1 GCA_011525755.1 Planctomycetaceae bacterium
AGAGCGCCGTCATGAGCAGCGTGTCGCCGTTCCTTATGTGCGCGGTCTCGTGCGCGAGCACGCCCTGGAGCTCGTCGCGGTCGAGGCGCTCGAGGAGCCCGCGCGTGACGACGATCGCGCTCCGGTCCTTGGCGCCGCACGCGAACGCGTTGAGCGACGGGTCCTCGACGACGTGGAGCCGGGGCGCCGGGATCCCGGCGGCGATCGCCATCTCCTCGGCGGCGTTCTCGAACCGGAGGTCCTGGAGCGGCTTCGCGCCGACGAGGCCGAGGATCAGGAGGTCGCCGCGCGCGCGCATGCGCACGTACTGCACCCAGACGAGGAGCATGAGCGCGCCCGCGACGTGGTTCGGGTAGTAGAGATACCAGGGGGGCCGGGGGGCAGCCTCATCGAGGTCGTAGTAGCGCTCGGGCTCGACGGTGAAGAGGAGTGCCGTGCCGACCATCCGTCCCGCGATCGCCGAGAGCACGAGTGCCGCGAGGAGCAGCAGCCGGAGCCGCAGCCGGTTGCGCTCGGTCTCCTGGCGGAACCCCACGAGTCCCCATCGGCCCGGGCCGCCGGAGCCTTGAGCCGCCCCCGGACCCCCCATGAACCCGTCCCGGCGTAGAATCGCACCCGCCCATGGGGAAGCGCCTCCTGCTGCTCGCGGCCGCGTTCGCGGCGGGGACGGCCTTCGGGTACGTGTTGCAACCGGGCCCCGCGGACGGCCGAGCCGCGCGCCGCCCGGCGACGGCCACGACCTCGCTGCCCGAGGTGCGCGCGGACCCCGTGGCCGCCGAGATCTCCGCGGGCGCCGAGCCGATCGCGGAGCTGCCGACGGGCGACGGGCGGATCCTCGGCCTCGTCGTGGACGACGCGGGGACGCCGGTCGCCGACGCCCTCGTGCTCGCGACGCCGATCGATCCCGGGACCCCGCGGAAGTGGCGCAAGGCTCCCGCGGGCCCCACCGACGAGGATCTCGACGCGATGGCGCGCAAGATGATCGCGAGGCAGCGGTGGCTCCGCGAAGGCCGGAAGTACGCGCGCACGGCCGCCGACGGCACCCACGAGATCACGGGCCTCGGCCCCAACAAGTGGACGCTGCACGCCTACAAGGAGGGTCTCCAGTTCCAGCCCACGAGCGGCAACGCGTACGGCGCCGAGCCCGGCGCCACGGTGAACTTCACGGGCACGGCGATCGTGCGCGTCTCCGTGGACGTGCGGCTGGCGGACGGAAGCAGACCGGCCGTCGCGACGATCCTCGCGCAGGTCCGGACGGAAAGCACTTCGTCCACGTCGAACGAGATGTGGCTCGCCTCCGAGCCGTGGATCGAGCTGCGCCCGCAACCGTACGAGCTTCTCGCGATGACGGAGGCCGGCCGGTCGCGGGCGCAGCGTGTGACGATCGAGGCCGGGAAGCAGGTCTCCCTCGTCTTCGAGCTCGAGTCCCGGCCGTCGCTTCGGGTCAAGGTCGTCCCTCCGGAGGAGCTTGCGGCGATCACCCCGGAGGCGATGGCGCTGCGTTTCGCGGGCAGCGAGCCGCCGGAGCCGAGCCGCCTTCGTCGCGAGGGCATGCGGCGGAGCGATCGCGAGGCCGTTCTCTGGCAGGACCTCGATCCGGGCAACTACCTGATCGGCGCCGCCTACTCGCACGACTCGCCGGTCGCTGTCACCAAGGTCGTGGAGGTCCGGGACGGCGTCGCCGAGCACGAGCTCCGGCTGCCGCCCGTCGATCCGAAGGAGTACCTGGTCGTGCGCGCGCTCGGACCGGACGGCGGTTCCCCCGGCCCCCTCCACTTCACGCTCGCGTACCGCTCGGAGCGGCGCACCTCCGGGAGCGGCGCCAACCCGTTCACGCGCGCGGACGGCGCCCATCTTCTCCGCCGGCCCACGCCCGAGGAGGAGAGCGGGGGCACGTACTCGATCATCGCGGAGGGGCCGCTCGGGCGCGTGGAGAAGGCGTACGATCCGGCGGACCTGCGGGAGATCCTCCTGCGATTCGAGACGCCCGCCTACCTCGACGTCGCGATCGGCGGCTACGAGGCGAGCCCGCACGCGGGGTGGCTCAACGTCGAGCTCTCCCGGCGCGATGCGAAGGGAGGGTCGTGGCGCGCGGTCGAGGCGAAGCCGGACCCCCACGGAAGGTGCCGCCTCGGCCCCGTGCAGCCGGGAACGTACGACGTCGCGTGCTCGACGATCCCGGAGTCGTGGCCGATCGCCCCCGCACCGATCGAGCTGAGGTCCGGCGAGCAGGCGGCGACCGTGGCCGCGCCGGCGCTCCACTCGCTCACGGTGCGGCGGCGCGGGGAGCGCAGCCGCACGATCACGATCCGACCGAAGGACTTCGTGGGGCGCACAGTGCAGCGCGAGATCACGGGGGACTCGACGACGTTCGAGCGAATGCCGCAGGGCCGGTACGAGGTGTGGGTGCACGGCACCTCGCGGGGCGAGCCCGTCGAGGTGAACGTCCCGGCGCAGACCGAGATCGCGATCGAGTAGCCTGCCATGCATCCCGTGCGAGTGCTCGCGCCGCTCCTCTGCCTGCTCGCCGGATGTCCGGACGGGTCCATCCAGCCGTGCCCGCACGTCGAGCTGCCGGCCGGTCCCTACCTGCTCGCCCCCGAGATTCTCGACATCGGCGGCCGCTCGTACGCCCTCGACGCCGCCATCGTCACGGAGGGAGGCCTGCCCCCCGAGATCTCGGACCGGTTCGTCACCACGGTGCAGCTCGTGCGGCTCGACGCCGGGCCGCTGCCGGACGACCTCTCCTTCACGCAGGTCGCGATCGTGCGGATGGGGCTGGACGCGTGGGTCGTGCCCCTCGACGAACTCGTCACGGACCTGCCGACCGTCGCGACGTGCGGCCCCGAGTGGCCGATCGACGAGACCTACCTCGTCGTCGCCGAGGTGTCCGCGCCGGGGGGCGGGGTCGGCCGGGTGGCCAAGGCGGACGTCCCGGTCGCGCTCGGGCCGCAGTAGCGTGCTCCGCCCCCGGACCCCCTCTGCATCCCCCTCGGCGCCGCCCTATCCCTCCTCCTGCATGCGGCGGATCGCGCGGCTCAGCTTCTTGTTCTTCTGCTTCTCGGCCAGCGCCGCGCGCACGTCGCTCTTGCGCTGCTCGAACGCCAGCTCGCGCCTGAGCCGCAGGTAGGCCTCGTACCGGTCCTCCGCGAGGCTCCCGTCCTCGACGGCGCCCTTCACGCCGCAGCCCGGCTCGCTCTCGTGCGTGCAGTCGCGGAACCGGCACCCCCGCGCGAGCACCTGCACGTCGTGGAACGCCAGATCGAGCCCCTCCTCCGCCTCCACGAACCCGAGCTCCCTGAGCCCGGGCGTGTCCACGAGCAGCGCGCCGCCGGGGATCACGAAGAGCTCCCTGTGCCGCGTCGTGTGCCGGCCCTTGTCGTCCGCCATGCGGATCTGCTGCACCGCCATGCGCTCCTCGCCGAGCAGCCGGTTCGCGAGCGTCGATTTCCCGACGCCCGACGAGCCGACGAGCGCGACGGTCGTCCGCGGCGCGAGGAACGGCGCGAGCGCGGCGACTTCGCCCGAGAGCGCGCTCACGGCGACCACGGGCACCATGGGCGGCGCGATCGCCT
>WYBS01000058.1 GCA_011525755.1 Planctomycetaceae bacterium
CGATCTTCCCCTTGAACCCGCTGCGCGCGGCGACGCGATTCTCCTTCGGCTCCTCCACGGGCGGCGCGCCCTCGTCCTCGTCGCCCCCGGAGCCCCCGAGCACCCCCTTGAGGAAGCCGCCCACGGACGGCTCGACGGTGACCGAGCTCCGGCGCTCGTCCGCGAGGTAGGTCCTCGCCACCCGCTGGACGTCCTCGACGGTCACGGCGCGGATCCGCTCGAGGGCGACATTCACGTAGTCCGGGTCGCCGCGCAGCAGCGCCGCCTCCCCGAGCGCGCTCGCCTTCCCCTCGACGGTCAGCGTCTCGGTCACGACGCGCGCGAGCGCGTTGTTCTTCGCCTTCTCGAGCTCCTCCTTCCCGACCGGCGCCTCGCGCACGCGCTTCACGTGCTCCGCGAGCGCTTCCATCGCCTTCTTCTTGTCCCCGAGCGGGCCGAGGACCGCGCCGAGGATCGCGAGCCCGTCCTGCTCGAGGACGAAGTGCTCGGCGACCGCGGTCTGCGCGATCCGCCGCTCCTTCACGAGGTCGAGGTTCAGCCGGCTGCTCTCGCCGTCGCCGAGGATCGCGAGGAGGAGGTCGAGCGCGGGCCCGTCCGCATGCGCCAGGGGCACCGTGCGGAAGACCAGGGCGACGACCGGCACCGGCCCCTTCTTCTCCTTGATCGTGATCTCGCGCGCCGCCGTCTGCTCCGGCTCCAGCTCCGTCACGCGCGGGGGGTCGGGGCACTTCGGCACCCAGCCGAACCACCGCTCGGCGGCCCGCTGGGCGTCCTCGTGCTTCACTGCGCCCGCGATGACGAGCACCGCGTTGTTGGGGACGTAGAACGTCGACCAGAACGCCTCGAGCTCCTCGAGCGTTGCCGCGCGGAGGTGCGGGATCCGGCCGATGGGCATCCACCGGTAGGGATGCTTCAGGAAGATCTTCTCGAGCCCCTGCTCGGGCGCGAGGCCGTAGGGCGGGTTCAGGTAGTTCTGGCGCCGCTCCTCCTCGACGACCTTCCGCTCCGTGTGGAACCCCTCCGCGTCGACCTTCAGGAAGAGCATCCGCTCGACCTCGAGCCAGAGGATCAGGTCGAGCTGGTTCGCGGGGATCTCGTTCACGTAGGTCGTGTTGTCGAACGACGTGAACGCGTTGTTCGTGCCCCCGGCGCGCGTCGTGAGCCGGTCGAAGTCCTTCGGCCCCACGCGCTCCGTCCCGCGGAACATCATGTGCTCGAACATGTGCGCGAACCCCTGCCGGTCGGGCCGCTCGTCCTTCGAGCCGACGTGGTACCAGACCTGCACCGCGACGATCGGCGAGGAGAAGTCCTCGAGCGTGATCACGCGGAGGCCGTTGCCGAGCACCTTCTCGCGGAAGTCGTAGCGGCGCTCGCCCGCGAGGAGCGTGACCGGGAGAAGGAGGAGGCAGAGGAGCCGGTGCATCCCGGTAAGGATACGCGGGCGGGTCAAGCGAGCCGCGCGAGCGCGGCGCGCCCCTCCCGCAGGAGGTCTTCGTCGCCGATGTCATGCGCGTAGTGCGTGACGCCGAGGGTGTGCGACAGAGCGCGGAAGCGCGCGCGGGCGGCGGTCGCCTCGTCGATTCCGCCGTAGCCCTCCTCGAACTCCGCGCGCGGGACGAACGCGAAGGCGACCATGAGGTCGCAGGCCGGGTCGCCGCGGTGGATGTCCCCCCAGTCGATGACGCCCGCGAGGGACCGGTCGTCCGCGACGAGGATCTGCCGGCAGTAGAAGTCGCCGTGCAGCGTGCACGAAGGGAGGGGGCTCCGGGGGAGGGGAGCGAGGAGGGGGAGCCACGGCCCGGGCGCATCGATGATCCCGAGCCGCGCGAGCGCGTCGAGCCGCTCGCGCGCCGCCGGCACCCTCTTCGCCGGATCCATCCGCCCGATCCAGTCGCCGGGGAGCCCCTCGGCGTCGAGGTCGTGGAGCGCGCGCAGGAACGCCCCGAGCGGCCGCGCGATCGCGCGTCGCTGCGCGTCGGTCAGCCGCGCGCGGTCGGCGGTCGTGCCCTCGACGTAGCGGTGGCGCGCGACGGGCCACGGGAACTCGGGCGTCGGCTCGCCGACGACCTGCGCGGCCGAGACGAGGACCGGCAGGCGCCCCGCGATTCCCGGGACGCACGCGCACTCGTTCGCGAGGTACTGGGCCTGCGACTCCCCGCGCGGGAAGCGATAGACCCACTCGCCGTCGACGAGGTAGGCGATGTTGTCCCACCCCTCGCCGATCAGATCGATGCGCCCGGCCTCGACGCCCGCCCTCTCGCGGATGAGCCGCCGCGCGAGATCCGCGTCCACACGGCGCTCCGCCTCCCACGGCTTCCTCACGAGCCGCGCATGCTATCGCACGGCGGCGCGTGATGCGTCCGTTACGTGGACCCGGGATACCCCTGCATCATGCAGACGCTCAACACCCTGCTCCTCCTTGCTGCTGCCGCTTCGGGTTGCCGTGGCTACGGCGGCCCGGAGGAGCCGCTCTGGCGTGCTCACGACGTGGATGACCTCACGGACGGACTGTGGCCTGCCGCGCTCGCTCACGTGAACGCCGCCGCCGGCGGTGTCGAGATCGGCCTCGAGCGCGACGGGCTCGTTCTCCGGGCGCCGCCGGCGGTCCACGACCGCGTGGCGCTCGCCATCGAGGAGGCGCGCGAGAGCCTCGGCAAGGACGTGACGGTCGAGGTCCACGTGGTGAAGCTGAAGGAG
>WYBS01000230.1 GCA_011525755.1 Planctomycetaceae bacterium
GCCTTCGTCGAGGCCGCGCAGAAGGCCGGCGCCCCGGTCGAGACCGACTTCTACCCCAAGGGCGCCCACGGCATCGGCGGGCCCACGGAGCGGAAGCTCCTCTTCCGGCGGATGGAGGCCTTTTGGTCAAGCTCTCTTCGGGAACCCGTAAAATAGCGGGCCCATGGCCCACGTCGTCCCGCAGCCGACCCCGAACCCCCACGCCTTCAAGTTCACGCTCGAGGGGCACACCTTCCATAAGCCGACGACCGTCACGAGCGCCGCTGCCGCCAAGGGCACGCCCTTCGAGAGGCTCTTCGGGCTCCCGGGCGTCGCGAGCATCTTCGCGACCGCGAACTTCGTGACGATCACCAAGGCGCCGGGCGCCGACTGGGCGGAGATCGTCGAGCCCGCGAAGAAGGCGCTCGAGCAGGCCTTCTGAAGTGGAAGCGACCGCGCCCCCCCCGCCCCCCCGTCTCAAGAGCACGCTGCTCTGGTCCGCCCTCGCGGCGATCGTCCTCTTCGGCGCCGTCACGTGGCTCGGCGTCCTCTTCCTGATGGACTACGAGAACGCGCTCGCGAAGGAGATCTTCGAGAAGCACCGCGCGACGATCCTCTCCGTCTACGGGCGCATCGGCCTCGGCTACCTCGTCGCGGGGCTCCTCGCGGGCCTCGTGCTCCACCCGTTCGTGCGCGGCTGGAAGGCGGCGCCCGCCGTCCTCGCCCTCGCGGTCCTCGCCTTCGTCCACACGCTCACGAACGGGACCCACTTCCTCTACGGCCCGATCCAGACGATCTACTCCACGGTCCGCGACGCGATCCCCGCGTGGATCCGGGATCCCTACCGGCCGTGGCTCATCGAGGCGACGCTCGCGGCGCTCGCCCTTGCGTCGCTCTGGCGGTGGAGCCGCCGCGTGCCCGCGCGCGCGAAGCTCGCGGCCGTCGCGGTCCCGGCCATCGCGGGCAGCTTCTGGCTCTGGCCGTCGGCGCACGCCTCCCTCCCCCCCGGCCCCCCCTCCTTCCTTCTCATCGTCAGCGACTCGCTCCGCGCCGACCATCTCTCCTGCAACGGCTACGCGCGGAAGACCTCGCCTTCGATCGACGCGCTCGCGGCGGAGGGCACGAACTTCGCGAACTGCCTTGTCCCGACCGCGAGCACGCACGAGTCGTGGATCGCGATGCTCTCCTCGACCGAGCCGCGGACGAACGGCTGCCGCCACATGTTCCCGACGCGGCGGAAGGCCGCGGAGATCTCCGGGAGCCACGACTTCCTCCCGCGGCTGCTGCGCGCGAAGGGCTACCGGACGGGCGTCATCGGAGGCTGGTGCGGCAACACGTTCAGCGTCTTCGACACGGGCTTCGAGCACGTGGACGTCTCGAACAGCCAGAACCACCGCGCGCTGATCGCGGAGGCGGCGTTCACGAACCACCTCGTCGCCGTCGGCTTCCTCGACAACCCGGCCGGCCGCCTGCTCGTGCCCGAGCTCGAGCGCGTGTCGTTCACGCGGAGCTCCGCGTCGCTCACGCGCCGCGCGCGCCGCTTCCTCGACGACAACGACGGCCGCCCCTTCTTCCTCGCGGTCGTCTACAACACGACGCACCTGCCGTACAGCGCGGCGTACCCGTACGACCGCGCCTTCACGGACCCCGCGTACCGCGGCCGCAACCGCTACCGGATCGACTTCAAGATCGACGAGCTGATCCAGCGCGGCTTCGACCACGACCTCTCGCCCGAGGAGATGCAGCACGTGGTGGACCTCTACGACGGCTGCGTGAAGGAGTTCGACGCGCAGGTCGGCGAGCTCGTGGAGGCGCTGCGCGATCTCGGCCTCTCCGACCGCACGATCGTCGGAGTGTGGGGCGACCACGGCGACGACCTCTACGAGCACGGCACGACGCTCGGCCACGGCGTCACGCTCTTCGGCGGCGACCAGGCGAACCGGCCGCCCGCGATCTTCAAGGGGCCCGGCGTGCCCAGGCGCCGCGTGGACGGGCTCACCCGCTCGATCGACCTCGCGCCGACGCTCGCGACGTGGCTCGGGCTCGAACGGCCGGCGCGCTGGCAGGGCGTCGACCTCTCGGGCGAGATCCCGGAGCTCTGGGCGCTCCTCGAGACCTCCTACCTCATGTACCGGACGCCGCCGCCCGACCTCCGGCCCGGCGAGGTGGTGAAGCCCTTCCCGAGGATGGACGCCGCGACGTTCTGGGACCCGGACTTCGACTTCAACCCGGTGCTCCGCGAGGACCTCGAGGACGAGCTTCTCGCGACGAAATGCTTCGCGGTGCGCGAGGGGCCGTGGAAGCTCATCCTCGTGCCCGGTGAGAGCGGGCCGATCCTCCGCCTCTTCGACCTGTCGAAGGACCCGCAGTGCCGTCGCGACGTCGCGGCGGAGCATGCGGACGTGCTCGCCCGGCTGCGCGCGCGCCTGCCGGAGGAAAGAGGGGGGGCCGGGGGGCGGTGAGGATCGCCGACGACCTTGTGCGGAGCCGCCTCGAGCTGCCGCTCGGGGACTGGCGGACGGTCGACGGGCTCCGCGACTCCGCGGTGCTCGCGATCCTCGTCGAGCGCGGCGGCGAGGACTTCCTCGTCTTCAACCGCCGGCGCGACGACCTTCCCTACCACGCGGGGCAGATCTGCTTCCCGGGCGGGGCCCGCGACGGGACCGAGGACGCGACCGATTGCGCGGTCCGCGAGACGTGCGAGGAGATGGGGCTCTCCCCGTCGCATCTCGCGCTGCTCGGCCGGATGCCCGACCGGGTGTCCATCGCGGGGTTCCTCGTGGTGCCGTTCGTGGCGCGGCTCGTGGGCACGCCGGACTTCCGCGCGGCGGCGGACGAGGTGGCGGAGGTCTTCGAGGTGCCGGTGAAGCTCTTCCTCGACGGCGCGCGCTGGGGCTACACGGAGACGACGCACAAGCGCGCGCGGTTCAGCAAGGTGCCGCGCTTCGACTTCGACGAGACCCACCGGATCTGGGGCCTCACGGGCATCATCCTCCGCGACTTCGTGACCCAGGTGATGGGATTCGCGCCGTGACCGCTGCGATGGACCCTCAATACCGCCGCAGACTCCAGCAATTGGCCGACGTCATGGCGCGGACGCTCCCTGGCACATGGTCTCAGGCTGCCGTGCGTGCGAGATTCGTTGACATCCGCACGTCCCTAGCCCGAGTTATTCACGAGGATCGAGACCGACGGGCAAGCGGGACCGCGCGGACCGACGCCGTTCGGCGAGGGAATCCACGCAACGAACATCGCGAGGGTGTTCTGGGCGAGGACAGCCGGTCGA
>WYBS01000059.1 GCA_011525755.1 Planctomycetaceae bacterium
GGGCGGCCGCGGGGCCCCCGGGGGGGGGGTGGGCGGGGGCGCCGCGCGCCGGGGGGCCGCTGGAACCCGCCGCCCCGCCGCGGGGGGGGGGCGGGGGGGGCCGCCCCCCGGACCCCCCGCCCGCCGGATCCCCTAGGAGCAGCCGCTGGTTGCGCCGCAGGTCTGGCACTTGAGGCAGGTGCCGTTGCGGACGAGCGTGAACTGGCCGCACTCGGAGCAGGCATCGCCCTCGTAGCCGAGGAGCCGCGCCATGCGGACCTGCTGCACGACCGTCGGCCCGGACGACGGCGCCTGCGCCTGCGCCGCCTCGAGCACCGATACCTGCCGGATCGTCGCCGCCCGCAGCGGCACGGAGAATCCCTCGGGCGCCTGCGGGGTGGCCGCGGGGGCCGTGTCCTTCTCGTGGCCGTGGCCGTTCCCGTTCCCGTTCCCGTGGCCGTTCCCGTGGCCGTTGCCGCGCGCGGGGATCTGGCCGCCCTCGACGGTCTCCTCCGAGACGTAGTCGGGAGCCTCGGCGGTGCCGAGCGCCTCCGGCCGCAGGTCCTCGGGCGTCACCTGCCCGAGGTCGTCGCGGCCGAGGTAGGTGATCGCGAGCTCCCGGAAGATGTAGTCGATGATCGAGGTCGCGAGCTTGATCCGGTCGTTGCCGACGACGGGCCCGCTCGGCTCGAAACGGCTGAAGACGAAGGCGTCGATGTACTCCTCGAGCGGGACGCCGTACTGGAGGCCCAGCGAGATGGAGATGGCGAAGCAGTTCATCAGGCTGCGGAAGGCCGCGCCCTCCTTGTGCATGTCGATGAAGATCTCGCCGAGGGTGCCGTCCCCGTACTCGCCCGTGCGCAGGTAGACCTTGTGGCCGCCGACCACGGCCTTCTGCGTGTAGCCCTTGCGCCGCTGCGGCATGCGGCGCCGCTTGGCGAGGTAGCGGTAGACGATCCTCTCGACGATCTTCTCGGCGTGGGTCTTCTCCTCGCCGCCGGCGAAGAGCGTGAAGGAGTCGTCGGAGGTCGAGTTGAGGGGCTGCGAGAGCTTGCTGCCGTCGCGGTAGAGCGCGTTCGCCTTCGTCCCGAGCTTCCAGGAGAGGAGGTAGGCCTCCTTCACGTCCTCGACCGTGGCGTCGTTCGGCATGTTGATCGTCTTCGAGATGGCGCCCGAGATGAACGGCTGCGCCGCGGCCATCATGCGGATGTGCGCCTCGGTCGAGAGGGATCGCTTCCCCTTGCGCCCGCAGCGGTTCGCGCAGTCGAAGATCGGGTAGTGCTCCTCCTTCAGGTGGGGAGCCCCCTCGATCGTCATGGTCCCGAGACAGCGGTCGTTGGCCGCCCGGATCTCCTCCGCGGTGAAGCCGAGGGCCTCGAGGAGGTTGAACCCGGCCTGCTCGAGGCGATCCTCCCCGATCTTCAGGTGCGTGCGCACGCTCTCCTTGCCGAGCGTGTTCTCGTTGAAGATGAACGTGAGGTCGAACGCCCCCTGCAGCGCCTTCTCGACGCGGGAGATCATGTCGTCCGTGAACCCCCGCGCGGCGAGCGTCCCGTGGTTGATGTGCGGGGTGTCCTTCAGCGTGCCGGTGCCGCGGCAGTAACGGACGATCTCCTCGATCTGCTCCGGCGTGTACCCGAGGCGCCGGAGCGTGGGCGGGATCGACTCGTTGATGATCTTGAAGTAGCCGCCGCCCGCGAGCTTCTTGTACTTCACGAGCGCGAAGTCGGGCTCGATGCCGGTCGTGTCGCAGTCCATGACGAGGCCGATCGTGCCGGTCGGCGCGATGACCGTCGTCTGCGCGTTCTTGAAGCCGTGCTTCTCGCCGAGGGCGAGGGCCTCGTCCCACGCCTTGCGCGCGGCCTCGAGGAGGTAGTTCGGCGCGTGGCGCTGGTCGATCCCGACGGGCAGGATCGAGAGCCCCTCGTACTCGGACGGCGGGGCATTGTACGCGGCGCGCCGGTGGTTGCGGATGACGCGGAGCATCGCGTCGCGGTTCCGCTCGTAGGCCGGGAAGGGCTTCACCTCGGCGGCCATCCGGGCGCTCATCGCGTAGCTCTCGCCGGTGAGGATCGCGGTGATCGCGCCGCCGATCGCGCGCGCGCGGTCGGAGTCGTAGGGGACGCCCGCGACCATGAGGTAGGTGCCGAGGTTGGCGTAGCCGAGGCCGAGCGTCCGGTAGTCGAAGCTCCGCCGCGCGATCTCCTTGCTCGGGAACTGCGCCATGACGACGGAGGTCTCGAGCGTGATCGTCCAGAGGCGGCAGGCGTGGCGGAACGCGTCGACGTTGAACCGCGCTGTCGCCGGGTCGGTGAACGACATGAGGTTCAGCGACGCGAGGTTGCACGCCGTGTCGTCGAGGAACATGTACTCGGAGCACGGATTCGACGCGCGGATGCGGCCGTCGGCGGGGCACGTGTGCCACTCGTTGATGGTCGTGTCGAACTGGAGGCCCGGGTCGGCGCAGGCCCACGCCGCCTCCGAGATCTGCTCCCACACCTCGCGCGCCGGGAGCGTCTTCGCGACGCGGCCGTCCGTGCGCCGGACGAGCTGCCAGCTGTCGTCGCGCTCCACGGCCTCGAGGAAGGAGTTCGGCACGCGGACCGAGTTGTTGCTGTTCTGGCCGGAGACCGTGAGGTAGGCCTCGGAGGTCCAGTTCGTGTTGTAGGTCGGGAACTCGATCTCGGTGAACCCCTGCCGCGCGAGCTGGAGGACGCGGCGGATGTAGTTCTCCGCGATCTCGGCGGCGCGCGCGTCCGCGATCGCCTTGCCGAGCGCGGGGTTCGTCGCCGGGTGGAAGCGGTCCTCCCCCTCGACCCCCTCCGACTCCGCGCACGAGCGGAGCACCGCGTTCAGGTGGCGCTCGGCGAGCCGCGAGCCCGCGACGAGGGAGAGCACTTTCTGCTCCTCGTGGACCTTCCAGTTGATGAAGTTCTCGATGTCGGGGTGGTCGATGTCGCAGATGACCATTTTCGCGGCGCGGCGCGTGGTGCCGCCCGACTTGATCGCGCCGGCGGCCCGGTCGCCGATCTTCAGGAAGCTCATGAGGCCGCTGCTCTTGCCGCCGCCCGAGAGCGGCTCGTTCTCGCCGCGGAGCGCGCTGAAGTTCGTGCCGGTGCCGCTGCCGTACTTGAACAGCCGCGCCTCGCGGACCCAGAGGTCCATGATGCCGCCGTCGCCGACGAGGTCGTCGCGCACGCTGCTGATGAAGCACGCGTGCGGCTGCGGCCGCGAGTAGGCGTCCTTGCTGCGGACGACCTTGCCCGTGCGCGGATCGACGAACATGTGTCCCTGCGCGGGGCCGTTGATCCCGTACGCCCAGTGGAGCCCGGTGTTGAACCACTGCGGGCTGTTCGGCGCCGCCATCTGGCGCGCGAGCATCGCGCACATCTCGTCGTAGTAGGCGCGCGCGTCGGCGTGGGAGTCGAAGTAGCCCTCCTTGAAGGCCCAGTACGTCCAGCAGCCCGCGAGGCGGTGGAAGACCTGGCGGCAGTCCTTCTCCATGCCGACGCGCTTCTCCGCGGGGAGCTGCGCGAGCGCGTCCTCGTCGGGCACGGAGCGCCAGAGCCACTGGGGGACGCCCTTCTCGGCGACCTTCCGCACGCGCGCCGGGACGCCCGCCTTGCGGAAGTACTTCTGCGCGAGGACGTCGGTCGCGACCTGGCTCCACGTGTCGGGGACGAGCACGCCCTCGCACTCGAAGACGACACGGCCGTCCGGCTCGACGATCCGCGAGGTTCGCTCGACGAACCTCATGCCGTCATAGGGATCCTTGCCCGTCTCCGTGAAGCGTCGTTCAATCTTCATCGTCGTCGTCCTCGTCCGTAC
>WYBS01000008.1 GCA_011525755.1 Planctomycetaceae bacterium
CGCCCCTTTGCGCCGGCTTCACGCTGCTGGAGCTCCTCGTGGTGGTCGGCATCCTCGTGATCCTCGCCGGCGGCGTCGTCCTCTCGCTCGAGGGCAGCAAGGCGACGGCCGCCGCGGGGATCGCGCGGGCGGAGATGAGCCGGATCCACGAGGCGGTCCTCCGGTTCCGGAAGGACACCGGCCACCTGCCCCGCCGCGGCCCCTTCGCGCTCGTCGCCGACGGCGGCAGGATCGACCCCGCCGTCGACGCGCACTGGCCGCCGGAGGCGCCGTCGTCCGCCTCGGGCCGCGCGGCGTGGTTCCGGTCGCCCGCGAACTTCTACCAGCTCTACGAGCGCCGCGCCGCGCCGTCGTTCCAGGTCGCGCTCGACGTCGTCGCCGGGCCGGGCGCCGTCTTCAACGCCAGCACCCGCCGCGGCTACCTCGGCCCCTACCTCAGCCGGCAGGGCGAGGGGTTCGTGTACGTCGGCGACGGGCTCGACACGGACGGCGCGGGCGACCCGGGTTCGGGGAGCCTGCTGCAGGTCCCCGGCGTGGCCGACCCCTTCGAGGCCCCCGCACCCCCCGGGAATCTCTTCCACTGGACGAGCACGACGCTCGCGGTGCCCGCGGACGTCGAGCCGAGCGCGCTCGGCCGGCCCTACCTCCTCTTCATCGACGCGGACGGGCTCGGCCCGCGCATCCTCTGCCTCGGTCCGAACGGCATCTACGAGAGCGACGCGGGGGGGCTCCGGGGGGACGACCTCGCGATCCTCCTCGAGGACTGACGATGCGACGCGAAGCCGGCCTCACTCTTCTCGAGCTGATGGTCGTCGTCTTCATCCTCTCGGCCCTCGCGCTGAGCGCGGTCTCGCTCGTGGACACGACCGACCACCAGCTGCGCCGCGAGGACACCGAGGGGCGCCTGCTGCAGCTCCGGCGCGCGATCGCGGGCGAGGCTGGCGCACCCGCGCTCTCCGGCTACGTCGCGGACATGGGCGCGCTCCCGTCGTGCGTCGGCGACCTCGTCGCGTCGCCTTCGAACGCGCAGGCCTTCGGGCTGAAGCAGGTCGGGTTCTCGCCGTCGATCACGCTCCCGGCCGCGCACGCGCTGCCGAAGGGCTGGCGCGGGCCGTACGTGGCGCTGCCGCCGGGCGCCGACGCGAGGTTCCGCGACGGGTGGGGCAACGTGAGCCGCGACGCGGGAGGGGATCCCGACCCGGCTGCGGACGCCTCGCAGCACGGCTGGGGCTTCGAGCTCGACGCGAACAGCCTCGCGATCGAGAGCCGCGGCGCGGATGGCCTGCCGGGCGACGCGGGCGAGACCCCTTACGACGCGGACCTGCCGGTCGCGATCGCGTCGGGCGACTGGCGCGTCGACCTGAGCGGCTGGTCGGTCGATCTCCGCAACGCGACCGGATCGACGCGGACGGGGCTGTACGTCCGGCTGCTCGTCTACGCGTACGACGCGACGGACGGGCATGCGTGGACGGCGCACGACACCGGCACCGTCGACCTCGCGGATGCGACCACGGGAAGCGCGACCTTCCCGGCGGACACCCTTGTCCCGGTCGGCCGCCACCTCCTCGTCGTCGTGGACGGCGACGACGAGCCGTTCGGCCATCCCGGGTCGTACGTCACGCGCCAGGTCGCCTTCGCGCCGCGGAGCCTGCCGCAGGTCACGCTGGTGATCCCATGAGAGACCTCCTCGTGCTCGACTTCGACGGGATCGTCCTTCTGGGCGCCGTCGTGCGCGTGGACCGCCGCGGCACCGTCGAGATCCGCCGCCGTGCGCGCTCGGCCGCGGCGACGCCGGAGGCCTCGCTGGAGGAGGTGCTCGGGTCGCTCGGCCGCACGCCCGCCGCGTGCGCGGTGCGGAGCGCGGAGGTCGTCGCGGGCATCGTGCGGCTGCCGATCGCATCCGCGCGCGGCAGGTCGCCGGACGAGATCGCCCAGATGCTCCGGTGGGAGATCGAGCCGCTCCACGCCCGGCAGGCGGTCGTCCCCCCGCTCGGCGCCATCCTCGCGGCGCGGGGGCACTTGGATCCGGCGCAGGTCGAGCGGGTCCTCGCCCGGGTGCAAGAGCGCCGGGCGGCGGGGGAGCGCGACGCGGGGGCCCTCCGGTTCGGCGCGGTCGCGCGCGAGCTCGGGCTCGTGACCGACGCGCAGCTGGCCGAGGCGCTCGCGATCCAGGAGCGGCTCGGCACGACCGAGGAGGAGCACGTCTGCGGCTGGGCGCCGCCGCCCAGCCCGCCGGAGCCCGGCGGCACCCCCTGGCTCGCTGCCGGGATGCCCGCGGCGCGCCGCCGCTTCTGGACGGAGGAGCTCTCGAAGAAGGGCCTCCGGCTCCTCGCGCTCTACCCCCGCCTTCCGGGGGCGATCGCCGCGCTCGACCGCCACGCGAGCGCGACCGTCCTCGAGGCGGAGCCGCACGCGGTCTCGCGAAGCGTCGTCCGCGACGGCGCGCTCGTCTCGCTCGAGATCGTGCCGACCTCGGAGCTCGAGCCCCCGGCCGACGCGTGCCGCGAGCTCCTCGACGGCGCCCAGGGCGCGCTCCTCTGCGGGTCCCTCGCGGACCCCGCGCTCGTCGCCTCGCTCGGGGGGAAGGCAGGGATCTTCGCGCCTCCCGTCCGCGGCGACGTGGGCGGGTCGCCCGCGGCGTTCGCCGGCCTCGCCGGGACGGCGCGGCACGCGGCCGGCCGGGGCGGGCCGCTCGCGGCCGTCCCGGCGCGCGACCCGGCGCCGCCGCTCCTCCGCCGGACGGGGGTCCGGTGGGCGGCCGCGATCCTCCTCGTCGCGACGGCCGTCCTCCTCGCGGACCGCCTCACGGCCCGCGCGCTCACGCGCTCCGTGCGGGACCTGGCGGCGGCGCGCGAGCGGCTCCGGAGGGTCACGGGCGAGATCGGCGACGCGGAGCGGAGGACCGCCGACGCCGCCGCGCTCGCGAAGGAGATCGCCTCGCTGGAGGAGGAGCGCGACGCGCTCTCGGCGCGCCGGAGGATGCTCGAGGAGGGCGTGTCGGCCCGCGCGCGGCTCCTGCCGCTGCTCCTCGACGCGCTTGCCGCCGCGGCGAGCGACGAGATCCTCCTCGAACGGACGGTCGAGGAGAGCCCCGGCAGGATCCGCATCGACGGCCGCGCGCTGAGCGAGCGCGGCGTCCAGGCGTTCGGCCGCGCGGTCGCGGCGAAGGTCCTGCCGATGCGCCTGCGCGTCGTCGATCTGGCGATCCGCAGGGAGTCGCGCGGCGGCAGCTACTCCTGGAGCCTCCTCCTGGACCCGCTTCCCGGGGAGGATGCGTGATGCGGAGCATCTCGAGGCGCGAGCACATCCTCCTCGCCGCGGCGGTCGCGGTGGCGGCGGCGACGGCGGTGTACTTCCCGCGCGTGCGCCCCGCCCGCCTCCGCATCGAGGCGCTGGAGGAGCAGCGGGTGCAGGCGGAGCTCCAGGTCCGCGAGGTCCGGTGGCCGCGGACGCCCGGGGACCCCGGGCGCCTCGTCGCGAGGCGGGACGCGCTCCGGGCCGAGGTGGAGGCGGCCCGGGAAGCGCTGCGCCGCGCCGAGGCGCGGTTCGTGTCGCGCTGCGACGAGTCCCTTGCGGACGAGCTCCGGGTCGAGATCTCGGCCCTCGCGGACCGGCACGGGGTCTACGTCCGGGAGAACCTCGCGTGCCCCGAGGCGGCGCTCCGAAGCTTCGTCGGCGACCCCGGCAACGCCGGCGACGCAGCGCGGCTCGTGCGCTGCCTCACGCTCGGCGATCCGTACGCGCTCGGCGCGCGCCAGGTCACGCTCGAGACCGGCTTCGCGGGGCTCCGGGGCTTCCTGCGCGACCTCGACCGGCTCGATCACCGCGTGCTCATCCTCCGCTTCGACATCACCGCAGGGGAAGGCTGCGGGCCGGGCGTCACGCCGCTCCTCGCGACGCTCGTCTACGTGTACTGACGATGGACGCCTTCGGAAGGCTCCTCTCGCTCTGCTCCGCCGCGAAGGCGACGGACCTGCACCTCTCCGCCGGCTCGGCGCCGCGCCTGCGGATCGACGGCGACCTTCGGCCGGTCGATGGGGAGCCCCCTCTCCGCGCGGACGACCTCGGGGAGATGGCACGCTCGCTCATGAACGGGCGGCAGCTGGCGATCTTCGAGGAGAGGCGGACGCTCGACCTCTCGCGCTCGGGCCCCGATGGCTCGCGCTTTCGGATCAACGCGTACCAGGAGCGCGGCGGCATCGCCTTCGCGATCCGCCGCCTCGACGACACCTTCCGGCCGCTGGAGGAGTGGAACCTGCCGCCGCAGCTCGAGGAGTTCACGCGGCTCCGCGACGGCCTCGTCCTCGTGACGGGCCCGACCGGCAGCGGCAAGACGACGACGCTCGCCTCGCTCCTCCACATCATCAACCGCGATTGCGCCTGCCACATCCTGACGATCGAGGACCCGATCGAGTACCTGCACGGGAACCTGAAGGCGCTCGTCCACCAGCGCGAGCTGCATACGACCGTGCCGTCGTTCGCAGAGGCGGTCCGGTCGGCGCTGCGCGAGGACCCCGACGTGATCCTCGTCGGCGAGATGCGCGACGTGGAGACGATGCGGACAGCGATCACGGCCGCGGAGACCGGCCACCTCGTCTTCTCCACCCTCCACACGGGCGACGCCGTGGGCTCGGTGGAGCGGATGATCGGCGTCTTCCCGGCCGACGAGCAGCGGTCGATCCGCCAGCAGGTCTCGCTCGTCCTCCGGGCCGTCGTCACCCAGCGGCTCGTGCCCCGCAGGACGGGGCGGGGGCTCGTGCCCGCCGTCGAGATCCTCAAGGTGACGAACGCGGTCGGGAACCTCATCCGCACGGGCCGCACGGAGCAGATCTACTCGGTGATGGAAGGGAGCGGCGCCCTCGGCATGCGCACCCTCGAGCAGGAGGTCGCGTCGCTCGTCGCCCGCGGCGTCATCGCCGAGAGCGAGGGCCGGAAGGTGGCGCACCACGCGGACGCGCTCGACCAGTGGCTGTCGAAGACGAGGAGCGGCTGACATGGCGATCACGGTGCGCGAACTCGCCGACGCCGCCCTCGCGGCGCAGCTGATCGGGCAGGGCGAGCTCGCGGCGTTCCACGGCTGGGAGCGCCTGCCGCTCGAGGACTTCGTGGAGGGCGTCACCGGCCGCGGCCGCTTCCCGCCGGCGGCGCTCTACCGGGCGGTCGCCGAGCGGCGCGGCCTCCCGTACGTCGACTGCGAGGCGGCCGAGCCCGCGCTCGACGAGGTCCGGCGGCTCCCGCAGGTCCTGCTCCGGCGCGGTCTCGTGCTGCCGGTGCGCGAGGCGCCGGTGCCCGACGTCGCCGTGGCCGCCGCGGACCCCGACGACCGTCAGACGCTCGCCGCCGTGCGGCGGGCCCTCGGCCAGGACGTCGCGGTCGCCGTGGCCGAGCCGCGCGCGCTGCGCGGCGCCGCCTCCCGCGCCCTCGCGGCGGCGGGGCACGCGCCGGCCGAGGGAGCCGGGCTCGCGCACGAAGACGCGGTCACGCTCCTCGACGCGATCCTCAAGGAGGCGTACCTCCGGCGCGCGTCCGACGTCCACCTCGAGCCGGCAGACGACGGGATGACCGTGCGCGTCCGGATGGACGGCTGCCTCCACCCGCTCGTGCGCGGCCTGCGGCCGGCGGAGGGCGCGGGCCTCATCAATCGCGTGAAGGTCCTCGCGGGCCTCGACATCGCGGAGCAGCGCGCGCCGCAGGACGGCGGGTTCACGCACACGCTGCCGCTCGCCGGCAGCGACCCGATCGACATCCGTGCCGCCACCATCTGCACGCGCCTCGGCGAGCGCGCCACGCTGCGGCTGCTCGGCACGGCCTCGCGCGACCTGACGCTGACCACGCTCGGGATGGAGGACGACGATCTCGCCCGCTTCCGCGCCGGGATCCGGAGACCCTTCGGGCTGCTGCTCCTGTGCGGGCCGACGGGGTGCGGCAAGAGCACGACGCTCTACGCCGCGCTCCGCGAAGTGAGCCGTCCCGACATCCACGTGATGACGGTCGAGGACCCGATCGAGTACAAGATCCCCGGCGTCTCCCAGGTGCAGGTAGGGGCGGGGGGGAAGGTGACGTTCGCGGGGACGATCCGCTCGCTCCTCCGTCACGATCCGGACGTCATGATGGTCGGCGAGATCCGCGACGGCGAGACCGCCGACGTCGCGCTCAAGGCAGCGCTCACCGGCCACCTCGTGCTCAGCACGCTCCACACGAACAGCGCGCCGGCGTCGTTGACCCGCCTCTTCGACCTCGGGTGCGAGCCGTTCCTCGTCGCCGGCACGCTGGTCGGGGCGATCTCCCAGCGCCTCGTCCGCCGCCTCTGCCCGCGCTGCCGCAGGACGCGGAGGGCGACGCGGGAGGAGGCGCGGTTCCTCGGCGCGGACGAGGCGGCGGAGGTCCCGGTCGCCGCGGGGTGCGCCCGCTGCCTCGGGACCGGGTTCACGGGACGCATCGGGCTCTTCGAGATGATGTGGATCGACGGCGAGGCCGCGCGGCGGATCGCCGCCCGCGCGCCGGAGCACGATCTGCGCGCCGCGCTCGACCTGCGGACGCTGCGCGAGGACGGCATCGGGAAGGTCCTGCGCCACCTGACGACCGTGGAGGAGGTCATGGAGGCAACGCTCCTCGAGGAGTGACATGCGGTACCGCTACCATGCCATCGCGTCCGACGGACGAAGCGTCCAGGGCGACCTCGATGCCGCGGACGAGCGCGCGGCCGCGGCGGAGCTCAAGGGCCGCTCCCTCTTCATCACGCGCCTCGCGCCCGCCGCCGCGGGACGGGAGACGTCTCCCGGAAGCCACGGCACCCCGCGGGCGCAGGGCCTCGTCTTCCTCTTCCGGGAGCTCGCGCTGATGACACGCTCGGGCGTGACGCTCCTGAAGGCGCTCGAGGTGTGCGGGCGGGCGCAGGGGCCCGTCGCCGCGCTCGCCGGCCGCCTCGCCGGGCGGATCCGCGCGGGCAGGAGCCTCTCGCAGGCGATGGGCGCGGAGCCGCGGCTCCGTGGCCTCGCGATCCGCCTCGTCGAGAGCGGCGAGGCGACCGGCGACCTCCCCGCCGTGCTCGACCGGATCGCGGACATCGTGGAGCGGCGCGCGACACTCCGGCGCAGCCTCCTGACGAGCCTCGCCTACCCGGCGATCGTCCTCGTGGTCGCGATCTCGGTGGCGACCTTCCTCGTGCTCGGGATCGTGCCGAAGTTCGTCACGTTCTTCATGCAGCGGGGCACGGTGCTCCCTTGGACGACACGGACGCTGCTTGCCACGTCCGTGTGGATGCGCGAGAACGGCATCTACGTCCTCGCCGCCCTGGTCGTCGTCGCGGGCGCGGCCGCGGCCGTGCATGCGACGGGGAAGGGGCGCGTCGCGCTGCACCGCGCGGCGCTCTCCGTCCCGATCGCGGGCCGGCTCTGGCAGGTCGCGTCCCTCGCGCAGATCTCGTGGACCCTCGGCGAGCTGCTGCGGAGCGGCGTGAGCCTCCTCGAGTCGATCCGGATCACGGCCGCATCGGTCGGCAACCGCGCCCTCGGCGAGCACCTCGGCGGCACGGCCGAACGCATCCTCGGCGGCGAGCCGCTGTCGAAGGGCCTCGAGCACGCGCTGGTGCCGCCCGTCGTCGCGAACCTCGTCGCGGCGGGGGAACAGTCGGGCGCGATGACCGACGTCCTCTCGGAGCTCGCGCGCTTCTACCAGAAGGACCTCGACCTGCGGATCCGGCGGATGAGCAGCCTGATCGAGCCCGCGCTCATCCTCGTCGTGGGCAGCATGGTGGGGTTCGTCTACCTGGCCTTCTTCCAGGCGCTGATGCAGATGGCGCGATAGGAGAACATCATGACGCACAGGATCGCACTGCTCGCCATCCTCGCGGCCGGCCTCTCGGGCGCGCTCGCGCAGGAGGAGAAGCCCGCGGAGCCCGCGCCGGAAGGGACCGGCGAGGAGCGGGATCCGTTCGCCGCTACCGAGAGGATGCGGGGGGGCGCGGGGGACCGGTCGCGCTTCGTGCCCGCCGATGCGCCGCCCGCGCTCCCCGGCCTCGCGCTCCGGGGCTACGTCGAGGACGAGGAGGGAAGGTCGGTCGCGCTCCTCGAGGTGGACGGGACGAGCACGTACCTCGTCCGCAAGGACGACACCGTGAGCCTGCCGCGCGCCGGGCAGAACCTCGTGATGCGCGTGGTAGAGGTCACGAATCTCGAGCTCCACGTCGAGATCGGCGAGCTCAAGCGGGTCGTGGTGGTCCGATGAGGCGGCACCATCTCCTCCTCCTGCTGCTGCTCCTCCTGCCTGCGGCGGCCGGCGCGCAGGACGCGCCGTTTCGCGGCGAGGAGCACCGCATCAAGCGGATCGAGTTCCGTGGCGCCCGGATCACGGACGCGGTCCGGCTGATCGCGGAGATCAGCGGACTGAACGTCGTCGCCACCGAGGAGGCGGGCAAGGCGACCGTCACGCTCTACCTCCAGGGGTTGACCGCGGGGAACGCCGTGGAGACCATCTGCAAGGTCGCGGGCCTCTGGTACCGCCGCGACGCGGACACGCAGACGTTCCGCGTGATGAGCACGAAGGAGTTCCAGAAGGACCACATCGTCTACCGCAAGAACGAGACCCGCGTGTTCACGCTGCTGCACCCGAACGCGATCGTCATCGGCCAGGCGATCGAGGACCTCTTCGGCGACCGCGTCGAGCTCTCGCTCGGCGTCGAGGAGGAGGAGGCGCTCGACCTGCCGGGCGGCTTCGGCTTGGGCACGGGCGTCGGGACCGGGAGCATCGGGACCGGGCTCCTCGGCACGACCGGCGGGACCCCCGAGCAGCGGCGCCGCGAGCAGGACCGGTACTTCCGCCGCTCGTACGAGCGCGGCGAGTACGGCGGACGCTCCGAATCGAGGGTCGAGGCCGAGCTGACGCCCGACCAGATCGCGAGGCTCCAGGAGTCCGGGGCGGCCGAGGTGACGGGCGACCTGCTGCGCGGGGTCGATGCAGGGGACCCGACGATCTACGTGACGGTCAACCGCCAGCACAACCTCGTGGTCGTCCGGACGAGCGACGACCTCGCGATGAAGGAGATCAGCCAGCTCATCGTGGAGCTCGACCGGCCGACGCCCCAGGTGCTCCTCGAGATGAAGATCCTCGAGCTCCAGGTCGGCGAGGGCTTCCAGTCGATCTTCGACATCCAGGTAACGGACGGCCCGTCGAGCAGCGGCCCGGAGGACTCGCAGCCGGCCAACCCGCTTCTCCCGAGCGCGCTCACGGCGCCGCGCAACGTGCTCGGCTCGGGCAACTTCGCGGTCGAGCCGGGGACCTTCGTCTACCAGTTCCTGAACGACACGGTCCGCGCGCGCCTCCAGCTGCTCGCGACCGAGCGGCGCGTCAACACGCTCGCGACGCCGCTGCTGCTCGCGTCGAACAACCGCCCCGCGCGGCTCTTCGTGGGCGAGGAGCGCGTGCTCACGACCGGCGTGAGCACCGACGTGATCACGCCCTCGGACGGCGCGACGACGACGACGATCGACCCGGAGACCGAGGTCAGGGACATCGGCAACTCGCTCCTCATCACGCCGAAGATCAACGCGGACCGTACGGTGACGCTCTTCCTCGTGCACGACTCGTCGAGCGTGTCGCCCGACAGCGCGACGATCCCGGTGGCGACGGCGGACGGCGGCGTCGTGCCCTTCCCCGTCGACACGGTCAACACGGCGAACGTCCAGGCGACGGTCGTCGCGAAGGACGGGATGACGCTCGCCGTCGGCGGCCTCATCCGCATCGAGCTCACGGACCACGAGCAGAAGGTGCCGGTCTTGGGCGACATCCCGATCATCCGGTTCTTCTTCCGCAAGAAGGTGACGGACAAGAGCAAGGCGGAGCTGATCCTCCTGATCACGCCGCGCGTGCTCTTCACGCCCGCGGAGGCCGATGCGGTGACGCGCGAGCGCGTGAAGGCGCTGTCGAGCCACCCGTACAGGGACGCGGGGGACGCGGCGTACGAGAGCGCGGTCAGGAAGCTCGAGAAGGACAACGAGAGGGAGACGAAGGGGAAGGGGTCCGGGGAAGGGGAGGAGAAGCGGTGAGGAAGGCGGCCCTCCTCGCGGTCCTCGCCGGATGCGCGGCGACGACCTCGTCGACGCGGGGCGGCGCGCCGTTCCCCGACGGCGAGATCATCGACCTGATGTTCGTCCTGCGGGAGGGGGAGCGCCGCCGCGACCCGGAGATGGCGGAGCGGGCGCTCCGCTTCGAGCGCTCCTCCGACCGGTCGCGGTTCGAGGAGGATCTCGCGTCCTTGAAGGGAGTCCCGGCGGGCCCGATCCGGGTGCCGTCGGAGTTCCGCCTCGTCGGCCGGCCGCCGGGGGGGGCCGAGGGGGACTACCTCTTCCTCGAGCCCGCCGGCGGGGGCACGCATGCCGCGACGATCGTCACGATCGTGCGGGTGCGGGGGAGCCCGCGGATCCTCTACGAGCGGCCCCTCGTGACGGCGGAGGAGCGCGCGGCAAGAAAGCCGGAGGAGGTCGCCCGCCTCGCCGCGGCGCGCCGCATCGAGCGCTGGCAGGCGCTCGAGGGGACGAAGCTCGACGAGGAGCTGGCCCGCCTGAAGCGGGCCCTCCGCTACCAGGCCGAGGCGCGGGAGTACGCCGAGCGCGAGAAGCTGAAGATCCCGCCGTTCGCGCCGGACCCGGCGGCCATCCTCGCGGACCTCGAGGGGCTCGACCCCGCCGCGGCGCGCGATCGCGTGATCGCCCTGCTGCGCGCGGCGTGAGGGCTACTCCCCTCCCCCCGCGCCCCCTCCGACCGCCACCACGGCCTTGATCTCGGGGATCTCCTCCGTGAGCGCGCTCTCGAGGCCGTAGCGGAGGGTGATGTCCGAGCCGGGGCAGCCGACGCACGCCCCCGTCAGGCGGAGGTAGACGGTCGTCCCCTCGATGCGGTCGAGCTCGACGCCGCCGCCGTCGACGGCCAGCGAGGGGCTGAGCCGCCGGAGCACCTCGCGGACGCGGTCCTCGAGCTTCTCGGGCACGCCGGGAAGTCTACCTCGGCGGGAAACAGGGGGGGCCGGGGGGGGGGGAGGTGAATCCGGAAGGGACCGGTTGCTTAGACTCTACTTGGGGATGAGCGAGAAGCCGCCGCCGGACGAGGCATTCCACCTGACGGGCGAACGCCTCGGGAAGTTCATGATCCTCTCGGAGCTCGGGCGGGGATCCATGGGCGTCGTCTACGAGGCGTTCCAGGAGGACCTGAAGCGGAAGGTCGCGCTCAAGATCCTCCCCGGGAACATCACCCTCGACGCGAAGCAGGTCCGGCGCTTCCACCGGGAGGCGGAGTCCGTCGCCCGGCTCCGCCACGACAACGTGATCCAGATCTACGAGGTCGGGCAGGTCGATTCCACCCACTACTTCGCGATGGAGCTCGTGGACGGCCGGCCGCTCGACGCCGAGGCTGGGCGGGACCGCGAGGCGATCCTCCGCGCGGCGCGGATCGCCCGCGACGCGGCGCGCGGCCTCGCCCACGCGCACGAGAAGGGGGTGATCCACCGGGACGTGAAGCCGGGGAACCTCCTCGTGGACCGGAACGGGCGGGTCGTGGTCACGGACTTCGGCCTCGCGCGGCTCACGGACTCCGCAAGCCTCACATCGACCGACGCGATCGTCGGGACGCCGAAGTACATGAGCCCGGAGCAGATCCTCGCGCACGCGAAACGGCCGGTGGACGGGCGGGCGGACATCTACTCCCTCGGCGCGACGCTCTACCACGCGGTCGCGGGCCGTCCCCCCTTCGACGCCCCCACCGTCCAGGGGTTCATCAAAGCGATCCTCGAGGAGCGCCCCCCGACCCCCCGCCGCTTCAACCGCCAGATCCCCCACGACCTCGCGACGATCGTCCTGCGCTGCCTCGAGAAGGATCCCGAGGACCGGTACGCGTCCGCCGGGGAGCTCGCGGACGACCTCGACCGGCTGCTCTCGGGAGAGCGGATCCACGCGAAGCCGAAGGGCACGCTCGCGCTCGCCGCCGAGGCGGTCCGCCGCCACAAGGTCATCGCCGCGACGGGGACCGTCGCCGCGCTCGCCCTCTTCCTCGTGCTCGTCCTCGGCGGGAAGGCGGCGGAGGAGACGGAGCGCGCGGACCAGGAGAAGCAGCGGGCGGCGATGCAGGCGAGGCTCCGGGCCATCCTCGACAACCGCGACTACGACGTCGCGGTCTCCGACATCGAGGACCTCTGCGCGGGGGAGCCGGAGAACGCGGACGGAAAGCTCGTCCGCGCGACCGTCTACCGCAACCGCGCCCTCGCACGGCTGCGCGAGGCGCCCCCCTTCTTCGACGGCGTGATCGACGACCTCGAGCGCGCGGGCGAGCGGGGCTCGTTCTGGCACCTGATGGCCCTCGTCGAGGCGGGAAGGCTCGCGGACGCGACCGCGGCGGCGGGAGCCCTTCCTGCCCGGGACCCGGTCCGCGCGCTTGCGCTGGCGCGGGTGGCGCTCGAGGAGGGGCGTCACGCCGACGCGATCGCGCTGCTGCAGGATCCGCCGCCCGAGCCCCAGGGCGACGAGGCCGCCGTCTTCCGCGCGCTCACGCTCGGCCTCGCCCGGAAGGCCATGAGGCACCCCGAGGCCGCCGACCTGCTCAAGGAGGCGAACGAGCGGGCCGCGTACGTGACGATGCCGTGGCTGCGCAGCCGCGCGACGGCCGCGTTCTTCGAGGGGGGCGGGAACGTGAACGACTACCTCGCGTCGCTGAGCCGCACGTTCGCCGACACGCTGCGCCTCTTCGCGGTGTTCCGGGACAAGCTCACGGGGGCCGAGGTGCCGGTCGCCCAGCACCTCGTGAGCAGCGTCTTGAGGCTCGCGGACCAGGCCCCGGTCCTGCCGACGGCGCTCGAGGGGATCGCGCAGAAGCGCCTCGACGAGGCGAAGGGCGAGGATCGCGCGGTCGCCCTCCTCCTGCTCGCGATCGCGCGGATGAACCTCGACCGGCGCGCGCTCGCTCTCGAGGCGCTCGACGAGGCGGAGGCGGTCGCGACGCCGGAGGTCGAGCCCTACGTCTACTGGACGCGCGCGCTCGCGCTTCGTCTCCAGGGGAACCTCTCGCTGGCGGTCCAGGCGGCGCAGCAGGCGATCGAACTCGCGCTCTCGCTCCCCGAGGAGTTCCGGGACCTCCAGTACCTCTGCGAGCACGCAGCGCTCCTCGCGCTGGAGGCGCCGGAGGACCAGGCGCAGCGGACGGCGCGGTTCCTGCGCGAGCAGCTCGAGGCGATGCGCGAGGGCGCCGACTGGGTCAGCGCCCTCCTGGAGCGGCTAGGCGCCGCTCGAGCTCCGCAGCGCTGATCCGCTGCGGCGGCTTCAGGTCCGTGCCGAGGACGGTCACGAGGCCGTCGGCGCCGTTCGGGTAGCCGTGGAGGAGGACGTCGCCCTTCCCGTCCGGGCCGAGGTAGACGTACGGCTTGCCGTCGGTGCCGGGCACGACGCACGCGAGCGGGTCCATCCAGTCCGCCTCGACCTCCTCGAGGCGGTCGGGGAACCGCCCGTTCGACTTCCGGTAGTGCTGGAGCCGCGCCCGGAGCGTCCTGACATGGTGGCGGCACACCTGCCCGTCGTCGCCCGCCTCGCCCCGGGGGACCGGTGCCTCGAGCTGCACCTCGAGGTTCGCGTCCTTGCCCGCGCGCACGAAGTAGAGGCCGACACTCGCGCCGGCGAGGAGCGACAGCGTGAAGCTGCTCGTGTCCATCGAGGCGTAGGACTCCCAGCGCAGCCCGCGCTCGTCCGAGGTGCGCCATGCCACCCGGCCGAAGAGGTGCCGCGAGAGGGTCTCCACGTCCGGGAACTCGTAGAGCTGCGGCGGGGCGGCGCCGCCCGACATCGCCTGGGCGAACGGGACGAAGGTGTCGTAGCAGATCTCGAAGATCCGCGCGAGGTCGAGGTAGGAGACCCCCTGCGCGCCGGCGGGCACGACCGCGCGGAGCTTCCCGAACTCGCGGTTCTTCTCGATCGACGGGCGGTCGCCGCGCTTCACGGCGAGGATGCGCTGGAAGGCGAGCGGGTAGGGCGCCACCACGAGCCGGCCGTCGACGACGCCGAACGTCGGCGCGACCGGGACGTTCCCGAGCTTCGGGTGGCCGAGCGGAATCGCATGGACGGTCGCGTCGCGCAGCTTGAACGTGGTGACCCCCTGCCCGGCGGGCCACTGCATCCGCGAGAAGAGCTGGACGAGGTTCCGCTCGAGGCGCGCCGCGTCCTTGCTCTCGCAGATGAGCGCCACGTCGGGGATGAGGCCCTTGTTCGGCGCGACGAGGAACGTCATCTCGGGGCCGAGGAGGTCGCACAGGTCCTCCTTGAGCTTCAGCCCGAAGTCGCGCTCGAGGGGGACCGCGATCCCCATCGCGAGCTGGAAGCCCCCGATCTCCATGGCGGTCCGGTGGATCCCGGGCACGTCCACGTTCCCGCACGTGACGTAGAGGGAGTCCTCGGGCGCGTACGCGAGGCCCCCGAGGGGCGGCGGCGGGCCGCCCTTCTCGAAGAAGCGGCCGAGGCCGCCTCGCCTGTCCGCGGGCGCGAGCACGACGGAGGTGCACGCGCGCACGCCCTCGCCGGACACCCTGGCGACCGTCGTCACGCTCTCGAGGTCGCGGAGCCCGAACTGCGTGAGCATCTGCTGCGCGAAGAGCCCGACCTGCGCGAGCTGCGGCCCGCTCGCCTGGAGCTTGCGGAGCGCGCGATCGACGTGGAGCGCGATCTGGGTCGTCGGCGTGCCGCTTCCCGGGACGCTCGCGAGCATCGCGAGATGCCGCGGGTCGTTCGCGAGGCAGTCCGGCGCCTTCGCGGCGCGACGGTCGATCACGTCCTTCAGCCGCGCCTCGCCCGTCGTGACGAGGATCACGCTCCCGACCGGCGCGACGCAGATCCGAAGAGGCCCCACGTCGGCCCACGCATACGGGACGCCGCCGTGCTCGGCATGCCGCACGAGGCGGGAGACCTCCTCGTCGATGTCGCCCTCCTCGTCGCGCGCGGCGAGCGACGCGGCGGCGGCGATGCGCTCGATCGTTGCCACGGCCTCCTTCGCGTCGCCGTCCACCTCGAATGCCGCCGCGACGTCCACGGGGCAGGGCCCCGCCGGGATGTCCACGATCGCGAGCGCCACCCGGCTGCGCACGCGGAACGACCGCTCGCCCTTCGCGTCGGCGTAGGAGAGGTCGACGAAGATGTCCTCCATCGAGAGCGGGTCGCTCCGGACGGAGAGGAAGGCGTCCCCGACGGGAATCCGCATGGCCGAGAAGGAGCTGTCGATGCCGCGCGAGCGCTCGAGCAGCGCCTTCATCCGCGGGTCGGAGAAGACCTTCGCCATCGCGAGGGTCTTCAGCTCCTCGCCCGTGGGGCTCCGCACCTCCATGTAGAAGGGGGTGTCGGCGGGGAGGTACGCGGCGAGGGAGGAGGTCTCCTCCGCAGCGGCACCGGCGGCGAGGAGGAGAACGACCGGGAGAACGCGTCGCATGGGTGCCCCTCCTTCCATCACACGACGTGCCGGCCGCATCCTCCCCCGCGCCCCCTCCAAATGCCTGCTGCGAAACGGGTTACGGCTCCGGTCGCCTCTCGCGCCACCGTTACCCCCCGGCACGGTGCGCGAGATCTTCACACCTACATGCGAGGGGGCTCCGGGGGCCGGGGCGGCACGATCCCGTACTTCTCGATCTTGTCGTAGAGGGCGCGGCGGGAGATGCCGAGCCGTTTCGCGGCATCCGCCTTGTTCCCCCCCGCAAGCTTCAGGGTCTCGAGGATCGCCTGGCGCTCGATGTCCTTGAGCGTCCGGCCCGCGAGGCCGGCGCGCGCGGCGCCGGAGGCGAGCTGCGGGTGGCTCTTCAGGCTTTCGAGGAGCTCGGGCCCGATCGTGTCGTCGGCCAGCGCGACGAGGCGCTTCATCTCGTTCTGCAGCTCGCGGATGTTGCCGGGCCAGTTGTAGGAGGTGAGGATCCGGAGCGCCGCCGGGGAGACCTGCTTCAGCGGCACGCCCGCCTCCGTGCACGCCTGCGCGAGGAAGTGCTCGAGGAGCGGCTGGATGTCCTCGCGCCGCTCGCGGAGCGGGGGCACGCGGATCGCCACGACGTTCAGCCGGTAGAAGAGGTCCTCCCGGAAGCGGCCCTCCTCGACCTCCTGCTTCAGGTCGCGGTTGGTGGCCGCGATGATCCGGACGTCCACCTTCTCGACCTCGGAGCCCCCCACCTTCCGCACCTCGCCCTCCTGGAGGGCGCGCAGGAGCTTCGTCTGCATGGCCGGCGACATGTCCCCGATCTCGTCGAGGAAGAGGGTGCCTCCGTGGGCGCGCTGGAAGAGGCCGTCGCGCGTGCGGTCGGCGCCCGTGAAGGCGCCGCGCACGTGGCCGAACAGCTCGCTCTCGAGGAGGCTCTCCGGGACCGCCGAGCAGTTCTCCGTCAGGAAGGCCTTGTCGCGGCGGGGGCCGTTCGAGTGGATCGCCGAGGCGATCAGCTCCTTGCCGGTCCCGCTCTCCCCTTGGACGAGGACGGGGAACGAGGTGGGGATGACGCGGTCGAGGAGCGAGAAGATCTCGCGGATGGCGGCGCTGAAGCCGATGATCCGCGAGTAGTCGTAGAGGTACTTCTCGCGCGGCTTCAGCCCTTTCAGGCGCTGCCGGTAGGCCTCCATCTCCTCGTTCTGCGCCGCCACCTCCTGCTCGAGACGCTGGTTCAGCTCCTCGAGGCGGCGCCGCTGGGAGTCGTTCTCCTCGAAGAGCCGTGCGTTCTCGATCGCGATCGCCGCGAGGTCGCGGAACTCGTCGAGCAGCGCCCGGTCCTCCTCGGCGAACTCCGCCTCGCGGAACCGGTGGTCCACGTAGATGGCGCCGATCGTCCGGCCGTGGAGCATGAGCGGCGTGCAGAGGACCGAGAGGAGCTTGAGCTCGCCGATCGAGGCGCTGCCCTGGAAGTCCGCCGGGGCGTTGTCGGTCCGCACGGTCTCGCCGACCTCCATCGCCCGCGCGAGGATGGAGCGGCTGAGCTTGCCGTCGGGCCTCTTCACGTGCTCCCGGTCGACATTCCTCGCCACGGCGACCGACCCGTCCTCGGGGCTCCCGAGCCACACGAACCCCCGCTCCGCGTGCGTCAGCTCGATGATCGCGTCCATCGTGGCCGAGAGCACCTGCTTCAGGTCGCGCTCCGACGTGAGGGACTTGGCGACGTTGAGGAGGTGCTTGTAGCGGGAGGCGAGCGCGGCGTCCGCCGCGCCGGACTTACTGCCGAAGAGAGCCAAGACCGTCCCTTAATTGCACAGAGGTGCGCATATTCGCAACCACCGCCGGAGGGCGCCAGCGAAAAAGGGGCCTCCTCGAGGGGCACCCCGGGGGGGGGTCGGGGGGGCCCTACGTCCTCGCGGCCATCGTCCGGAACGCCTTCGCGGCCGGGCTCAGGAGGTCCTCGGACCGGCTGACCAGGTGGAAGGACCGGCGCACGTCGAACCCCTTCAGCCGGAGGCTCGCGAGCGTGCCGTGGGCGAGGTCGTCCCTGATCGCGAGGCTCGAGACGAAGGCGAGCCCGAGGCCGGCCCGGACCGCGGCCTTCTGCGCCTCCGCGGAGCCCACCTCGCAGGCGATCGCGAGCTTCGAGATGCCGTCGGCGCCGAGGAGCTTCCGGAGCGCCTGCATGGTCGCGGCGCGGGTGCCCGAACCCTCCTCCCGCATGACGAAGGCGTACTGGAGGACGTCGGCGCCCTGCACGGTTGCGCGGCCGGCGAGGGGATGGTCCTTCCCGACGACGAGGGCGAGGCTGTCCTCCCCGACCTTCGCGCTCTTCACGTCGGGGGCTTCCGGGGCGGCGCCGATCATCCCGACCTCGATCGTGGCGTGCCGCACGTGGTCGAGGACCTCGCGCGAGTCGCCGGTGAGCAGCCTGAGGCTGACGCCTGGGTGCTCCTTGTGGAACCGCCCGAAGAGCGTCGGGAGGATGTAGGAGGCGGGGATGGATGACCCGCCGACGACGAGGGTCCCGCGGAGAAGTCCCGACAGCTCCTGCACCGCCATGCGCGCGCCCCGCTCGGCCTGGAGCGCCTGCCGGGCGGGCACGAGGAGCGCGCGGCCGGCCGGCGTCGGGCGCACCCCGCCCCGGTCACGCTCGACGAGACGGACCCCGAGGCGACGCTCGAGGTCGGCCATGTGCCCGCTCACCGTGGACTGGCTGAGCTCGAGGTGGCGGGCGGTCTTCGTGAACGAGCCCTGCTCGACGAGGGCGACGAAGACCTCGAGCTGGCGTATGGAAAGGGGGTCGTTGACAGACATCCAAAAAATCGGGGCCGCCCCGAACGGGCGACCCCGGTTTAGCACTTCACTGTGCGGCTGAAGAGACCAGCCCCGATCAGGCCTCCGTGTCGTCGGCAGGCTTGTCGCCTTCGCCCTTGAACTTGAACTCAAGGATCTTCTTTTCCTTGGCCTCGAAGGCTTCCATCTCCGCCTTGTACTCGGCCTCGTCGCGGGCGATCTTCTTTTCCTTGCTCTTGTTCGCCTTCTCCGCGACGCGACGCTTCTGGTCCTCGATCGCCGCCTTCTTGCTCTCGAGCCGGTCGAGGTCGTTGAGCAGGCTGATGTAGTCGCGGACCATCGTGTCGAAGTTGTTCACGTACTCCGAGCGGACGACCTGCTGCATCGCCTTCACGATGCCGCCGCCGGAGAGCTCGTTGCCCTCGAGCACGGTGACGATCGTGTAGTCGCGCTTCAGGAAGATGATCCGCGGGATCTGCCTGCCGGCCTCCTTCGTGACGCGGTCCTGGGCCGCGTCCCCGGAGGTCATCTTGATCGCGTTGAAGAACTTCGAGCCGACGCCCACCTGCTCCTTGGCGAAGGCCACCGAGTCGAGCTTGCGCGTCGCGCTGTCCGTCGGGTCGTCCGACATGACGTAGATCATCATCGGCTTGTCGGAGATCGTCGCCCGGGCGGGCTTCGCGTCGGCCGCTTCGGCGGACTCGCCGGTCGTCACCGCGGTGGGGGCGACGGCCGAGGCGTTCTGCCAGTTGATGTTGAGCCGCGCCAAACTGGCGCCGGAGCGGGGGCATCACCCGGCGTCGGCCGGGCGGACGAGGGCCGCGATCACGACGAGCGCGGGCGCGAGGGCGAGAAGGCGGGACATGGTTCGTACCTCCTACGACAAGGAGCCCCGGGGTAAGCCGATACCTCCGGGCGCTATCCATAGGAGTTTACGACGGAACCCGGGCACTTTCTAACGACTTTTTGCCCTCGGGGGAAGCGCCGGGGGCCGGCGAGCCGGCCATGAGGCACAAACCGTTGCCACGAAACAGTTTACGTCCGTGCCCTTCCGGTAGATGCCGCCTGCGCCCAGTGCGGAAACCGCCGGGGGGGGGCCGCTCCGTGGACGTGAAGAAACCCGCTCGGGCTCGATGTCAGGCAAACGTCTGCGCCATGCGCGCCGTGGCGGCGCCCGGCACCGAGAGCTCGTCCCGCTGCGTGAAGAGGAAGGTGTCGTAGTAGTAGTGCGTGAGGAGGAGACCCTTCCCGATCATGTAGTAGATGAGCATCTCGGAAGGCTGCTTGTGCTCGCCCGCGCCGAGCGTGGTGATGCCGAAGTGGCGGGCAAGGGCCGCGAGGCCGAAGACGACGCTGATGATGAGCACGGTGCCGGCCACCGCCGAGAGGTAGTAGCGCAGGAACCCGGGGATCCCCTTGGCCGAGATCGACCGCACGAAGCCGAGCTCCACCTCGCCGCGGTCGGCACGGACCCGGTTCGCGTACCAGATGAGCGCGAGGTACTGGATGCAGTGCCAGCTGTTGATGCCCTGGAACGCGACGTCGAGGTTCGGGAAGAGCGGGGTGAGAAAGGTCGCCGCGACCGTGGCGGCGAGGAGCGCCGTCTTCCCGTAGTGGAGCGTGCCCCGGAGGTAGCGCCGGACGCTCAGCGCGATCCAGCCGACGAGGAAGACGCCGAAGATGCCGAACGCCGCCGCGATGAGCCCGGGGCCGAGGATCGCCTCGGGCACGAGGAGCTGCGTGTTATCGAGCGTGAAGGTCCCTTCGACCATCCGCACGGTCGCGAACGGGTAGAGGCAGGAGAAGATGAGGCCGTACTCCGTCCAGCGCTCGAGCCGGGTGGGAAGCACGTCCTGGCGGTTGCTGTAGCAGTTCGCGATGTAGGTGATCTGCTGGAGCACGTGCAGGGACGCCCACGTGAAGAAGACCGTCAGGAAGAGGGGCGTGGCGAACCAGGCGAAGGCCGCCGTCGCGAGGGGGATCAGGTACGCGAGCCGCGTATAGGCCGAGTGGTTGCGCACGAAGCGCGGATCCATGTTCGTGCGCGTGAAGGTCACGAACACGTGCGGTCCGCCGACGGCGAGCATGATGACCGTCGCGACCCCGGCCGGGGTCATGCCCAGGTGATAGAGGAGCGGGGCCACCGGGACGACGAGCACGCTCAGGATGAGCCACGTCAGATCCCACTTCGGGCTCTTGATCCACCGGTTCTGCATCGCTCGGCCAGCATACATAGGGGCGCCCGGCCTGCAAAACCCCCCGGCCTGCCCGCCGACCGGCCTTCAGGTAGGCTTTGTGCATGGCCGAGTTCCGGGGCCCCGTCCACCTTGCCGCCTCCGAGGTGGAGCGCGCCGTTCCCTCGGGCACTTCAGGCGCGTTCGCGCTCGGCTATGCGCGACCGCAGGAGGGCGCCGTCTTCATTTCCTACGTGGGGCGCGCCGACACGGACCTCCGCGCGGCGGTCCTCTCCCACGTGGGGGGCCGCTACACGGCCTGCTTCTACCTGCCTCTCGCGTCGCCGGCGGAGGCCTATGCGGAGGAGTGCCGGCTCTGGCACGAGATGGGCGGGGAGGATCTCGACTCCGGGGACCACCCGGTGCCTCCCGGGGATCACGCGTGCCCGGTCTGCGAGTAGCCATCCTCCTCCTCTTCGCGGCCGCGGCGGAGGCGGTCGACGTCCCGCAGGGCGACCTGCCGAGGATCGACGGCGTCGTGGAGGACGCGGAGTGGAAGGGTGCCGCGCGCCTTCCGGCCGAGGGCGGCGAGGCCTTCATGCTCGCCTCGGGGCGCGTGCTCTCGATCGGGATCCGGGCGAGGCGCCCGTACCGGGGCGAGCGCATCGACCTCCAGGTCGCGGACGATCTCGGCAAGAACTACTCCTCCCACTCCTTCCACCCGGCCTGCACGGTCCCGCCCGTCTCGCTCTACCCGCTGGCGCCGGTCTTCGTGCGGCGGGCCTCCTACGCGCTCCGCCAGCAGGCCCCCATCGCCCCCCCCGCTTCCTGTCTCTTCCGCGCGCGCGTTTACACCGATGCGGACGCGTGGTCCGCCGAGATCGCCGTGGCCCTCGAGGGGCTCGAGGTCTCGCCCGTGAGGCCGATCGTGTTCCTGCTGGAAGCCCTCCACCCCGCCGGCGAGACGCCGCCGATGTCCTTCGCGCCCCCCAGGGGCGAGACGCCGAAGGACTGGCAGCCCCTCGTCGCGTCGTGGCCGGAGTCGGCGCCCTCGTTCCCGACCCCCGACGAGGACCGGCGGCGCGCCTTCGAGCTCTCGCTCTCGCTCGAGACGCTCGCGATCGTGATGCGGCGGGATCCGGAGGCGACGCCGGTCTCCGACGCGACGGAGCGCCGGAAGAGCGCCCGGAGGATCGACGCGATCCTCGCGGAGCTCGACGCGTGCGTCGAGGCGGACCCGCTCGACTTCTTCGCGCTCGCGTCCCGCGTGTCGCTGCTCCGCCGCGCGAACCGCCTCGAGGCGGCGTGGAAGGCGCACGAGGCGCTGTGGCGGCTCGAGCCCTGCCGCAAGAGCCACCTCGTCGCGGGGCCGCGGCGGATGCTCCTCATCTCGGACATGCGGTTCGAGGAGGCCGCGGCGATGGACCTGCCCGGGCGCGACCGGATCGCGGCCATGGCCGAGGCGTGGAAGAGGGAGCTCGCCGCGCGCGACGCCGACAAGGGCCTCCCGCGCGTCGTCTTCAAGACCGCCCGGGGCCGCGTCACGGTCGAGATCTTCGAGCGCGATGCCCCGAAGGCCGCCGCACGCCTGCTCGCGCTCGTGGGGCAGGGGGCCTTCGCGGATGCCGTCTTCGAGGAGGTCACCGGCGCCGCGTTCGCCGCCGTGACGCCGAAAAGCGCCGTCCGCGGGGAGCCGGAGGGCGCGCGCCGGGCGTGGCGGGGCACGCTCTCGTTCGCCGAATCCGGTGCGCTCCGCTTCCACACGGGCCACGACACGGCCACGGCGGTCGGCCGCGTCGTCGAGGGCATGGAGGCGGTGGACGCGCTCGACGCGCTGGACCGCATCGAGTCGGCGGAGATCCTCCGCTGAACCTTCTCGCCCTCCTCGTCGCGCTCGACATCATCGCGGGCGGCGAGGCGCGCGTGCGCGTCGAGACCGACGACAGTCCGGCGGCCCGCTACGCCGCGGACCTCGTTCGGCGCCACGCCGTGCTGATCACGGGAGTCGCGCTGCCCGAGGGCGGCGACGCGCCCGCGCTCCGCTTCGAGGCGTCGGACGATCCGGGCTACGCGATCACGCCGTCGGGCGTCGTGCGCGGGAAGGATCTCGCGCGCGCGGCGTGGGACATCCTCGAGTCGTGGGGGCTCCGGCCAAGGGACCCCCTCATTCCCAAGCGCGACACGCTCTCGATCGAGCCGCGGACGTGGAAGCCCGCGCGGGCGCTCTACACGGAAGCGCTCGATCCCTCGATGCCCGCGCAGGGGGTCGCCGTGCGCGGCCTCGACGCGTACCGCGCGGAGCCGCTGGCGAGGGATCTCGGCTACGAGATGCGGGTCGCGAGCGTGTCGTTCGACGACTTCCTGCCGGAGTCGCTCTTCGAGGCGCACCCGGACTGGTTCGCGAAGCGGGGGGGGCTCCGGGGGCCGCGCGGCAACTTCGCGCTGCTCGACGCGGGCGCGCGCGCGGCGTACCTCGACGCGCTCGGCGCGTGGCTCGAGGCGCACCCGGAGGTGGACTGCACGGGGATCTGGCCCGAGGTGACGGCGGTCTGGGACGAGGACGCGCTCGCGCGGGGCGCCGCCGAGAGCTACGCGCTCCTCTGGCGCGAGGCGGCGGCGCGGTTCCCCTCGCGCCGCTTCGAGATCCTCGCGACGGGGCTCACGCTGCGGCCGCCCGCGGGCGCGGTGCCCGGGAACGTCGAGGTGCGGCTCGTGCCCGGCGCGGACGCGAGCGGCCTCCAGGGGATCGCCGGGCAACCCGTCGAGGCGGTCGTGCGCGCCTGGGAGGCGCGCGGCGCGCGGGTGGTCCTCGAGATCGACGCGCAGCCGGATTCGTTCCTCGGCATGCCGTGGCCGTGCCACGAGGCGATCCGCGAGAACGCGCGCCGTTTCGGCGCGGCCGTGCTGCGCGGCGGCGGCCACCTCGAGGCGCGGATCTGGCGCGACCCGGACGCGCCCCTCGCGCTGCCGCCGCTTCTCGCGCGCGCGGCCGCGCGGGCGCGCACCGTGCGGTCGGCGGGCGACCCGCGGGACGCCGCGGATCTCTTCCCCGACGAGGAGTTCGGCCTCGGGTTCCGCGTGGGCGCCGTCGAGCGGCTCTTCCGGCTCGCAGCGGACGAGGCGGGCGACGCGGCGGGGCGGCGCTCGGCGGCGGCGGACGTCCTGCTCGGGTACCAGGCGGTAAGGAAGGAGCTCGGCGCGGCAGAGCGGGCCTCCTACGACCGCCATCGCGGCCGCGAGTACGCGGCGCTCGTCGCGACGCTCCTGCCGGAGGGCGTCGAGCGCGCCGTCGGCCCGGCGCGCGTGCGCGAGACGTTCGAGAGGGTCGAGGTGGAGACCGACCGGCTGCTTCTCGGCATCGACCGGCGGAGCGCGGGCGTCACGTCGCTCCGGAGGAAGCTCGCGCGCGGGTTCGGCGACGACCTCGCGGGCGGGGAGGGGACGTTCTTCGCCGTGGTCGCGCTCGCGGAGAAGGCGGACCGCGCCGAGGGCGAGATCGAGGTCGCGGCGGAGGGGGACCGCGTGCGAATCGAGCTCACGGGACGGTTGCGGCCGGGCGGTCCTCGCTGGCGGTCCACGCTCCGTCTCGCGGGCGGCTCGGCGACCGTGCGGCAGACCGCCGAGGTCGAGGCGGACGGCGGGCTCGCCTCGGGCACATCGTGGAGGGGGAAGGTGTTCGACCGCTGGGTCTCTCCGCCGTACGCCGCGGAGGGCCTGCTGGATGGGGAGGGGCCCGGGGAACCCCCGCCGAGGAACCTCATGCTCCCGAAGGGCACGCTCCTCTACTGCCGCGCGGGCGAGCGCGGGACGGGGCTTTCGGCGCGGCTTCCGGACGGCGGCGTCGTGTCGCTCATCGAGGGAGACCGGACGACGCTCGTCGCTGGCCACCCGACGGCACGCGCGCTCCGCATCGACTGGATCGTCTTCACCGACCTCGCCGAGCTCGGGAAGTAGGCACCCCCCCGGGGCACGAACCCGACCCCCGAGTCCGTATGCCGCGGCCCTAACCCGCTTCAGGGCAACGAATTGCGTCCGTCAAGCCACGTACCGAGTATGCGGTGGTGCGTCAGGGGGAGGTTGTGGCCGCCGGCGTCGAGGAGGGTGGCATCGGCGTCGGGGCGGAGGCGGCGGAGCTCCTCGAAGAAGGCGCGGGGGACGACGCGGTCCTTCGCTCCGTGGAGGAAGGCGAGCGGCACGGGGATCGCGCGCACCGGTCCGGAGAGGTCGAGCGCGTGGAGCAGCGCGATCCGGCGGCGCAGGGTGGGGAACGGCGTCGCCGCGCACCAGCGGGGGAAGAGCTCGTCGATGCCCGGCGCGTGTTCCGCGAGGAGCTTCATGTCCGGCCCCCGGCGCACGCGACGGGCGAAATAGGCTGCGCCGAGGGATGCGGGCGCCGCGTACGACAACAGGTGCGCGAGCCGGTCGCGCGGGCGGAGCCGGAAGCCCTTGAAGGTGCCCTGCACCCGGATCTCCGTCACGCGGGGGTCCGCGCGCGCGCCGTAGTCGAGTGCGATGGCCCCGCCGAAGCTCGCGCCGAAGAGCGTCGCGTCGCCGAGGTCGAGCGCGCGCAGGAGCGCCGCGACATCGTCGAGCATCGCGTCCCAGGTCGCGCGCGGTTCGGGAAGGTCCTCGCCCCGGAGCGGGGGGACGATCACGCGCCGGCTCTTCGCGAGCAGCGGGACGAGCCGGAAGAAGGTGCGTCGGCCCGCCGCGATGCCGTGGAGGAGGACGATCGGCCGCCCCTTGCCGACGTCCCACACCTGCGCGCGGCCCCACGGCAGAGAGACCTCCCGGCAGGGGACGGACCCCACGAAGTCCGCGAACTCCTCGACGAGGCTCATGCCGGGTCGCGAGCGGACCTGTCCGCCGAAGCGGCGTCGCCGCGAAGGCGGATCACGACGCGGGCACGAGCCGCCGGGCGTGGTGCTCCTGGAGGCTCAGCACCGGGACGGCCTGGTGGGAGAGCGCCGCGATCCCGTTCACCGCCGCGGCCGCGCCCGACAGGGTCGTGATGATCGGGATCCGCTTCCCGAGCGCCTCCTGGCGGATCCGCCCCTCGTCGGTGTGCGCGCCCTTGCCGACGGGCGTGTTGATGATCAGCTGGATCTCGCCGTTCTTGACCGCGTCGAGCACGTCGGGCCGGCCCTGGCCGAGCTTGAAGATGCGGTGCGCCTCGACGCCGACCCGGCGGAGCGCGTCGTAGGTCCCGCCCGTCGCGATGATCTTGAAGCCCAGGTCGACGAGGCGGCGGCCGAGGAAGATCACGCCGCGCTTGTCGCTGTCGCGCACGGAGAGGAAGACCGTGCCCTCGCGCGGCAGCGAGCAGCCTGCGGCGTCCATCGCCTTCGCGAAGGCGACGCCGAAGTCCGACGCGATCCCCATCACCTCGCCGGTCGAGCGCATCTCCGGGCCCAGGATGATGTCCGCGCCCATGAACCGGTCGAAGGGGAAGACCGGCTGCTTCACGCTCACGTGGCCGGGGATCGTCTCCTCGAGGAAGCCGAGCTCCTTGAGCGAGCGGCCGGCCATCACCTTCGCGGCAATCCCGGCGAGCGGCCGGCCGATCGCCTTCGCGACGAAGGGCACCGTGCGGCTCGCGCGCGGGTTCACCTCGATCACGTAGACCTCGCCCGCCTGGACGAGGAACTGGATGTTCATGAGCCCGCGCACCCCGAGCGCCTGGCCGATCCGGACGGTGTGGCCGCGGATCGTGCGCAGGACGCCCGCGGGCAGCGTGTAGCTCGGGAGCGAGCAGCCCGAGTCGCCGGAGTGGATCCCCGCCTCCTCGACGTGCTCCATGATGCCGCCGATCACGACGCGCTCCCCGTCGCAGACCGCATCCACGTCGAGCTCGATCGATTCCTCCATGAACCGGTCGAGCAGGACCGGGTGGTCGGGGCTCACCGCGACCGCGAGCGCCATGTACTCGCGCAGCGCCTGCTCGTCGTAGACGGTCTCCATGCCGCGACCGCCGAGCACGTAGCTCGGGCGCACCACGCACGGGTAGCCGATCCGCCCCGCTTCCGCGACCGCGGCCTCGACGCTCGTCGCGGTGCCGTTGTTCGGCTGCCGCACGTCCAGTTCGCGCGCGAGGGCCTGGAAGCGCTCTCGGTCGCTCGCCCGGTCGATCGAGTCGACCGACGTGCCGAGGATCGGCACGCCCTCCTCCTCGAGCGCCTTCGCGAGGTTCAAGGGCGTCTGCCCGCCGAACTGGACGATCACGCCGTGCGGATTCACCCGCTCGATCACGTGGAGGACGTCCTCCACCGTGAGCGGCTCGAAGAAGAGCAGGTCGCTCGTGTCGTAGTCGGTCGAGACGGTCTCGGGGTTCGAGTTGACCATCACGGTCTCGAACCCGATCTCCTCGAGGGCGAAGGCCGCGTGGCAGCAGCAGTAGTCGAACTCGATCCCCTGCCCGATCCGGTTGGGACCGCCGCCGAGGATGACGATGCGCTTCCGGTCCGTGAGATCGACCTCGTCCTCGTCCTCGTAGGTGGAGTAGTAGTAGGGCGTGTAGGCGCGGAACTCGGCCGCGCACGTGTCCACGAGCTTGTAGACCGGCCGGATGCCGCGCCGGCGCCGGTCCGCGCGCACCGCCTTCTCCGTCGAGCGGAGCAGGTGGGCGAGCTGGCGGTCGGAGAAGCCGTCACGCTTCGCGGCGCGGAGAAGCCTGTCCGGGACTTCCGGCAGCACGCCGCACGCGGCGATCTCGCGCTCGCGCTCGACGATCTCCATCATCTGGTCGAGGAACCAGGGATCGATCTTCGTGAGCTCGCTCACGAGATCGACGCTCATCCCCTGCCGCAGGGCGCAGCCGATGAAGAAGATGCGCTCGGCGTTGGGGACGACCAGCCGCTGCCGCAGCACGACGTCGTCCACCTTGTGCGGGTCCTTGCCGTCGGCGCCGAAGCCGGCGCGGCCGATCTCGAGCCCGCGCAACGCCTTCTGGAGCGACTCCTTGAAGGTGCGGCCGATCGCCATCGTCTCGCCGACCGACTTCATCTGCGTCGTGAGCGTCGGGTCCGCCTCCTTGAACTTCTCGAAGGTGAACCGCGGCACCTTGGTCACGACGTAGTCGATCGTCGGTTCGAAGGAGGCGGGCGTCTCCTTCGTGATGTCGTTCTTGATCTCGTCGAGCGTGTAGCCGACCGCGAGCTTGGCCGCGAACTTCGCGATCGGGAAGCCCGTCGCCTTGCTCGCGAGCGCGCTCGAGCGGCTCACGCGCGGGTTCATCTCGATCACGACGAGGCGGCCGTCCGCCGGGTTGACGGCGAACTGCACGTTGCTGCCGCCCGTCTCGACGCCGATCGCGCGGATGATCGCGATCGCCGCGTCGCGCATCCGCTGGTACTCGCGGTCGGTGAGCGTCTGCGCCGGCGCCACCGTGATCGAGTCGCCGGTGTGTACCCCCATCGGGTCGACGTTCTCGATCGAGCAGATGATCACGACGTTGTCGAGCCGGTCGCGCATCACCTCGAGCTCGAACTCCTTCCAGCCGACGACCGACTCCTCGATGAGGACCTCGGAGACCATCGAGAGCGCGAGTCCGCGCGCGCAGATCTCCTCGAACTCCTTCACGTTGTAGGCGATCCCGCCGCCGCTGCCGCCGAGGGTGTAGGCGGGCCGGATCACGAGCGGGAGGCCGAGCTCGGCCATCCCCGCGCGCGCCTCGTCCATCGTGTGCGCGAGCGCCGAGCGCGGCACGTCGAGGCCGATCCTCACCATCGTCTCGCGGAAGGCAGCGCGGTCCTCGGCGCGGTCGATCGCGTCCGGCTTCGCGCCGATCATCTCCACGCCGTACTTCTCGAGCACCCCGCGCTTGTGGAGCTTCATCGCGATGTTCAGCGCGGTCTGGCCCCCCATCGTCGGGAGGAGCGCGTCGGGCCGCTCGCGCGCGATGATCCGCTCGATCACCTCGGGCGTGATCGGCTCGATGTACGTCCGGTCCGCGAGCTCCGGGTCGGTCATGATCGTCGCGGGGTTGCTGTTGACGAGGATGACCCGGTAGCCCTCCTCCTTCAGCGCCTTCACGGCCTGCGTGCCGGAGTAGTCGAACTCGCAGGCCTGCCCGATGACGATCGGGCCGGAGCCGATGAGCAGAATGGAGCTAAGGTCCGTGCGCTTGGGCATCCTGGTTCCGGAGCGTGTTTACACGGTTCGGGGCCGGCGTCAAGCGCCGGTCTCTCATGCGGGGGGGGCCGGGGGGGGGCCGCCGCCGCCGCCGCCCGACCTGCGGCGACGCCGCCGGCGGCGCCGGCGCCGGGGCGGGCCCTCGCCCTCGGGCGCCTGCGCGGCGGGTTCCCGGGCATCCTCCCCCCCGGGCCCCTGCGCCTCCTCCTCGGGCTCGGGCCCCGTCTCCTCGGGGCTCGCCCGGAGGGCCACCGCCTCCTGCGCCTTCTCGACGACGGTCTTGATCCCGAGCCTCGCGCGCTCGCGGGCCTTCTCCTCGCGGGTCATCTCCTCGCGCTGCTTGCGGACCTCCTCGCGCTCGCGGCGGAGCGCGTGGAGGCGCTCGCGCTCCCGCTCGTAGCCCTCCTCGTCATCCATCGGCTCGCGCCCCTCGAGCTCGACGGTCGCGTAGAACGCGTAGAGCTCCTCCCGGCGCCTCAGCCAAGGGTTGCCCGCCGGCGCGAGCGAGCGGATGCGGTGGTAGTAGGAGCGCGAGAGGTAGTCGCACATGAGCCGCGAGTGGATCTCGTCGGCGGCGGCGGCGTCGAACGCCGCGGGCGGGCCCTCGAGCGCCCGGAAGAAGGCGCAGGAGAGCCCGAGATCCACGGGGCAATCGAGCATGTGGACGAGGCCGGCCGCGCACGAGCAGACCTGCGTCGGCTCGGGCCTTCCCCCGCCCAGCTGCACGTGGACCTGGTTGGCGCAGCGCGGACCGGACTCGCCGGGCTCCATGACGGGACATCCTACCGCGACCCGGCCGATCGCGTCCTTGACCGATTGCGCCCCCCCGCCCCCCGTGCTAGCTTTCGCCGCATGGCTGAGCCGGCCCCCAAGACGGCCCCCGCGGTCCGAGAAACGACCACGGTCATCGTCCGGCCGTACCCGAAAATCGTCTACCTCTACCTGACCTGGCTCGTGTCGATCTTCTGCGGCATCCTGCAGAAGCAGCTGCCCATCGGCAAGACGCTCGAGGCGGAGTTCGCCGGCGAGAGCGCGCTGGTCGGGCGGATCTGGATCTTCGTCTTCATCTTCAACCTGCTCGTGATCTCGTTCGAGTTCTCCCGCATCCGCTCGGTCGCGATCATCCTCGGGGTCCTCGCGTTCATCTTCGCGGGGATCCAGTTCGGGTTCCTCGCCGCCGTGGGCGTCTTCCTGCGCGACCTGCCCCTCCTCATGAACGAGACCTTCTACTTCGTGGTGGCGGCGGTCTTCACGATCATCTACCTGCTCGTCTTCCTCACCACGCGCTTCAACTACTGGGAGTTTCAGCCGAACGAGATCCTCCACCACCACGGCTTCCTCGGGGACGTGCGGCGCTACCCGACGCGCGGCCTCCGGATGCAGAAGGAGATCACGGACGTGCTCGAGCACATCCTGCTCCGCGCGGGGACGCTCGTCCTCGAGCCGCCGGGCGTCGACCGCCCGATCGTCCTCGAGAACGTGATCAACCTGAACAAGGTCGAGGACAAGATCCAGCGGCTTCTCGGCACGCTGAAGGTCCGCCTCGACGAAGGCCAGGTCGGCGGCGCGGACTGACAGGTCAACGGTTAACGTGCGTGGGCGCCCGAACTCCGGGTGTGCAAAGGGCTTGCGACGATCCACCTGCGGAACGAGTTCCGCACCCTACTGGCGGACGCCCGTGTAGCTGCCGAGCGGCCCCGTATCGAGGTTCGTGTCGGAGTAGCCGCAGCAGAACTCGTCGCCGTCGGGGCTGAACAGGAACGTGATGTCCGCCTCGTAATCGAGGTCGCCGTTGATCGGCACGAGCGTGATGTCGAGCCGGTTGCCGACGATCGTCGCCGTCCCCTCGAGCTCCCGGTCGGCCGCGTTGTCGTAGGTCGTCCCCGTGCAGACGACCGTCGTGCCGGTCTGCACGAAGGTGATCGTCCCGCGCAGGAAGTGGCCGGGGGTCCCCGTGTACCGGTACGTGCCCGTCACGTCGACGACCGCGGCGGGAAGCTCCTCGCAGGCCCACCCCGAGGCGGGAGGCGCGTCGTCCGAGGAGTTGCACGCGGCCAGAAGGAGCGCGAGGACGGCAATCCGGGGGCGCATGGCGCCCGGAGCTTAGCAGGCGCCGCACCCCTGTCACCGGATCTCGCGGAACTCCCCGCGGTTGGCCTCCGCGAGCCGCCGCAGGAAGTCGACGGCCGTGTCGGTCTCCGCGGGGTCGTCATCGGGGCCGGTGCGGAGCCCGACGGCGTGGATCCGGACGGGGCGCCGCGCGGTCCTCCGACGCACCTCCGCGAGGATCTGCTCGGGCTCGGCGTAGGTCTTCCCCCGGTAGGAGCACCGGTAGGGCGTGCCGTCGGTGAGGAGGACGATCGCATCCGGCGCGAAGGGGCCGTCCAGCGCGGTCATCAGCGCCCCGTAGGTGTTCGTCGGGCCAGCCGGCTTCCGGGCGAGGAGCGCCTGCACCGGCGCGTCCGCGTGCGTGCGGTCCCCGGAATCCAGCTCGTCCGCGGGCCACGGCCGGACGTCCCCTGAGAAGGCGAGGACCCGGAACCGCGCCCCCGGCGGGAGCGTCCGGACGGCGCGGTCGAGCTCCCTCGCCGCGTACGCGAGGCGGGTATGGCCCGCGTCGTCGACCGTGGCCATCGACGCGGAGACGTCGATGAGGAAGGTCACGCGCGCCGTGCGCAGGCCGAGGTCGAAGAAGTAGGCGCGCTCGCCCGGCTCCTTCGCGACCGGCCCCGTCCAGCCGTCGCGGTTCGCGGCCCACCAGCCGCGCCAGAGGTCCGGGTCGATGCCGAAGTCCTTGCCGGTGAGGCCGAAGAGCGCGTCGGCGAGGTCGAGCATCAGCCGGCTCTCGTTCTCGTCCGCGAGCCGGCCGACGAGGAGCGAGATCGCCTCCGGGCCGGCCCTTCCCGAGAGGCCGCGGATCGCGGCCCCGCGCACGAGGAGGGACCGGTCCTTCAGGGCCCTGTCCGCCTGCTCGGGCTTGAGCGTGCGCGAGGCGGCGGCGGCCGCGCGCAGGCGCTCGTCCGGGTCCTCGAGGGCGAGGTCGACCGCCGGGTCGGCGATCCCGAGGGAGACGAGCGCCGCCACCGCGGCGGCGCGCACCTCGGGGTCCGCGGCCGCCGCGAGCGGCGCGATCGCGGGACCGAGCGTCGCGGCGCGCGCGCGGCCGATCCCCTGGAGCGTGAGCGCGAGGAGCTCGCGCTCGAGCGGACCGGCCTCGGCGAGGAGCCCGCGGTCGCCGGACCCCTTCGCCGGCGCGAGGATCTTCCGCGCGACCCAGTCGAGGTCGTCCGGCCGCCGCAGGTTCGCGAGCGCGTCGGGGAGCACGGCGTGGAGGAGCTCGAAGCGCGGCTCCCGGCCCACGGGACCGAAGAGCGCGCGGACCATGGCGGCGAGCGCGTCGGGCGTGCCCACGCGGCCGATCGCGCGCGCGGCCTCCGCACGGACGCGGTAGGCGCGGTCCTCCGCGACGATCCGGGCGAGGAGCCGCCCGGCGAAGTCGCGCGGCTCGTCCTCGAACGGGAGGTGCGAGAGCTCGCGCACGAGGATCGCCCGCTCGCGGATCGCGGCGGGCGCCTGCCGGGAGGAGAGCTGGTCGTACCGCTGCTCGATCTCCTTCGCACGGGCGGCGAGGAACTCCGTGTCCGGCCCGTCCCCGAGGAGGAGAAGCAGCAGGATCCCCATCATGAGTCCGAACGCAGCTCGGGCGGCAGATGGGCGACGTCGCCGAGGACCTCCGCCCGGAACCGTCCCATCTCCCCCACGAGGACGGTGCGGCATGCCTGCGGCTGGGCGATCCCCCAGACCCCCTTCGAATCCCGACCGAGGGCGCGGGCGATCAAGACGCGATTCAGCGCCTTGTGCCCGACGGCGAGGACGGAGCCGCCCGCCTTCGCGAGGGTCGGAAGCGCCCGCCCCGCACGCTCCCAAAGCCGGTCGAAGGACTCGCCGCCGGGCATCGCGAGGCCCCTCGGATCCTCGTACCAGCGCGCGTGGAGCAGGGGATCGAGGGACCGGATCGCGTCCGGCAGGAGCCCCTCCCAGAGGCCGCGGTCGATCTCCGCGAGGTCCTCGAGGATCTCCGGCTCGTGGCCGAGGAGCCGCGCCGTCTCGACCGCGCGGGCGAGCGGGCTCGAGAAGACGCCGTCGAAGCGCTCGTCCGAAAGCGCCGCGCGGAGGCGCTCCGCCTGCGCGCGCCCCGTCGCGGAGAGCGGGATGTCGGTGCGGCCGAGGCAGCGACGGCCCTCGTTCCATTCGGTCGCGCCGTGGCGGACGAGCAGGAGCCTCACCGCCCCATGCTACGCCTTGCGGGGCGAAAGAGGGGGGGCCGGGGGGGGATCAGAACGGCACGTGGATGCGCAAGCCGAGCAGGAAGAGATCGTCGCCGTTCGCGAAGGAGCTGCCTCCCGGTTCGATGACGAACTGCGCCTCGGGGGTGACGAGGATCTTCCCGTTCGCCATCGCGAAGGTGTAGTAGATCTCGACGACCGTCTCGTGGTTCTGCGCGCCGGGGATGATCGCGTCCACGGGTCCCTTGATGTAGCCGACCGCGACGCCGACCTGGTCGTCCGGACGGCTCGGGATCGGGCCGAAAAAGACCGCGCCGAGCTGCCAGTCGGACTCGATCTGGTTCGGATGGTTCGCGGCGCCCGGCTGGTTGTCCTTGACCGTCGCGCGGGCGAAGATGCCGATCTTCCCGGTCACGTACCAGTCGAACGAGAGGCCGAAGGCGCCCGCGGGGTCGTCGGGAGCCGTGTTCAGCTGCCCGTAGGCGCGCAGGTGGAACTCGCGGTCGCTGATCCTGCCCTTCCATGCGAACTCCATGAGCAGGAGGCCGTGGTTGAACCACTGGCCGGGCGTGTTGAACCAGCCCACGTCGAAGCTGTACTGGCTCTTCGACCCGAACTCCGTGAAGAAACGGAGCCCGTAGATCGACGTGCCGCCGGCGTTCGTCGGCCAGTCGAGCGCGGGCGGGTCGTCGAAGAGGTTGTTCAGGAACTGCGTGCGCGAGTCGGACGCGAAGGCGTTCGTCGCGTAGTACTCGCGCGGGTCGAGCTGGCCCCCCATCACCTCGACCGCGTGGTCGGCGACGAAGAAGGTCCAGGACGCGCCCCACTGGTAGGCCGCGACGTCGCCGGGCGCGGTCGAGACCGTGCCGTCCACGCCGATGCCGTCCACGAGACCGGAGAGCGTCGCGCCCGCGGTGCCCGCGATCGGGCCGAACGCGGCCGGGAACGCGGCGGCGTCGCTGTTCGCCACGAGGTCGACGAAGAGGTTCAGGTTCTCGGTCACGGCGAAGTCGAAGTCGAGCGCGATGTCGCCGTGCACGGAGTGCGTGTCCGAGGGGTCGGATCCGACCGTGGCGAGGATCACGCCGGTGAGGCTCGCGTGGAGGGTGATGCCCTGGAGCCCCCCCCCGCCCCCCTGCGCGCCGGCCTCGGGCGCGACCTCGGCGAGGTAGCTCGCCACGTCCTGACGCAGGAGCACGCTCCGCCGGGCCTCGAGGGCCTCCGCGCGCCGGGCGAGATCCGCCGCCTCCGCGCGCAGGAGGGCATCGGATTCCGCGTGGACGGGCCACGCGAGGATCGCGGTCGCGAGAAGGACGATCGCCGCTCTCATCGGACGGCCCCTAGAAAGGCACGTGGACGCGGACGCCCAGGATGAAGAGCACGTCGTCCTGCCAGGGCGGGAGCCCGCCCCCCGGGTCGGTGACGATCATCAGCCCCGGGGTGACCTGCAGCTTGCCTCCCTCGAGCATGAGCTTGTAGTAGAGCTCGATCGTGACCTCCGTGTCCTCGGGCACGCCGACGAGGACGTTCGTGTTCGCCGAGATGAAGCCGACGGCCGCGCCGATCTGGTCGTCTGGCCGGCGGGAGAACGGCCCGTTCCACACCACGCCGAACGAGTAGTCGGCCTCGACCGGGTTCACGTCGCCGCCGTTGATGGCGATGCGCACCCAGAGCCCGACCTTCTCGGTGACGAACCAGTCCCACGAGGCGCCGCCGCCCGCGGAGCCCTCGCCGTCCGCGTCGCGGAAGAACGACTGGATCCAGGCGAGGACGCGCACGTTCATCGGGCGCCCGCTGACCTCGCCCCGCCACGCGCCCTGGATGTAGAGCTGCCCGTGGTTGAACCACTGGCCGGGCGAGTTGAACCAGCCGTAGCTCACGGTCCACTGCTGGTTCGAGCCGAGCTTGATCCAGCCGTGGTAGCCGTAGCTCGTCCGGCCCGTCGCGTCGGTGAGCCACTCGACGGCCGGCGGGTTGACGAAGAGGTCGTTCAGGAACTGCGTCTCCGCGTCGTCCGCGATGTCGTTCTGGAGGAACCGCGTGCGCGGGTCGATCTCGCCGATCTCGTGGTGGAGCGTGATCTCGCCGACGCGGCACGAGAACCGCACGCCGGCCTCGTACATCGTCGCGGTACCGGGGGAGACGGGCGTCGTGCCGTTCACGCCGACGCCGTCGAAGAGCCCCGAGAGGGTCGGCCCCGCGATCGGTCCGAACGTCTGCGGCGGCGACCCGACGACGACCGAGCCGAACTGGGACGGGAACGAGCCGTCGGAGCCGCCGGGATCGACGCCGTTCCCGGTCATGCGCAGGAAGATCGCGACGTCGTCGCTGACCTGGAAGTCGAAGTCCAGGTCGTAGTCGCCGTTCACGACGGAGCGGTTGTTCGGGTCGAGGCCGACCGTGCCCTGCAGCACGCCCGTGACCGAGGCGTGCAGCGTGATCCGGTCCTGCTCGCCGCCCTGTGCGCCCCGGAAGGCCTGCTGCGCGGCGAGATACTCCTCGATCTCCTCCCCGATGAGCGTCGTCTGCTGGGCTTCGAGCGCCTCGACCTTCGCCCGGAGCTTCCGGATCTCCTCGCGGAGTTCCGCGTCGTCGGCCGCGAGGGGAGCAGCCAGGGCGAGGAGCACCGCGCTGAGGGCCGACAGGGCGGGAATGCGACGCATGGACGAAGACCTCCTCGCGCCCCCCCGCAGGGGCGCTTACCCCGGTTAGATCGGCCAGCCGGATCCCGGTCGCTAGGGGGGCCCGGGGGGAGGAGGGAAAGAAAGAGGCGGCGCCCCGAAAGGCGCCGCCTCCGATTCACACGAGAGAAGAGAACTTAGAACGGGACGTAGAGGCGAACACCGAGGATGAAGAGCGAGTCGTCGGTGAAGGTGCCGCCATCCACGATCTGGCCGCCGCCCGGGTTGATCACGAAGAGGAAGTGCGGGGTGACCCAGATCTTGCCGTTCGCCATCGCGAAGCGGTAGTAGAGCTCGAACGCGAACTCCGTGTCCTCCGGCGGAGTGCCGGCGACGTCCTCATCGATGTGCGTGAAGACGAAGCCCGCGCCGAACTGGTCGTCCGGACGGCTCTCGATCATGTTCTGGAAGACGAAGCCGACCGCGAAGTCGTAGTCGACCGGGTTCGTGTCCTCGACGTTGAAGCCGCCGGTGAAGAAGACACCGATCTTCTCGGTGATCCACCAGTCCCACATCCAGCCGATCATGAAGCCCGTGTCGTCAACCGCGATGCCCGAGCCGGGGCCCGTGCCGTTGGCGGCGTTGTAGCCGTCGATGTTGAAGAGGAACTTCACGTTCATCTCGCGGCCGCTGACCTCGGCCTTCCAGCCGACCTCGATGTAGAACTGGCCGTGGTCGAACCACGTCCCGGCCGTGTTGAACCAGCCCCAGCTGACCGTGAACTGCTTCTGGTCGCCGAGCTCGAGCCACATGTACCAGCCGAGCGACGTCGTGCCGGAAGCCTCGGTGATCCAGGCCACGGACGCCGGGTCCGAGAACGAGTTGTGGATGAACGTCTTGTTGTTGTCCGCCATCTTGCTGGTGATGAAGCGATTGCGCGGATCGATCTCGCCCATCTCCCAGTTCAGCGCGGTGTTGCCGAGGTGCGTGACCGCACGCACGCCGACCTCGTTCGTGACGACCGCGCCCGGATTCGTCGGGACGGTGCCGTTCACGTCGATGCCGTCCATGATGCCCGCGTTCGTCGCCGGGCCGAAGGGGCCGACGCCGATCGCGATGCCGCTCGGCCCGAAGTTGCCCGGGAACGAGCCGGACCCGCCGTTGTTGGCGGTCATGTAGCAGAAGAGCGACACCTCGTCGCTGACCTGAAGGTCGAAGTTCAGGTCGAACTCGCCGTCCACCACCCCGACGTCGGTGGCATCGCTGCCGATGACGCCCTGGTACACGCTGGTGAACGCGGCATGCAGCGTGACGCCCTTGAGGCCGTCACCGCCCTGAGCGCCTTCGAAGCCCTTGGTCTCGGCAAGGAAGGCATTGACATCCTGCTCCAGCTGGGCGGCCTTCAGGCCTTGGTTCTCCTGCCGGAGCCTCTCGAGCTCGCCCTTCTCGTCCGCGCCCGCAACCGGGGCCGCGAAGCAAAGGGCCATGCAGGACACGAATCCTGCGAGAACAAAGCGTCCCATGAATGAAACCTCCGTAATCTCCACCGCTTCTGCGGAATGTTGCCCTTCGACAGGGACTAGATTGAAGCTGCCAATAATAATTCGGGGGGAAAGGATTCCACGCGCAGGGGGGACTCAAAAAATTGGGCCCTTGTCCTCCCGCTGCGGACCATCGGGGCTCCCCACCGACCCGTCGATGTAACCGTTTTGCTCGTTCAATGGACGTAAGCGCCTCATGACGGTACAGAACGAGGCGGGAACCTAACAGCCGTAAGGCCAACAGCCGTTCGTGTCGGCCGATCGCGTGCGCCGCGATCTACGAGGCGAGGAGGCCGAGGAGCGCCATCTCCTTGAACGAGAGGCGCTTGTCGAACTTGCACCCGAGGCCGATCTCGCGGGTCTTCCCGGTCGAGATCTCGAATCGGGTGATCGTCGCGTCCTTGATGAGGCTCCGCACCTTCTCGTACTTGAGCTCGATCACGACGCGCGTGTTCATCTTGGAGAGGATCTTCTGGGCCAGCTCGACGAGGTTCTTCTCGTCCTCGACCTCGGGGCCGAAGATCCGCTCGATGTCCTTGCTCGAGAAGAAGATGCCGCTCGCGCTGATGTTCTCCGCCTTCGAGATGAACATCACGTCCTGCGAGCCGTTGCGCATCATGGAGACCGCGCAGTCGAAGGCGGCAGGCTTTCTGGTCGAGTTGCGGCGGCTCGGCATCCCTTGGCGTTATCGGCCGACCCGGGTCCGGAATTGAGGGGGCTCCGGGGGCCTCTCCCAGATCCTACACCCTCTTGGGCTCGTAGGTGGCGCGCGTCTCCACGGGGGGGACGCGGGGCTCGGTCCCGTTGATCAGGATGCTCTCGAGCGGCGCCGCCCCGCCCGCGATGATCTCCTGGAGGCCGAAGCCGTGGACGGGCTCGATCACGTCCTGGATCACCGAGGCGTAGTCCTTGATGGCGCGGGCCACGTCCGAGCCGAGCACGGCGTCGGGGGCCCGACTGTCCACGACGAGGATCCCGGCCACCCGGAGCTCGGGCCGTCCCCCCCTGCCCCCCCCGATCCGGAACACGGGAACCGCGTACGACGACCGCCGCGTCGGATCGAGGAGCCTCCAGGTGCGTTCCGGGACGCGGAGGTGCTTCTCGTAGAGGTCGCGGTAGGCGTCGCCGCCGAAGCGGGGCACGGTATGGAGGATCACCGAGGTCCGGGCGCGCGCGGCGATGCCGACGACCCCGGACCCCTCGTCGAAGGTGAGCGCGCGGAAGTCCCGCCGGTGCCCCTCCGAGACGTAGCGGGGGCGGTAGCGGGAGAAGCGCCCCCGCCAGACGTCCGGGGCGTAGTAGAGGACGTGGAAGCCGCCCTCCTTGAGGGTGCGATTGAGGCGCGCGGCGAGCGCCTTCACGACGATCGCGATGGGGTGGCGATCGGGGGGGTGGGAGAGCGCCGACCAGAGCTTGCTCGTCACGAGCGAGCCCGCGAGGAGCGCGCCGATCTGGGGCGACCGCCGCCAGACGAGCGGGAGCAGCGCGACGCCGAGGACGAAGAGCGCGTAGTCGAAGACCCACCGGAGGAGCAACGCGAACCAGCGGCGGCGCGCCGCCGCGGCGACGACGCCTTCCTTCTCGAGGCGCGCCATGGGGCCGACGTTCGCGCGGATACGGGTCGACTCCTGGAACTCCTCGAGGACATCGAGGACGCTCTCCGCGCTCGCGAACCGGAGGTTCGGATCCTCCTGCACGAGGCGCTTCAGGAGCTCGTCCAGGTACTTGAGCGCGGCCGCCTTGCTCGCGAAGACGCCCGCGCGGCTTCTCGTGAAGTCGACATGGTCCACGAGGTCCGCGAAGATGCGGCCGACGGCGTAGATGTCGGAGGAGGCGGTCGCCTCGCGCGCGCCGCGGTAGTAGAGCTCGGGCGCGATGTATTCCCGCGAGCCGAAGAGCTCGTCCACGTCGGTCAGGTTGGAATCGGGGATCTTGGCGAGGCCGAAATCGACGATCCGGCAGCGCCCCTCGCCGTCCACGAGCACGTTCCACGGCTTCAGGTCGCGGTGGACGATCCCGCGCTCGTGCACGTGGCGCAGCCCGGAGAGGATCTGCGAGACGAGGTAGACGACCTCCTCCATCCGCAGCTCGCGCTGGCGCGCGTAGGCGTAGAGCGTCACCGGCGCGCCGCCCGCCCCCTCCACGAGCTCCATCACGTAGTAGTAGCAGGGCGTGGATGCGCCGGGCGGCTCGTAGCGCCCGTGCTCGAACACCTTCACGATGTTCCGGTGGTCCGCCTGCTCGAGGATCCGCGCCTCCCGGACGAAGCGCTCGACGTAGCGGCGGTCGCGGCTCGCGAGCTCGGGGTCGAGCACCTTGACCGCGTACTTCGCGCGGTCGTCGCTCGCGTGGCGGGCCTCGAAGACCGCCCCCATCGCGCCGAAGTCGATCAGCCGCTCGAGCTGGTAGCGGCCGCCGACGGCGCCGCCGACGAGGGAGCGGTAGAAGGCCCGCCTGCGCTCGAGATCAGCGTCCGCGGGGCGTTCGGCTTCCATCGCGAACCGGCCCTCCGCGGCGGACGGGGCACGAGGGGACCGGTACGGCTCCTACGCGTCGCCCCAGTCGAAGTCCTCTTCCCGTTCCTCGAACTCGGTCGCGAAACGGCGCCAGTTGGCGAGGATCTTGCTCGCCGGGTGCTCGTCGAGAAGCGCGCTCACGCGGCGGAACCAGGCGGGCGCGCGGTCGTAGCGCTCCTCGAGCAGCTCCTCGAAGCTGAGGGCCTTGTACTGCGGCTCCTTCAGCCAGGAACGGCTCTCCTGGACCTTGCGGAGCTGGGTCGCCGTCTCGATGTGCCGCTTCAGGTCCGAACGGACCATGAACTCGATCGGCGACATCGGCTTGATCTCGGTGTCAGAGGCGTGGCTGGGCAAGGGACTCCCCCCTTTGGCGGCACTTGGAACCCTACGACTCACGAACGGCTCATTATAGATGGAAAGCGCCCAAATGCCAAGGCGGGCTGCCCGGGGCGTACAATGGGCCCGGTGCCGATCTACACGGGCGGCGGGGACCGGGGCGAGACCGGTCTCTTCGGCGGCGGGCGGGTGAGCAAGGACGACCTCCGGGTGGAGGCATACGGCGCCGTGGACGAACTGAACGCCTTCCTGGGCCTCGTCCGGGCCACCGGCCTCCCCGGGGAGCTCGACGCCCTCATCGCGAGGATCCAGGACAGCCTGTTCGTGCTCGGCGCGGACCTCGCGACGCCCCCGGACGCGACCGTGCGCGCCGACCGCGTCGTGCGGCTCGAGGCCGGGGCGGCGAAGGCGCTCGAGCCCGAGATCGACCGTCTCGATGCGGTGCTCCCGCCGCTCCGCACGTTCATCCTGCCCGGCGGCTCGCCCGCCGGCGCGGCGCTCCACCTCGCGCGCACGGTGTGCCGCCGCGCCGAGCGCAGGGTGGTGACGCTCTCCCGAAGGAGCGGCGTCTCCCCCGAGGCGATCGTCTACCTGAACCGTCTCTCCGATCTCCTCTTCGTGATCGCGCGATCGGCCAACGCCCAGGCGGGAATCCCGGAGGCGCCGTGGAGCCCGCGGTGAAGGAGCCGAGGAGCCGCACGCTCTGCACGGCGTTCGCGACGCTCGGATTCCTGCTGATGATCGTCGGGATCACCTACTTCGCCATGCTGGTGATCTCGGTCCGCATCGGGGACCAGGGGGCGCGCGCCGCGGCGTACTACGAGCTCGGCCAGTTCCTGACGGGCGAGATGGAGTGGTACAAGGACGCCCGCATCTACGGCGCCGTGTCGCTCATGGCCGCCCTCACGTCCCTCCTCTTCGGCGTGAGCCCGCTCGCGCGCGTCACGATCCCGGTCGCCGGAGCCTGCTACGTCGTGCTCGTCTTCTTCGGCCAGCAGGTCGGCAAGTTCATCGAGACCTGGGCGCAGAGCGGGTGACCCGCCTCCGCCGCGCCCGGGGCGCGGCTTCGGCGGGCAAGCCGGCCACACCGGCAGGACGCACGCGACAGGCGCGATCGAGGCCGAATACCGCCCGCCTCCGCGGCGCCCGCGCGCCGCTACGGCGTGGCCGCGCCTCGCCTCGGAGGCGAGGTGCGGAACATCCCCTCCTCGTAGGCGACGATCCGGCCCTCGATCGCGGAGGCCGCGACCGTGAGCGGCGACGCGAGGTACAGACGGCCGGGCCCCGAGCGCCCCGTGTAGTTCCGGTTGATCGCGCTCACCGTGACCTGGTCGGGCCGCTCGGAGACGCCGGGTCCGCAGCCAATGCACGCGCCGCAGCCGGGGTCGAGGAGCGTCGCGCCCGCCTTCCGGAAGATCTCCGCAAGCCCCGTCCTTTCGCAGTGTTGCTTCACGTCGACCGAGCCGTACTGGACGAAGAAGGCCACCCCCGGGGCGACGCGGCGGCCGGCCGCCACCGCCTCGCGCAGGACGCGCGCGTACATCTCGAGGTCGTCGATCTTGCCGGCGGTGCACGAGCCCCCGTAGGCGATGTCGATCTTCACGTCGCCGATCTCGTCGACGTAGGCGCCGTTCGTCGGGTCGCTCGGGATCCCGTTGTCCGGGTCGCCCGGGTGCGCGACCATGGGCCGCAGCGACGAGAGGTCGATCGGGTGCACGCCGCCCGCGTACTCCGCCCCGGGGTCGGGCGCGACCGCGCGCGCGCGCAGAGCGACGACGTCCGTGCCCGGCCGCGTCGCCGCGATCCAGCGGAAGGTCTCCTCGTCCGCCTCCACCATGCCCGCGCGCGCGGAGCACTCGGTCGCCATGTTGGCAAGCGTCGCGCGCTCGTCCATCGACAGCGACCTGAGCCCCGGCCCGCCGAACTCCATCGAGCGGTTGAGCGTGAGGCCGCGGCGCACGAAGGTCATGAGGATGAAGAGCATCACGTCCTTCGCGGTGCATCCCGGCTTCAGCTCGCCCTTGAGCTCGAAGCGGATCGACTCGGGGACGGTGAGCGGCGTGAACCCCGCGTGGATGAGGTTCGCGTACTCGGTCGCGCCCACGCCGTAGGCGTACGCGTTGTTGCCTCCGCCCATCGTCGTGTGGCTGTCGGTCGCGAGGATCAGGTCGCCCGGCTCGATGAACTTCTCGCGCGCGACCTCGTGGCAGATGCCCGGCGACATGCCGTCCCTGACCGAGTAGTCGCGCTGGCCGGTGTGGCGCTGGTACACGCGCTGGATCTCGCGCAGCTTCGCGATCTTGCCGGCGAACGGCATCATCTTCTTCACGCCGTCCGCGTAGTGGAGGTGATCCTCGAACACCGCGAACTTCTGCGGGTTCGCGATGCCGTAGTCCTTGCCGTACTCCTCCTCGAGGAAGGCGTGGACCTGCGCGGAGGTGAACTCGTGGCTGTAGCCGCCGTCCACCTCGGCGAGCACGGCGTCGCCCGGCTTCACGTGCCCCATGCCCCCGAGGAGGTGGCGCGCGATGACCTTCTCGGCCATGTTCATCGGGCGCTTCCCCGTCGAGGGCCGCGGGACCTCGACCTTCCTCTCCTTGAGCGCCTTGCTGAAGGCGAAGAGCCCGCCGTGCTCGATCACGAGCTTCGTGATCGGGTCGTGCCCCTTCGTGAACTCCGACAGCGGCACGGCCTCGCCCTTCTGGAGGCGGCGGAGGATGTCGTACCCCGCCATCAGCACGCCCTGGTTGATGTTGTTCTTCGCGTGGATGGGAGCGAAGCTCGCGGCGACCGTGATCCGGATGCCGCACCACTTCTCCGCCTGCACCGCCGTCTCGCGCGAGGAGCCGACCCCCTTCCGCTCGCCGGCGACCATCACCTCGAAGTTCCCGTCGTAGAGCGCGCGCTCGGGGATCACGCGGCTCCCCGCCTCCATGAGGCCCGCGTAGGCGTTCTTCGCGATCTCGCCCGGCTCGTAGTCGAAGCAGACCCACGCGGGCGTCATCACGTCCGTGTTGATGTCGTCGAGCAGGTCCTCCGGGCGCACGTCGTCGAGCGTCAGGTCGATCTCGCCGGCGAGCTGGCGTCGGATCAGCCCGAAGTCCTTGGTGAGGAAGAGGATGCGTTTGCCGGGCGTGAGGGAGACGGTGCGCTCTGCCATAGGTTCTTCTTCCTCATTGTAGGACGCGGTGCGAGCCCGATGAGGCGGAGGGGGCCCGGGGGAGGAGGCCCCATCAAACAGGGTCGGGGCCTCCGCTTCAAGGGCGCGCGCGTTTCGCGCGTCTCAAACCGGGGCCCCGGTCAGCCGAGCGGCACGAGGAGCTTGAGCGTCTCCGCCGGCTTCAGCTCCACGGGGAACGAGCGCGGGCCGTCGGGCGCGAGCACGTGCAGGACGTAGCTCCCGGGCGGGAGGAGGCCCGACTCCAGCGTGTCGCCCTTCACCTCCCACTTCACCTCGGGCGGGAGCCTTGAGGCCCGCGGATCGACGGCGCCCTCCACCCAGACGTCCGGGAGCTGCCCCTTCGTGAGGATCCGGACGACGATCCGCCCGCCGGCGAACACGTCCAGCGTGAGTTCCGCGGCCTCCCCACGCGCGAGGGTCACGCGGCCCTCCGCCGGCGCGAAGTTGCCCGGGAGCATCGCGACGACCCGGTAGCCGCCGGGCTCGAGGTCGCGGAGGACGAACCCCCCGTCCTCCACCATGGCCTTCCTCCGCGAGGGGAACCCGCGGTCGGGCTCGAGGTCGAATTCGCACGCGGCGGGCAGCGCCACGCCGTCCTCGGAACGGAGCGTCACGCGGAGCGTCGCGGGCCGCGCCTCGGAACGGAGCTCGAACGCCTCCGCGTTCGTCGCCGCGAGGATGTCGCGGAGCTCGGGCTCGAACCCGGGCGCCGACACGGCGAGGCCGAGGCGCTCGCCCGGCCGCGCGAGGACGAGCGCACGTCCCGCGGCGGTCCGCATCGAGAGCATCCTCCCGTCCTCGTGCCGCACGTCGACGACCGCGCCCGTGAGCAGCACGCCGTCGCCGTGCACGAGGATCGCGACGCGCGCCACGGGCTCGTCGAACGTGGCGACCCCCGGCGCGGCGACGTCGAGCGGGCCGTAGGGCGGCGACGCGCCGTCCGAGAGCGCCTCGACCTCGACCCGGTACGAGCGCGAGGAGAGCCCCGCGAGCGCGAACCGCCCGTTGCCGTCCGTCTCGGCGGCGATGCTCCGCCACGCGACGCCGAGGGCGTCGACGGCGAGCGCCTGGCCGTCGAGGCCGAGCGCGAGCGTCCTGCCCAGGGCCTCCGGCAGCGAGGCGCGTACCGTCGCACGCGCGGCCGGCGCGTCGGCGACCCGCACGCTCCCCTCGATCGAGACGCCGCCGCGGAGGACGAGGGTGGCGACTTCGGTGTCCGCGCCCGCCACGACGTCCGAGCCCGCGGGGGCGTACGCGGGCGCCGCTGCCGCGACGAAGTACGCCCCGCCGCGCTCGACGGGGATCTTGAACCTCCCGTCCGCGTCCGTACGCGCCGCGGCGGAGGGCTCCGCCGACTCCGCCGGGAAGACGGCGACCGTCGCGTCCGCGGCGGGGCCGAACCCCTCGAGCTCGACGACGCCCTCGAGGAACGCGACCGGGAAGAGCTCGATCTCGACGAACGGGAGAACGGGCGCGCCGGTCGCGGGATCGAAGAGGAGCGGCACGTCGATCTCCCGCGGCGCCGCGTCCGGGTGCGACGCGCGGACGGCGATCTCCACGGGCCTCGGCTCGGCGAGCAGCGCGGCGACGTCGAGCGAGAAGCGGGCGCCGCCGCGCGCATGCGCCTTGACGCGCGCGCCGCCCGGCCGCCACGCCTCGACGAGCACGGCGGCCGCGCGCGAGCCCCTCGGAAGCCGCACGACCCCCTCGAGCGCGATCGCCCCGGCCGCGCGGGCCGCGTCCGTCCCCTCCCCCGGAGCCCCCTCCCTTCCGCCGGCCGCGGACGCCCGCTCCTCCGCGGAGGGCTCCCCAAGGAGATCCTCGTCCGGCACGAGCGCGCGCCTCCGGAGCGCGAGATCGATCCTCCCCGGCACGCGCACGACCTCCTCGCGCGGCTCGGTCTCCGGGTGCGACGCGCGCACGTGCACGAGCCCCTCGCGCGCGACGCGCGACACGTCGATCGCGAACGGCGCGTCGCCGACGACGGTCGCGGGCGGCGCGCCGTCGATCTCGAGGCGCACCGTCCGCGCGACCGCGCCCTCGGGCAGGCGGATCGTGCCCTCGAGGAGGAGCGCCTCCTCCGCCGCGCGACCGCCCGGCACGACCACGGCCTCGGGAAGCGCCGCGTCGCCCCCGGGCGCGTGCCGGGCCGCGAGCGTGCCGCGCGCGTCCGCGCGCGCCTCGAGGGTGGTGCGGAGGGGGCCCGGGGGAGGGGTGCGCGCGAGGAACGCCGCCGCGGCGAGGAGCGCCGCGATGCCCGCGGTCCTCAGGAGGCCCATCGACCGGCGCGGCTCCGCGATCGCGGGGAGGAGGAGCAGCGAGAGCGCGCGGCCGTTGCCGTTCTCGATCTCCGCGCGGACGCGCGCGAGACCGCGCTGGATGCGCGTCCTCACCGTCGAGCCGGGCAGCGCGAGGCGCTCGGCGATCGCCCGCGGCGAGAGGCCGTCGTAGTAGCGGAGCAGCAGCGGCTCCCTGTAGATCTCCGGGAGATCGATGACGATCTCCGCGATCCGGCGGCGCAGCGCGCGCTCGGCGCAGAGGTCGTCCGTCGCGACGACCGCGTCCCCGCGCGCGGCGGTGCGCTCGCGGCGCGCGCGGCGCTCGTGGTCGCGACGCGCGCGGCGCACGAGGTTCTTCACGATCCCCGCGAGCCAGCCCGCGCGCACCTCCTCGGGGCGCTTCGCGCTCCGGAGCGCGACGAGCCACGCCTCCTGCACGACGTCGTCCGCCGCGACGTCGTCGCCGAGGAGCCGGCGCGCGAGCGCGCGGAGAAACGAGTCGTGCTCGAGAAGACTCTCGACCTGCGGGTTCGTCATCCCCACCTGCCAAGAGCGATCCCGTCCGTACCCTCAGGGGAGTATACGCGGCTCCGCGCTCCTTCGGGACGCGCGTTTCGCATGAAAATCGGCGCGGATCCCGATGCGACGGAGGACGGGGTCGCGGGCATGAAGGGAATCGGGATATCGCGCGCGGCGCACGCTTTCGAGCGCGCGACGGGAGCCCACGCGACGGACATACTGGGGTGGCCGGCGAGACGGTCGCCGCCCCGGTGGCGCGCGGGAGACGCGCGCCTCGAGTTCAGAGAACACGACAGGCCCGCGCATCGGCACGCGGGCCGATGGAGGAAAGAACATGAGAAGGTTCCTTGCGATCGGCGCGGCGTCCGCGCTGGCGCTCCTCGCGGGCTGCGGCGGAGGCGGCGGATCCGGGGGCGGCGGCGAGCCTCCGCTCCAGGCGCTCGACCAGCAGTCGCTCGTCGTGCAGATGGACCAGAACGGCGACAACGAGCTCGACCTCGTCACGCTCGACATCAGCGAGAGCCCGTTCGTCATCCTCGAGTGCCTCTACGGGCTCCCGGGCGGCGACTTCGACGACGTCACCGACGCCGTGAAGGGCCGCGCGATCGATCCCGCGGTGTCGGGCGCGCTCGCGACCTACGTGGGCGGGTCCATGGGCGTCGCGGACCGGACCGAGCTGGACGTCACGAACTCGAACGGCGACCCGATGCGGGTCGTCGTCTTCGAATAGGAGGCGGCGATGAGGACTTCCATCCTTCTCCTCTCCGCCGTGCTGGTCCTCGCGGCCGGCGCGTTCGCCCAGTCCATCGACGAGGTCAAGCCCGCCTGCGCCGCCCCCGGCGACGCGGTGCTCCTCAAGGGAAGCGGCTTCGGCGCGAGTCCGACCGTCCTCTTCGGCACCGCGGAGGCGGAGATCCTCCGCAGCAGCGACAGCCGGATCATCTGCCGCGTCCCCGAGGGGCTCGCGGAGGGGCCCACGACCATCGGCGTCGGCAACCTCGACGCGGGCTTCCACGTCCTCGCGGAGGGCGCGCCCGCGATCGTCCACGTGAGCACGGGGACGGCGACGCCCGGCATGCTCGTCTTCTTCGTCGGTGCGCGGCTCAAGGGCGCGACCGCTAGGTTCATGGACGGGGACAAGGAGGTCTCGACCGTCGAGCTCAAGGGCGGCAGGCGCGCGGCGTACCTGAAGGTGCCCGCGGACCTCGCGCCCGGCACCTACACGATCGTGATCGCGAACGAGGCGGGCGAATCCGGCCCCTGCTCGCCGACGCTCGTCGTCGTCGAGGAGGGCGAGCCCACGCTCGTCTCGATCGAGCCGGCTCAGCAGCTCCCCGGGCGCCCGGTCCTCTGCAAAGGCACCGACCTCGGCCCCGTCGGCTTCTGCTTCCTCACGTGGACGGACGGCGAGGGCAACGGGCTCTTCACGTACGGCTTCACGAACGGCTACGACCGGGTGCACACGTGGGTGCCGTGGGAGGCGGAGGCAGGCGCGACCTACAAGGTGACGATCGACTTCGCCGACGGCTCCTCGACCGAGGGCACCGGCGCCCTCGAGTACACGGTCGGCACCCCGGAGCCGCCCGAGATCACCGAGCTCGAGTACGACGAGGGCCCCGCCGGGAGCCTCGTCACGATCTACGGCACGAACCTCGTCGGGAGCGGCTTCGCCTGGCCGACCGTCGAGTTCACGCGCGGCGGCGTCTCGACCGAGGCGGTCGTCTACTACGCGTTCGGCAGCTACCCGGGCGGCGGCGAGGGCGGCGGCCACGACAAGGGCGTGCCGAACGCGCTCCAGGGCGGCTTCGGGTGGGACGGCGTGGACCAGATCCTCGTCGAGGTCCCGCCGGATCTCGCGGACGGCGAGTACGACGTGACCGTGACCGTGAGCGGGCAGACGTCCGACCCGGTCACCTTCACCGTCGGCGACCTGCCGCTCACGGTGACATCCATGAGCCCGGACAGCCAGGGGCCGTGGGGACCGGAGGGCGTGGTCGTGATCGAGGGCACGGGCTTCGGCGTGCCGGACTACGACTTCATCATCTCGGAGGGCCGCGACGCCGGCCTCGCCGGCGGCGACCCGAACGGCATCCCGTTCGAGAGCTACTTCAAGGTGAAGGTGACGTGGCAGGGCGCCGGGGGCGACCCGCTCGAGGGCTACGTGCTCTGGCACCACGACCGCGAGATCCTCGTGATCCCGCCGGGCGGCTGGGAGGACCCGCTGCCCGTCGGCGAGTACACGGTGTCCGTCACCGTCGAGCATGACGACGGCGGCACGGAGACCGCGGGCGCGGGAACCTACACCGTGAACGAGAAGGGGGACGGTCCCGGCCACGGCTTCCCGGGCGATCCGGGCGGGGTGATCCGCAACGAATAGGCCTCCCGACTTCGGCCGGAGGGGAACCGCGCATGCGGGACCCCTCCGGCTCCCTTCCCCGGGCCCCATCCCCTCTTCCCCGGGAACCGCGCCGCGCGGATCGCGTCAAAGGAAGGATGATCCGCACGACGGCGCTCCTCCTCCTCGCCCTTCCCCTCTTTGCGGGCGAGCCCGATCCGCTCCTCGGAAAGCTCAAGGACCCGGCCACGCGCGAGGCCGCCGCGCGCTCGCTCGTCGCGCGGGGCACGCCCGCCCTCGGGGAGCTGCGTGCCGCCGCCGCCGCGGACCCCGCGATCAGGGAGCACGTGGACGCGATCGTGAAGGAGATCGGGCGGCGCGAGCCCCATGGCCTCCGGTTCCACGCAGGCGTCCCGCGGATGCGGCTCTCTCTCGCGCACGTGAACGGCGACGACATGAAGCTCTCGATCGGCGTCACGAACCGCGGGACGGAGACGGTCGTCCTCTGGCCCTGCTTCTCGATGCGGATCCTCGACGCGAAGGGCAACGAGCTGAAGCGGAGCCTCCGCATCGGGCGCTGGGGTCGCGGCCGGTCGAAGCGCTGGATCGGGGACGTGAAGTACGTCGAGCTCCCGCCGGGCGCGAAGTGGGGGTTCGAGACCCCCCTCTCGCGCTACATGCACGACGAGAAGTGGATCGAAGGATGGGAGGTCCCGGAACCCGGGACCTACACGATCGAGATCACGTACCGCTTCGACCGGCAGTCGGTGAAGCAGACGTGCGATCCGGATTGGGACGCGCTCGACGACGCGCGGAAACCCTGGAACCGGGCGCTCGAGATGACACACGTGTTCACCGCGGAGATGACGGTCGCGGAGCGGTAGCTTCTTCCGGCTGACAGGGCTTCTCGCCCGCGGGCCTGTCAATCTGACAAAGCCCCCCGCGTGCCGTCCCGGCGCCGTGCGATGGCACACACCTTGCATTCGGACCCTGCGCGTGGCGACGCGGGGGAGCGGTTCCCCCGGCGGGAGCCGCGGTTTTGAATGGGAGGTGAATGCCAATGGCCAACCTGATCCGCCTGACCGGGCTCGAGGGCCTCGCCGCCCTCGAGGACCGCATGAACCGGCTCTTCCAGGACGTGCTGGGCGACGGGCCGCTCGCGCGCGGCGCGGAGAGCGGCTGGATCCCGGTCGTCGACATGTTCGAGACGGCGGAATCCGTGATCGTGAAGCTCGAGGCGCCCGGCGTCGACCCGGCGAAGATCAACCTGTCCGTGACCGGCGACCACCTCGAGGTGAGCGGCGAGAAGCCCGTCGAGGAGCCGCCGAAGGAGAGCAGCTGGTACCGCTTCGAGCGGCGCACGGGCGAGTTCCGCCGTCGCATCCCGCTCCCCTTCCCGGTGGACGCGGCGAAGATCGACGCGACCGCGAGGAACGGCCTCGTCACGATCCAGCTGCCGAAGAAGGCGGAAGTCCTTCCGAAGCGCATCGCCGTGAAGCCGGCGTAGTCCGTCGAGCCCGGCGGGGGGCCCCGGAGCCCCCCGCCTTCCCTCACCTGCGGCGCGCGCGTTCGATGCACCCCTGCGCCGCCGCGAGGACGTCCGCGCAGGCGCCGGGCCATCGCCTCGCGCGCTCGTCGGCATCGAGGAACGCGGCGACCGCGTCGTCCACCCGGCCGAGCGCGGCGAGCGACATCGAGCGGTACGCGGGCCAGTGCGGCCGGTCCGGCTCGAGCTCCGCGGCGGCGGCATAGAACGTCGCGGCCTCGTCGAAACGACCGGACGCGTGCAGGCACCTCGCGAGGTCGCCGGCGTCGCGGGCGCTCCCGCCGTCGAGCGCGACCGCCACCCACGGATGCCCGTCCGCGAAGGCCGCCGCGATGCTGCCCGAGAGCGCGAGGGCCACGGCGAGGACGACCACGACGCCGTAGAGGCCGAGGAGCTTCGCGCGCGACGGCGGCGGAGGGCGCGGGTAGGGCGGCGGCGCGCCGAGCGCGACGAGCCGGTCGTAGAGGTGCGGGTGCGTGGTGGCGCGCGAGACCGCGGGGACGAGGTTCAGGCGGTAGAGCTCCGCGAGCGCCTCCGCGTAGACGTGGCCTTCGGGCGCGGCCTCCTTCGCGCCCTCGTCCGCGCGGGTCTCGAGCGCGCGGAGCGTCCGGCCGAGGATCCGCCCGAGGAGGAGCGCCGCGACGACGGCGAGCAGCACGGCCGCGAGCCCGCCCGTCGCGGCCAGCGGCCTCGCGAGGAGGAGGGGCACGAGGGCGAGGGTCGCGGCCGAGCGCGCGAGGCGCGCCCGCGAGGGCTCGGCGAGGTGGGCGATCTCGTGGTGCCCGATCGCGAGGATGCTCCGCCGCTCGAGCTTTCGGAGCGCGGATCGCGTGAAGCCGATGCGGCCCGCGAAGGGCAGCGCGTACGCGTTCGCCTCGGGCAGCTCGAGGACGTGGACCCCCGCGAGCGGGATCCCGGCGCGCGCCGCCGCCGCATGGAGGTCGTCCGCGACCTCGGGCGGGGCGGGCGGCGCGAGGCCGAGCGCGCGCGCGATCCGGAAGCCGCCCCCGCGCGCGAGCAAGAGGACCGCGACGGTCGCCGCGGCGAGGAGGGCGGCGGCCGCGGGCCCGAAGCGCCGCGGCATCGCGATCGCCGCCGCGGCCAGCGCCCAGAGGTGCGGGTACATCACGAGCGTGCGCGTCGCCACGCCGAGGAGCGCGCGCCGGAACGTCCAAGCGCTGCCGACGAGCAGGCGCGAGAGCCGGCGGCGCCAGAAGACCGCGGCCGCGGCCGACCCCGCCGCGGCGGAGAGCGCGACGGGAACCTCGTCGCCGAGGAGGTCGCCCCTCGATCTCGGCACGGTCACGAGAAGCGATGCCGGCAGCACGAAGCTCGCGAGGAGGAGGGTCGCGCGCGAGGGGTAGAGGGCGCGCGCGCGGAGCGGCCACGGCGCCTTGAGCGCGTCGGCGCGGCGGGAGCGGGCGAAGAGTCCTGCGCAGAGCGCGAAGGTCGGGAGGAACGCGGCGCACGCGTGGGCGGCCGCGGCCGCCGGCAGGACCCAGTCCGGGACGAGCGCGCGCGCCGCATCGACGCCCACGAGCGGGATCGTAGCAACGGGGTTCGACCGCGCTATGCTTCCCCCGTGATCGAATTCGATGCCGCCGTGCCCGCGGACGAGCGGGCGATCGTGGCGGCGTTCCTCGGCGACGCGGCGTTCCTCGCGGCGACGCTCCGGAACGTCCTCGGCGTGTCCGAAGCGGGGACGCTCCGCGTGCGGCCGCTCGGGGGCGAGCCGGGGGACAACAAGGCCGTCGATCGCGTCGACACCGAGGCGGGGCCGTTCGTCCTGAAGCACGCGCCCAGGAAGGGGTTCCTGTGGCTGCGGCCGCGGGGCACGCTCAAGTGGCGCGAGGTCGAGCGGCTGAGGGCGCTCTCGGGCGAGGGCGTGACCCCGCGGTTCGGCGCGCACCTGGTCCTCGCCGGCCGCGAGGCGTACACCGAGGAGCTGATCGAGGGCACGAGCGCCGCGAGGGTCGGGGATCCCGCTCGCATCCGCGAGCTCGCGCGGATGTGGCTGACGATCTCGAATCGGCTCGGGACGCTTGGCCCCTTCTGGCGGGTCCCGGGCAGCACGATGGGGCCGGGCAACGCGATGTTCCCGGACAACGGCGGTCCGCCGGTCGTCGTGGACGTCGGCACCGCGCGGCTGAGGACGCCCGGCCGGATCGTCACCAAGCTCGTGGCCGACCACGGCCACGCGGAGGCGGTGCTCTCGGGCATCGAGGATGCGCTGGGGGGTGCGGGGGCGGCGAGGTTCTTCCGCGCGGCCGCGCGGCAGGTGAAGGACGCGGCTCTCGCGGCCGCGCTGCGCGCCCGCCGCCCCCGGACCCCCTCCTGATCGCCGGCGCGCGGCGCCCGCTTCCTTGCAGGGTGCGGCATCCTGCAGCGCGTGGCCGAGGCATGGCAGCAGCGTTCCAACGAGCGGTTCCGCCGCGAGGGATACGCGGAGTACTACGAGGGGCGCTACCGGAGCTTCCTCAAGGGCACGCTCAAGCACCGCATGCGCTGCGCGGTGCTCCGGCGCGCGTTCCGCGAGGTGCCGCCCGGGAGCCTCGTCCTCGACATTCCGTGCGGGACCGGGCGGTTCACGGGGTTCCTCCTCTCACGCGGCTACCGCGTGGTGGGCGCGGACATCGCGCCCGAGATGATCCGGATCGCTCAGGGGAAGGCGGGGGGGATCCCGGGCGTGCTGGGCTGGGCCGCCGCGGACGCGACGCGCATGCCGCTGCCGGACAAGAGCGTGGACTCGGTGCTCACGATGCGCCTCTTCCACCTGATCCCGAAGGACGTGCGCCCCCTCGTCTACCGCGAGCTCGCGCGCGTCTGCCGGGGGCCGCTCGTGCTCTGCTTCAACTGCAACAAGTGGGCGCTGAAGCACCTCGGCAAGCGGCTGCGCGGGAAGACGCCCGAGTACCTGATGACGCGGAAGGAGCTCGCGAGGGAGCTCCTCGGCGGGGGCCTCCGGGTCGAACGGATCCACACGAAGGGGTTCGGCCCCTTCTCGACGCTCTGGGCGGTGGTCTGCCGTCCGGCGTGACGCATCCTCGGTCGCGGAGGTACGCCGAGGACGGACGCGAAGCGGGTGCCCACGGAGGCGGACGCCCCGGTCCGCGCGCGACCCGCGGAGCCCCTCCCCCGCGCCCCCTCCCTCGACCCGAACGCCCCCTAGCCGGCGGAGGCTCCGGCCGGTACTCTCCTCCGAACATGCGCCGATTCATCACGAGCATCTCCGTCGCCGCCCTTGTCCTCGCCGCCGGTTGCGGCGGGGGTGGCGTCGAGGCGGACATGAAGAAGTCCGGGGACGAGCTCCGGAAGGAAGCCGCGGGCATGAGCGTGGCGGAGCTCGAGAAGAAGATGGACGAGATCGGGAAGTACGCGAAGGAGATGGAAGCCGCCTCCCACGACGGCGAGCCCAGCCAGGCCGAAATCGAGAGGGCGTCGAAGCTCATGGAGGTCACCGGCATCTTCGGCGCCGAGCTCATGAAGCGGAAGATGAAGTAGGTAGGCATACGGTGCCAGGCACCGTATGCCTAGGTAAGGCGGGGGCCCTCTCTCCGCTACTGCAGGGACTGGATCACGGACTTCACCTCCGTGTAGTGCTCGAGCGCCGCCGACCCGAGCTCCCTGCCGAAGCCGCTCCGCTTGCAGCCGCCGAACGGCGCCGCCGGGTCGTACACGTTGTAGGTGTTGACCCACACCGTGCCGGCCTTGAGCCCGCGCGCCACGCGGTGCGCGCGCCCGACGTCGCGCGTCCACACGCCCGACGCGAGGCCGAACTCGCTGTCGTTCGCGATCCGGAGCGCCTCGGCCTCGTCCTTGAACGCGATCACGCTCGCGACCGGCCCGAAGATCTCCTCGCGCGCGATCGTCATGTCGTTCGTCACGCGGTCGAAGATCGTCGGCTCGACGAAGTAGCCCTTGCCGTTGATGGGCACGTGGCGGCCGCCTTGCACGAGCCGCGCGCCGTCCTCGCGCCCGCGCGCGACGTACTTCAAGACGGTGTCGAGCTGCGCCTTCGACGCCTGCGGCCCGAGGCGCGTCTTCGGGTCGAGCGGGTCGCCGTGCGACATCTTCGCGGCACGCGCCTTGAGCATCTCGACGAAGTCGTTCACGACCTTCTCCTCGACGAGGATGCGCGAGCCCGCGGCGCAGACCTCGCCCTTGTTGTAGAAGACGCCCGCGATGGCGCCCTTCGTCGCGGCGTCGAGATCGGCGTCGGCGAAGACGATGTTCGGCG
>WYBS01000231.1 GCA_011525755.1 Planctomycetaceae bacterium
AAGAACCTCCCGTGGACGCCCGTGCCGACGATCACGCGCGCCCGCGAGCAGGCGCTCGATCTCGGGCTCAAGTTCGTCTACACGACCAACGTCGCGCCGCACGAGGGGAGCGCGACCTCCTGCCCGAGGTGCAAGACGGTGCTCGTGCGCCGCGTGGGCTTCAAGATCCTCGAGAATCGGGTACAAGACGGCGCGTGCCCGCGCTGCAAGAGCAGGCTCCCGGGGATCTGGGCCTAGCGCGGCTCCTCGTCGCGGCCGCGGCGGCGGGCGTCGCGGCGCAGACGGCGCAGGCCATCTGCCTCCGCGAGGTGCTCGAGGTCGCGCGCGGCGGCGAGGCGATCCTCGGCCTCGCGCTCGCCGCGTGGCTCACGGGCGGCGCGCTCGGCGCGCTCACGTGGCGCGGCGCCCCGCAGGGTGCGGCCGCGCTCGCCCTCCTGCCGCTCCTCCTCGTGCCCCTCCTCCGCCTGCTCCCCGTCACGCCCGGCGGCTGGGCGCCGCTCGCGTCGCTCCTCGCGCTGCCGATGGCCTACGGCCCCGGCGCGTTCTTCGGCAGCGTGCTCCGGCGGGCGCCCGCCCGGCGCGCGATAGCGCTGGAGGCGGGAGGTTCGGGGGGTGCGGGGGCGCTGCTCACGCTGCTGCTCCTCGACCGCGTACCCGCCATGGCGCTGGTGGCGGCGGCCGGCGCGCTGTGCGTCGCCTCGACGACGCGCAGGGGCTTCGCGCTCCTCCTGCTCGTCCCGCTCGCGTACCCCGCCGACGGCCTCCTGCTCGAGCGGCGCGCGCGCGGGATCTGGAGGGGGAGCGAGCCGCTCCGGGTCGAGGAATCGCCCTACGGCCGTCTCCTCTGGCTCCGGCGCGGCGAGCAGCGCGCTCTCTTCGTCGGCGGGCAGCTCGCCATGACCTCGCCCGACGACGCCCTCGCCGAGGCCTTCGTGAACGTCGTCCTCGCGGCCCACCCGGCCCCGCGCCGCGTCCTCGTCCTCGGGCCGGGGCTCTCCGGGATCCTCCGGGAGTGCCTGCGCCACCCGGTGGAGACGCTCGAGGTCGCGTTCGAGGACGAGCGGATCCTCGCGATCGTCCGCGAGGACCTCCCCGAGGCCGATCGCCTGGCCCTCGCGCGCGCCCGCGTCCGGATCGGCGACCCGCGGCGGATCGCGGCCGAGGAGCCGCGCGACGTCGTCCTCTCCCTCTCCCCGGAGCCCCTCACCCTCTCCTCCAACCGGGCCTTCACGCACGAGTTCTTCGAGGCGGTCCGGCTCGCGCCCGGCGGGTTCCTCGCGTTCACCCTGCCCGCCGCGCCGAACGAGCGCGAGGGCGAGGTGATGGCGAGAAACGTCTCGGTCTTCCGGGCGCTCGGCGGCGCGGTCGTGCTGCCCGGTACGCACGACCTCCTCCTGTCCGGCGCGCCCGACGTCGATCCGGCGACGCTCTCGGTCCGGCTCCTCGAGCGCGGCATCGTCCTCCGCCACCACGCGCAGGACTTCTTCGCCGAGGAGTTCGCGCCGGAGGAGGTCCTTCGCGTGACCGCGGCCTACCGGGACTATCCCGCCCGGCCGAGGCCGGCCGTCCCGTTTGACGTCGCGCCGCGCGAGCCTCCGGGCGACGCGCCCGTGCCGCTGCCCAACGAGGACCTGCACCCCGGGGCCGTGCTCCTCTCCGCTGCGGCCCTCGCGCGCGAGGCCGATGCGCCGCTTCTCGGCCGGGCGACGCGGCTCGCGCCGCATGCGCCGCTCTTCCTGCTCGTCCTCGTCGGGCTCCTCGCCGTCCTCGCGCGCGGTCCGGTGCTCTCCGTCGCGACGTCCGGCGCGGCATCGATGGGGCTCTGGGTCACGGTCCTCATGGCGTATCAGGCGCGGGTCGGCGCGCTCTACGGGGATCTTGCGCTGCTCGCGGCGGCGTTCATGGCGGGCCTCGCGATCGGCGCGCAGGCGCGTGCGCGGCGCTGGGTCGTCGATGCCGTGTTTGCCGGGTCGGCGATCGGCGTCCTGCTCGCGCTCCCCTGGGCGGGGCGGTGGACCGCCGTCGGGCTCGCGATGGGGGTGGGCGCGCTGGGAGGGGCGACGCTCGCCGTGGCCGCCGCGGCTGCGCCCGCGCGCGCACCGCGCCTCTACGCGTGGGACCTCCTCGGCGCGGCGGTCGCGGCGCTCGTGTTCGGCACCTTCCTCGTCCCGGCCCTCGGGACCACCGGCGCGTGCTTCACCGTCGCGGGCGTGAAGCTTCTCTCGCTCGCGGGCGTTCCCCTTCCCCGCGCCCCATCCCCCTAGCCAGGCCGGCAACGGCCGCTGCCGCGACGGGCCATTGCCGCCTTCGGGCTACGGCTTGCCGCACTCCCCTTCCTCGCACTTCTCGGCCTTCGGCACGTCGACCTTCGCGGTGGACGCCTTGCCGAGGCGCGCGATGCGGTCCTCGCAGAGCGGGACGATCCTCGGGTCGAGCAGGAACGCGGCGATCTTCTCCCGGATCACCTTCTCCTCGCCGTCGAGCTCGAGGAGGCGCTCCTTGAGCGTCTCCATGCGGTTGACGGGGCAAAGCCGGAGGGCCAGCTCGGCCCGCCGCGACGCGTAGGCGACGTCGTCGAGCGACTGCGCCTCGCGGGCGACGCGCACGACGAGCGCGAGGCGCGCGTTGCGCTCCGACGCCGGGAGCTTCCCGTCGTGGAGCTCGATCGCGCGGACGACGCGGTCGGCGGCGGCGCGCGGGTCGCCGGAGAGGTCGAGCGCGCGCAGCCCGTCGACGAGGGACTCGAGCGCCTCCGTGTCGTTCGCCTGCCCGGCGCGAACCGGGTCGCGGAGGTTCCTCGGCGGCACGAGGCACGGCGCGTAGGTGCGGATCACCTCGCCCTGCTCGGGCGTCAGGGCGCCGACCAGGACGTCGACTCCCTTCGCGCGGGCCTCCTCGATCTCGCGGCGGCGCGCGGCGACGTAGCCCCAGCCGCGCTTCTCGGCGTCGCTCTGGAGCTTCGCGCGCGCGGCGGCCGGGGGGGCCTCGCCGCGGCGGAGGGCGTCGCGGACCTCGCGGAGCGCCGCGAGGCGTCCGGCATCATCCTCCTCCGGGCGCCCGGCGGTCGCGCACGCGCGTGCCGCCTTGCGGACGGACGCGAGCTGCTCCCGCTCGAGGTGGAGCCCGTTCATGAGGTTCAGCAGGTTGATGTCCGCCTTCAGCTCGGCGACCCGCGCCTTCACCTCGTCGACGTCGCCCGCGACCGTGAAGCGGCCCTCCGGTTCGGGCAGCCGCGGCGCCGCGACGCCCGCGCGCTCGGCGAGGATGCCGAGCATCGGCTCGTTGAACAGGTGGTCGGCGAAGAGACCGACGCGGCCGTAGCGCGCGAGGTAGATGCGGTGGATCTCCGCGGCGACCTTCGCCCGCTCGTAGCCGG
>WYBS01000060.1 GCA_011525755.1 Planctomycetaceae bacterium
ATGTCATGCGGTGCCATGCACCGGTTGACTAGGTACCTGTCAGCTGATGATCCGCCGCGTGGTCTCATCCACGTGCTCGAAGCGGATGCGACGTGCGTTGGGCCACGCGGCGGCCGCGAGGTCCTTCGGCCACTCGACGACCACGATCGCCGGATCGCCCGCCTCGTCCAGCGCGAGGTCGTCGAGTGACGCCGCGCTCTTCTCGCGGTAGAGATCGACGTGGACCACGTCGGGCTTGCCGCGATAGCGGTGCATGAGCGCGAACGTGGGGCTCCGCACCTCGACGGTCACGCCGCACGCGTCCGCGATCCCCTTCGCGAAGGTCGTCTTGCCCGCGCCGAGCTCGCCCTCGAGCAGCACGACGTCGCCCGCGCGGAGCGTTTTCCCGAGCTCCTTGCCGAGCGCCCTCGTCTCCGCGGGCGAGCGGCTAACGACCGTGCTCATAGCCCCGTGCGACGAGCGGCTCCTCGCGCCCGTCGGGATGGACGAGGATCGCGTCCTTAGCGGTGACGACGCCGATGCGCGTGGCGAACGGCGGGAGCGGTCCCGGCCGGACGGTGGCGAGGAGCTCGTAGTCCTCGCCGTCGTCGAGCGCGTTCCCGAGCGTCGCGCCCTCCGTGCGCGGGATGGCGGCGGCGTCGACGCGCGCGCCGACGCGCGAGGCGCGGAGGATGTGGTGGAGATCGGTCGAGAGCCCGTCGCTGACGTCGATCATCGCGGAGAGGTCGCAGGTCTCGTGCAACTCGCGAGCCTCGGCGACGCGCGGGACGAAGGTCTTGTGCTTCCCGCTCGCGAGCGACCCGCCGAGCGGGCCCGTGACGACGATCCAGTCTCCCACCCGCGCGCCGGAGCGGAGCACGGGCCCCTTCCGGTGAGCCTTCCCGATCACGGTGCCGACGGCGTAGGGCGTCGGGCCGAAGGCGGTGTCCCCCCCCACGAGCTTGCACCCCGCGCGCTCGGCGCCCGCGTAGAGCGCCTGCGCCTCCTCCTCGGTGACGTCGTGCGGGAGGCAGGCGGCGAGCACGGCCCACCTCGGCTCGCCCGCCATGGCGGCGATGTCGGAGAGGCCGCGGGCGATCGCCTTGTAGCCGAACGCGCCCGGGCCGTCGACGTGCCAGCGGGCGTGGACGCCGTCGATGACGGAGTCGGTGGTGACGAGCAGCGTGCCCCATCCCGGGCAGTCGAGGACGGCGCAGTCGTCGCCCGTCGCCTCGGCGCGCTCCATGACCCAGCGGACAAGCTCCAGTTCGCGCACGGCATGAGGCTAGCGCGCCCGTGCCGGGGCCGCCAGCTACGGGGATCCGGAGGGAGGGGGGTCCGGGGGGCGACCGGTGCCGCGGATGGAACGCGAGCCGGGGCGGATGAGTTCGCCCATGGGTCCGAACGTGTCCGTGAACACCGCCTGCGCGCGCGCGGCGGCGACGAGACCCTCCCATGCGGCGTCGACCGCGGGCGTCCCGCGAACGACCTGGATCGAGTAGCCCGTCTCCGGCGGCCGCTCGATGAAGACCCGGTAGAACGTCGCGCGATCCGCGCGGCACGCCACGACGGAGATGTCGTTGACGCGGAGGCCGCGTTCGAGCCACGGCTCCGCGATGACCGGCTCCCGGCCGGACACGGAGGACGAGTCCCGTCCCGAGCCCCACCCCGCCTCGACGGCGTCCGCGAGCTCGCTCGTGAACGTCCGGATCTCCCTCTGGAGCGCCTCCGGCGAGACCATGTAGTGGCGGCCGTCGGCCACGAGGTTCGCGTCCCCATGAGCCTCGCGCAGCCCTCGAAGCAGGTCGGATCTCTCCTTCTCCGGGTCGTACGTGTCCGTCGTCGAGCACGCCGCGAGCGAGAGCGCGAGGAGCCACCGCACGGCCGCGCATCGTACGCGATCACGCTAGGACGTGCCGGTACCTCTGGTAGAGGAACGACACCGCGACGAGGATCGCGCCGAGCACGAGGAACGAGAGGATCCGGTACGGGTTCTCGAGGAACGACAGGTCGAAGACGAACACCTTGACGATCGTGCCGACGAGCACCGCGAGCGCCATCAGCCGGACCGGCCGGTACCGCCGCAGGAACCCGCCCACGACCATCCCGATCGCGTACACCGCCCAGATCAGCGAGTAGGAGAGCTGCCGCATGTGCTCCTGCGCGCCCTCGAGATGGAAGCGGTCCGCCGCCTCGAGCGTCAGGAGAAGCATCACGAGCGCATGGCCGCCGAGGGAGAGCGGCACGGCCACGGCGGGGCTCTCCTTCAGCCCGCCCAGACGAAGAAGGGGGGCTCCGGGGGCGGCGCGGCGGTAGAGCTCCGCGCCGAGCAGCATGCCCGCCGCGCAGGCGCCGAGGCCCAGGAACCGCGCGTGCAGGAAGAGATCCGCCGCCCGGTCGCCGGACGGAAGCATGGTGAGCCCGGCGAGCGCCGCGAGCCCAAGGAGGGCGAGGCCGAGCCCGCGCAGGTGCGGGCGCGTCCGCAGGAACCCGATCCGCAGCGCGCAGATGCCGTAGAGGGACCAGAGCCCGATCATCGCGCACGCGCCGTTCGCCCACGCCTGCCGGAAGGCGAAGTCGAGGAGGTCCGCGCTCAGCGCGGCGAGGATCGTCGCGTGTCCGAGGAGCCGTACGAAAGTCGAGGACGCACGCGCGCCCGCGAAGAAGCACGCGGCGGCCGCCGCCGCGCCCGCGAGGAGGCGCAGCTCGAGCACGCTCCGCTGCCCCACCACCGCGATGTCGAGCGCGAGGAACTTCGCCGCCGCCCCCGCGACCAGCACGAGCCCGAGCGGGCGCAGCGACGGCGAGCCCAGGGCAAGGAGCCCCGTCCCGTAGGCCGGGACGAGGATCGAGAGCCCGTACCAGGGCGCCCCCGTGAGGAACCCCGTCTCCCCGATCCGGCGCACCGCGCAGAGGTCGACCCACTCCATCGAGAGGGCCGCGAGGAGGAAGAGGTGCGCGGCCCCGCGCGCCGGGACGAAGCGGAACTCGCGGGCGGCCCACGCGAGAGAGAGCGCGACCGCGACGCTCACGCCGAACCGCGAGTTGAGGAGCGGCGTCCCCTGCGTCACGTAGGTCTCGACGAGGCCCCGCACCACGAAGTGCACCACCACGAACGCGCCGAACGCGAGCGCCGCGTCCCTGAGCACCCTCCGCCCGCGCCGTCCCGTGACCGTCGCGACGAGCGTCGCGTAGGCCGCCCAGAGGAGCGTCATCCAGTGCGATGCCTGGTGTTCGTACGCGTCCTTCGCGCCCCCGTACCTGGGCTCGACGTAGACCCGCATCGCCTGCGCGAGCTCGAGCGAGAGGAGGACCGCGGGCAAAGACAGCGCGGCGATCCAGAGCATGGTCGCGGCGAGGTGCTCCGCGTCGGGCACGGCGCCCTCCCGCTCGCGTCGGAGCGAGCGCCAGCACCCGAACGCGAGCGCCGCGGCGACGATCGCGTACGCGAGCGCGCGCCCGTTCCAGAAGGGCGCGTAGGGGATCACGTCGGCGAGCTCGCGCGGCGTGTCGTACGCGAGCAGCCGCGCGGTCGCGAGCGCGTATCCGGCATACGCGAAGCCCCTCGGGTGCCCCCGGGCCCCCCACCGATCCAGCAAGGCGGCCTCCATCGCCCACGCGCAGGCGATCCATGGGCCATGGAGCCTCTCCTCGAACGCGGGCGCGAGCAGGAAGAGGATGCCCGCGGCGTAGCCGTAGCAGAGCGCGAGCGGCCGGTCCTCGGCGTGGCGCCGGGCGATCCACCGCGCGCCGAGAGCCAGGTACGCGGAGGTCGCGAGCAGGAACGCGCCGCGGAACGCCGTGAAGTGGAGGTCGAGGACCTTCAGGCCCGAGAGCGCGTGGAAGGTCGCCGCGAGGCCGAGGACGACGTAGGAGAGGCTGTCGTCCGCGAGGCGGCGCCAGACGCTCCACGCGAGGATCTCCGTCGCGAAGAAGAGGAAGAGGATGCTCGGGTAGAGGAGCATCGCCCAGGGCGCGCCCGTGCCCTCCGTGATCCACCAGCCCGCGAAGTAGCCGACGACGACGAGGAACGTGAGCAGCCGCAGGAACCCCCACCGCTTCCAGTAGCCGAGGAACAGGAGCCCGCCCGTGAGGATGAGCAGGTAGGTGAAGAGGAAGACCTGGTCGGGCACGCCGGTCCGGAGGAGGATCGGCGTCAGGTAGCCGCCGATCGCCGAGAGCACGGCGGTCGTGCGCGTGTCGTAGCGGATCGCGATGAGGACGCCGACGACGACCGTTGCCGCCATGCCCCCGAACGCGGCGCCGCGGGAGAGGATCGGCTCGCCGTCCACGAGGAGCAGCTTGAAGCCGGCGAAGAAGACGACGAAGAGGACGCCGATGCCGCCGCCCCAGAAGCCGCGCGCGAGGATCGCGTAGCTCCGCCGGTCGGAGAGCGCGCCCGCGCCGAGGAGCCCCGCGCCGAGCAGGAGTCCGCCCCAGAATCGCATGACCGGCGTGATCCAGCCCTGCTCGAAGGAGAACTTCATCGCGTACGCGACGCCGAAGAGGATCGCGAGGATGCCGACCCAGTTGAACCAGCGGCCGCCGATCCGCTCCTCGAGCGACGGTCCCTTCGCGCGGGTCTCGGGCACCGCGGCGAGCGCGGGCATCTCCTCGACGAGGGGCTCCGGCTCCGGCGCGCGCGGGACGGGCGCCGGCGCAGGCCGCGGCTCCGGCGCCGCCGCCGGCTCCTGCTCGCGCGGCGGCGCGACCGGCGCGGGCCGCACGACGGGCGCCGGCGGGGCCGCGCGGGCCGCGGGCGCGCGCGGCGGGGCCTGCCGGCTCTCGAGCTCCTCCATCCGGAGCGTGAGCTCGCGGACGCGCTTCCTCCAGTAGTCGTTCGCCTCATGGAGACGCCGCCGCGCGCCGATCGCGAGCCCGAGCGCGACGAACGCGCACACGGGGATGCTCAGCACGAGGAGGAAGAGAAGGAGCCCGAGCGCCTCCATGGCGTGGCCACCGACAGTGTAGGCTTCGCGGGCCGAACTGCGAGGCCGGTGTGCCCCGGGACTACCGCATCCCGACGCGGATCACGCGCAGGACGTCCTCGCGCCGGATCCACCCGAGCGTCCGCGAATCGGGGTACCGCCTCTCGAGCGGGTTGATGGCGAGGATGAGGACGGTTCCCTCGGGCACCCTCCCCATCGGCTCGCCGGGGATCGCGATCGGGCCGATGGGCTCGCCGTTCACCGTGAGCACGCCGTCCTTCGCACCGATCTCGTCGCCGGGAATCGCCCGCACGCGGCCGAAGCGCTCGTAGGTCGTGCCGTCCTTCTCCATCCGGTAGACCACGTCCGTGCCGCGATCGAGGGGGGCTCCGGGGGCGAGCTTCTCCGTCATCACCCGCGAGCCCGCCGGATAGGCCGGCTCCATCGAGTGGTCCCCTTCGGGGATCGCGTGGCGACCCCATGCGCGGAAAAACATCGCGGCGGTGAGGACCGCCGCGAGGAGGATCGCGAAGCGGACGATGCGGGCGATCGTCGCGGTCCGGATCATGCCGGGAAGGCGGCGCGGAACGCGCGGGCGGTCTCCGCGGCGTCCGACGGGACGTGGAAGGCGCCGATCGCCGCCGCGCCGCGCGCGCCCGTCTGCGCGACAAGCCGCACGTTGTCGCTCGTGATCCCGCCGATCCCGACGACCGGGATCCGTGCCCGCAGCGCCGCCTCGCGCAGGGGGCCGAGGCCGAGCGCCGGCTCGCCCGGGTGGGACGGGGTCGGGAAGACCGGGCCGAGGAAGAGGTAGTCGGCGCCTTCCTCCTCCGCCTGCCCGGCCTCGTCGAGGTTCCTCACGGAGCGGCCGACGAGGAGGTGCGAGCCGACGACGCGGCGCGCCGACACGACCGGGAGCGAGCGTGCGCCGAGATGGACGCCGTCCGCGTCCGCCGCGACCGCGACGTCCGCGCGGTCGCTGACGAGCAGCAGGCAGTGCGCGGCGCGCGTGGACGGGCGGAGCTGGCGCACGAGCGCGAAGACCTCGCGCGCCGTCGCCAGGGGGCGGCGCACGAGGATCGCGCTCGCGCCGCCCGACATCGCGCGGGCCGCGGTCTCGAGGGCGCGCCGGACGTCCCCCTCCGGCTCCGTGACGCAGACCGAGCTCAGCTTCGGGGCCACAGGAGGGGCTCCAGGCCGCGCACGAGGCCCTTCATCCCGTCGATCTTCCGGACGGCGAGCAGCACGCCGGGCACGAAGACCTCGCGGTCCACGGTGTCATGGCGGATCACGAGGGTCTCGCCGGGGCCGCCGAACCAGACCTCCTGGTGCGCGATCGAGCCGGGGAGCCGCATGGAGTGGACGGCCACCTCCTCGACGCGCCCGCCGCGCGCGCCCGGCGCGGTCTCCTTCTCGGCGACGACGGCGGGCGGCGCCTTCCGCCACCGCGCGATCCGGCGCGCCGTCTCGAAGGCCGTCCCGCTCGGGGCGTCGAGCTTCTTCTCGTGGTGGCGTTCCATCACCTCGACCCACGGGTAGAAGCGCGCCGCCTCCTCCGCGAAGCGCATCATGAGGACGGCGCCGAGCGCGAAGTTCGGGGCGACGAGGCACCCGACGCCGTGCTCGCGCGCGATCGCGTCGAGCTGCCCGAGCCGGTCCTCGTCGAGGCCCGTCGTCCCGACGACGGCGTGGACGCGCGCGCGCAGGATCGCGGAGACGTTGCCGAAGACGGAGACCGGCGTCGTGAAGTCGACGGCGACGTGAGGCTTCGTCCGGGCGAGCACGGCGCCGAGGTCGTCCCCGAGGTCGACGGCCCCCGCGAGCTCCAGATCCTTCGCCGCCTCCACGCCCTTGACGACGAGGGAGCCGACGCGCCCCTTCGCCCCCACGACAAGCACCCGCTTCACCGCGTCCCGTCCTGCAGCGAGGCCGCGTAGGTCGAGAGGATCTCCTCCTGCTCGAGCGTCTCGACGGAGCCGGGCCTGAGCTCGCGCACGCGCCGCAGCGCCTCCTCGACCGGGAGCCCCTCGCCGACGAGGTACGCGGCGAGGATCGTGCCCGTGCGCCCCATGCCCGCCGTGCAGTGCGTGACGACGGCGCCGCCGCCGTGCACGACCCGGCGGATGAACCCGACCGCGTCGCGGAGCTGGTCGAGCGTCGGACTCGTCATATCGACGACCGGGATGTGGTGGACGTCGAACCCGGCGAGGTCGGGGCTGCTCTCGGTCAGGGAGAGGATGGCGGTCACGCCCTGATCCCGGAGCCAGTCCAGGTCGCCGGGCCGCGGGCGCGCCATGCCGGCGACGCGCCCCTCGACGATCCAAGAGAAGTTCAAGGGCATCTCACAGCCGGTCGCGCACGTACTCGGAGATGACCTGCAGCGCGCGGCGATCCTCGTCCCGGAGCCAGGTGAAGCAGACGCCGATGCGGTACGCGCCTTCGTCCTCGTCGCACCAGACGACCCGGCCGACCGCGACCACGGGGTCCTTGCGGCCCTCGAGGGAGAGCTCGAGGGCGAGGTGCTGGTCCCGCTCGAGGCGCGACGGGGCCTCGAGGCAGAGACCCGAGGCGGAGAGGTTGAGCGTGCGTGCGGCGGTCGTCTTGGCGTCGGCCGCCCCCTCGCGGATGGCGCGGAAGGCGACACGGCACTGCTCCGGGATGCGGGGTGCCCGCCGGCGATCCGGTCCTTCGGAACCCGTCATGTGCGCTGCTCTCCCTTCTTGCCTAGGCCCGGAGCCCGCCGGGCCTCGTTCGCCCGTCGCATGTTCCCCTGCGCGCCGGAGCCTCCGGATACACTTGGAGTCCTGTCAGAGAATATCCGCCATCCCTCCCTATCCCGCAAGGCCGGACGCGGGTTCCTGCGCGCCCTGAAGGGGCTTTTCGGCCGCCGGACGGTCGAGCGCGCGGCCGAGAGCCTCGACGTGCTCCGGAGCGAGTACGCGGCCGGGCGGGCGGAGGCCGGGGAGGAGGACCCTTCCCCGCGCCCCATCCCCCACAAGGAAGTCACTTCGGAAGACGAGCCTCCAGGGCGGCGACCCGCTTCTCCAGCTCCTGCGCCGCCTCGAGCTCATGGGTCAGGACGGTCGCGCCCTGCGGCGGGATGTTCCCCTTGTTGAGGAGATCCTCCTTCTCCTGCATGCGCGCGCGGAGCTCGGTCTCCTGCTTCTCCAGCGCGCGGAGCTCCTCCTGCCGCTTCCCGAGGCGGTCCTTGAGCTCGTCGGTCGTGAACCCCTCGGGCGGCTTGTCGACGCCGCGCTCGATCCGGTCGAGATAGCCCTGGATCTCGACGATCCCCTCGGCGAGGTCGCTCCGCGCCTTGTCGAACGTCGCCTGCTGCCCGCGCAGCATGGCGAGCTCGCGCCGCACCGACTCCTCCGCCTCCCGGTCGACGGCGATCTTCGCGGCGGTCAGGAGGATCCCGACGCCCTTCCGGGCGGCGTCCACGAAGCGCTTCTCGGGCACCTTCCCGGTTTCGAGATCCTTCTCCATCGACGCCACGTCGTCCACGAGGTTCTCGCGCATCTCCCGGATCTGGGGGCTTCCGGTCGTGGGGAACTCGGGGGGCTTCGGGGGCGCGGGGGAGAGCTTCCCCCCGCTCCCCTGCACCTCCTTCGCGGGGTCCTTGTCGCAGGCGGGGGCGAGGAGGAGGAGCAGCGTGGGGAGGATGCGGCGCATCGGGGGGATTGTACAGGCGGTTGTCAGAGGGCCCGGAGGAGGCGGATGAAGGCGGGGAGCGCCACGAGCGCCGCGGGCAGCGCGACGAGGGCGGAGACCCCGGTGAAGAGGCCGAACCGCGCGGTCGGGAGGAAGGCCGAGAGCGAGAGGCAGAAGAGCCCTGCCGCGAGCACGGCCGTCGAGAGGACGACCGCCCGGCCGACCGCGCCCACCGCCTCGGGGAGCGCCTCGTCGAGGGGGCGAAGCGCGCGCCGCTCGCGGGCGAGGCGGAAGGCGACGTGCAGGGTGTTGTCCACGGCAAGGCCGATCGAGACCGCGCCGACCGCGACCGCGGAGACGTCGAGGAGGATCCCGAGGAGCGCCGCCGCGCCGAAGACCGCGAGGGGCGGCAGCACGTTGGGCACGACCGCGGCGACGCCGAGCCTCCACGAGCGGAGCCCGATGGACACGGCGAGGAGGACGACGCCCGCCATGAGGACCGCGCTCCCGGCGAGGTTCCGGACGAGATCCCTCGTCGTGCCGACCGCGCGCCGGTAGAGCCCGGTGAGTTCCATCGTCCCGGTCGAGGCGCGCCGCGCGGCCTCCTCGAACCGGTCGAGCACCGACGGCGATGCGGCGTCGGGCACGCGGATCTTGATGCGGTAGCGTCGCCGCTCCCGGTCCTCGAAGCGGTTCGTGATCGATGCGAAGTTCGTCCGGAGGTAGTCGAGCGCCCCCGCCGTGTCGATGGGGATGGGGCTCGCGCGGCGGCCGAAGTCGACGAGCGTCGCGAGGCTCATCGCGCTCTGCGCGCCGGCCCCGGTCGAGCTCGCCGAGAACGCGTCGAGGTCCCGGAGGAGCGCCTCGGCCGCCGTTCCCTCCCGCGGCTCGAGCACCGCATCGACCGGGACGGTCGCCGTGAGCCGCTCCTCGAGGAACGCGTAGGTCTTCGCGATGCGGCTCCACGGCTCGAACGTCTGGAGGACGTCGACCCGGATCCGCGCGCGCGGGAGAGCGAGGGCGCCGGTGGCGCAGAGAAGGAGGCTCGCGAGAGCGACCGCGACGCGCCGCCGCGCCGCCCACGCGGCCGTTGCCACGAGGCCGCGCCGGAGCCGCCCGGGCCGGTCGCGCGGCATCGGCCGCACCCACGCGAGCGCCGAGGGGATCCCGAGAAGGAGCACGGGGATCGCGAAGAGCATCCCCAAGGCGACGATCCGTCCGCCGGCGCGGAAGGCGGGGACGCCCGTGGCCTCGAGCGTCAGGAACCCCGCCGCGGTCGTCAGGAACGAGAGCACGATCGGGCCCGCGAGCCGCCGGGCGACGAGCGCCGCCGCGTCCTCCGCGGCCGAGCCTCCCCGGCGCGCCTCGCCGTAGGCGGCGAGGACGTGGACGCTCCCGGTGATGCCGACGACCGCGAGCACGGGGAAGAGGGCCGCGGAGAGCGCGGTCACCGGCAGGCCGACCGCGGCCGCGCCGGCAAGCGCGAAGAGCGGCGGGAGGGCCGTCGCAGCCGCGGCGACGAACGTCTCGAGCAGCGAGCGGCAGAGGAGCAGCAGGACGGCCACCGACACGGCGAGCGCCAGCGCGCCGATCCGTTTCATGTCCGCGACCGCGTACTCCGACGCGTCCATCGAGAGCGCCGTGACGCCGGCGACATGGACGGTCCGGCCCGCCCGCTCGTGGCGGCGCGCCGCCTCGCGCACCTCCCGCACGGCCCTCTCCCGCGCCTCGCGTGGCCCGGGACGGATCGTCGCCGCGACCGCGACCACGTCGAGCGCGTCGTTGTAGATCGTCCCCTTGTAGATCGTCGCGCCGAGGAGCGCCCGGCGGGCCGCCTCCCGCCGCGCGGGCACCGCGAGGTCTTCGCGCAGGAGCGGCCGGAGCGCGAGGCCGAGCGGGAACCTGATCACGTCGCTCGCGAGGCTGTAGCACTCCTCGAGCCCCGCGATCCCGGCGATCTCCGCCGTGAACGCCTCGAGCTCGTCGAACGCCGCCGGGTCGAGCGGGTCCGCCTCGTAGGCGACGAGGAGGATGTCCTCCGAGCCGAAGGAGGCGACGAGCGCCGCCTCGCGCGCGTCCTCCTCGGGGTCCTCCCGGAGGAGCGATCGCGTGTTGTGGTCGAAGCGGAGGCGCGGGAGGAGAAGCGCGCACGGGATCGCGACAAGCGCGAGCGCGACGACGAGCACGCGGCCAGGGGTCCCGCGCATGGACCGCGAGCTTATCATCGGGCCCGATGCGCCCGTGGCGCGCGTTGCTCCTCTTCCCCGCGTGCCCGCGGGCCGCCGCCGCGGCGCTCCCTCCCCGGGCGGCGCTTCTCGCCCCCGGCCCCCCCCTGCTTCTCTTCCTGTACCTCGTCGCGCACGGCTGCCGCATCGGGGACGCGGGCGTGGCGGCCGCGGGGCTCCTCCTCCTCGTCCTCGGCCTCGGCGCCGGCGGCTGGCTCGCGTCCGTGCTCGCGCGGCGGATCCTCGAGGGCGCGCAGCGCCGCGGCCCGCAGGTGCACCTCGTCTTCGCGGCCTGGGCCGCGACGCTCTTCATCCTCGCTCTCCTCGTCACCGGCTCGGCGCTCGGCGCGGGGCTCGGCGTGCTCGTGTGGGGCGTCGTCGCGGGGACGGGCGTGCTCGCGGAGGACGCCGAGCCCGGGCGCGCGCTCGTCGCCTCGTGCGCCGGCGCGTCGGGTGCGATCGTCGGTCTCCTCGCGCTCGGCCTCCTCGTCCACGGCCGGATCGTGATGGTCGTGCCGGCGCCCTCGGGCACGGTGCTCGTGCGGCGCGGGGACGTCGCGGGCGACGCGCTCGTCCTCGCGCGCGACCCCATCTCGAGGAGCCTCTTCCTCGCCCGCAAGGGCGCGTCGGGGCTGACGCCCGAGGGGGATGCACCTCCCGGTCCGCCGGCCGGCTGGACCGTGGTCGGCAGGGTCTTTTTTCCGTAGCCCTTGCGGACCCGGGCGACGCAAGTCGTTCGCGGGCGCGGGTGCCGCACGCGAGCGCCCCGGGCGTGGCGCCAGGAGGCAGCGCCCCCGGACCCCCAGCGCGTCAGACGTAGCGGAACTCGAGAGCCGCCTCGACGTCCGGATGGAGGGAGGCGGTCACCGGGCAGGTCCGGGCGGCCGCCTCGAGCGCGCGGCGGTCCTCCGCCCCGACCGACGCGGGCAGCGTGATGGTCGTCACGAGGCGCGCGATCCGCCGCAGCGGCGCCGCCGCCATCTCCTTCGTCGTCCGGAACCGCGCGCCCCCGATGTCGACGCCCCGCCGCCTCGCGTGGATCCCGAGGATCGTGAGGACGCAGGTGCCGAGCGCGGTCGCGACGAGGTCCGTGGGCGAGAAGCTCCGCTCCTTCCCCTCGTTGTCCTTCGGCGCGTCCGTCAGCATCGACGTCCCGGACGGACCGTGGACGGCGCGCACGCGCAGGTCCCCCTCGTACGTGCCCTCGATCGCGACGATGTGCTTCATCGCGAAGAGCCTAGCAGGAGGCGGGTGCTACCGCTTTGCCGTGAGCCGGTCGGCGAGGATGACGACCGGCTGCGTCAGCAGCGCGAGGACGTCGAGGTTCGCGAGGTCCTCCTCGCGGAACTCCGAGTTCGTCTCGGCCACGGCGTCGCGGATGAGCTGGTAGCGGTTGCGGTAGCCGGTCAGAACCGTCCGTACCGTGCTCGCGTCGAGCTTCTCCTTGAACCGGACGTGGAGGAGCGCGATCCCGACCGTCACGTCCTTCGAGGTGAGCGGCACGAGGATGATCGGCCGTCCGTCGCTGCGGCCGACCGCGACGAGGACGACCCGCTCCATCGCGACCGTGTTCTTCGTGCCGCGGAGCGCCGCGTTGTCGGTCGTGCGGGAGGGGATCCCCTTGGAGACGCCGCCCTGCGCCACGACGCGGATGCGCGCGCCGTTCTGGATGCCCTCGATCGCGTAGCGCGTGTAGCCGCGCACCTCCGCGACGGCGCCGTCGAGCGCCTGCAGGATCTTCATGTCCTTGTAGGCGAGGTTCTCCTTCGCCGTGCCGGTCTCGAGGACGGCGCGGACGAGCGGCACGTTGAACAGCGCCTCGTCGCCGCGGCTGATGCCGACCGTGACGGTCTTCGCCTGGTGCTTGATGGCGTCGATCGGCCGGGAGAGCTCCTCGATGCCGCGGGTCAGCGCGGTCGTCAGCTCCTCCACGGCGGCGCCGGGCGTGCCCACGCGCCCGAAGTCGTCGGGGAAGAACTCGAGCGGCAGCGTGCGCATCGCGTAGCGGAAGAGCAGCGAGAGGCGCGCGGCCGTGCGCGCCTCGAGGGCGCCGTCGTAGCGGCCGGTGCGCAGCCCCTCGGTGAAGCGGCGGAAGGGCTCCTGGAGGCCGGGCCGCAGGCTGTCGCGCAGGTCGCCGCCGTAGGGCGCGAGCGCGCCGATCTCGATCGCGTGCCGCGCCTCCCGGAGCGGGAGCGAGAGCGCGTCGATCGCCATCGCGGCGTGATAGCCGAACAGGTGGCCCGCCATGGTCGAGAGGATGAACGCGAGCTCCGGCTCCGCATGCGGCACGCGGACGATCGCCGCCGCCGCGCGCCAGCCGTCGCTGCCGTCGGTCGCGACCACGACGGGGCACGCCTTGTGCGCCTTGTAGATCTCGACCTCCTTGGCGACGTCGAGAGCCGTGCCTCCCTCGAGGCCGGCGGCGCACACGAGGATGAGCGGCTCCGACGAGAGGTCGATGTGCTTCTTGTCCTCGGTCGCGTCGCAGGCGATCGACTTGTAGCAGAGCTCGGAGAGCTTGATCCGGATCTCCTGCGCGGCGATCCGGTTCCGCCCGTTGCCGACGATCGCCCAGTGGCGCCGCGGAGGCGCGGTCGCGCGGGCGGCCTCGGCGACCTGCTCCTCGCGGCCGAGGAGCTCGCGCATCTTCGCGGGGAGCTCCACGAGCGCGCGCAGGAGGCGGCTCCTCCGCGCGGGATCGCCCGCGCCGCACGCCTGGGCGAGCGCCTCCCCGAGCAGCGTGCCGGCGGCGACCTGGCTGTAGAACGCCTTGGTCGACGCGACCGACATCTCGACGTCCCGGCCGTCGCTCGTGTAGAGGACGCCGTCGACGCGCTCCGTGAGGTCGCTGTGGCGGCGGTTGACGATGCCGAGCACCGACGCGCCGCGCGCCCGGAGCAGGTCCACCGTGCGGTTCGTGTCCGTCGTGGTCCCGCTCTGGCTGATCGCGATGAAGAGCGTGTCGCTCATGTCGTCGCGCAGGTGGAATCCGCTCACCTCGGTGGCCGGCTTCGCGAGGATCTCGACGGGCATCCCGTGGAGCGCCTCGGCCACGGCCTCGGCGACGCCCTGGCCGGCGACGGCCGCGGTCCCCTGCCCGATCACCCAGATCCGCCGGATCCGGCCGCTCTTCAGGCGCTCGCAGACGGCGCGCGGGAGGCTCTCCTCGCCGAGCGTCACGCGCGTGAGGCCGAACTCCTCCGTCAGCTTCCCCCGGAGCGTCTTGCGGATCGACTCCGGCGCCTCGGCGATCTCCTTCTTCAGGTAGTGGCTGTGGTCGCCGCGGTCGATGTCGCGCGTCGTGATCTCGACGCGCCTGATGTCCTTCTCCGCGACCGGAAGCGGGGTGCCGTCGTAGGCGATCCGCTCGATCCCCTCGCGCTGCCCGGCGCGGGCGCGGTCGAGGATCACGATCTGGCCGCGGCTCTGCGGCCGGTCGGGATCGGCGGGCGACTCGCCGTCGAGCCGCAGGTAGCGGCTCGTCTGCTCGACGATGCCGTAGGGCTCCGACGCCACGATGAACGAGTCTCCCGCGACGCCGACGTAGAGCGCCTGTCCGCTCCCGCGCAGCGCGAGGAAGAGCCGCCCCGGCTCGTCCGCGGACTGGACGGCGATCGCGACCGAGCCGTCGAAGCGCGAAACGCTCTTGCGGAACGCCTCCGCGACGCTGTCGCCGCGGGAGACGAGCTTCGAAACGAGGACCGGGATCACCTTCGCGTCGGTCGTGATCTCGGGCGGGATGAGCAGCTCCTCGCCCCGGATGAGCTCCTGGTAGTTGTCGACGTCGCCGTTGAGCGCGCCGACCGTGTAGCAGGGCGTGGTGCCGCTCGTCTGCTCCTGGTTCAGCGGGTGCGCGTTCGCCTCGCTGATGACGCCGACGCTCGCCCAGCGCGTGTGCGCGAGGACCTCGGCGGTCGTGCCGGGATCGTCGAGCACCAGCTGGAGGAGGGTGTCGCCCGCGATCGCGGACCGGATCGCCCGGACGTTGTCGCCGAGCTTCCCCACCTCCGCGGCGACCTTGTAGGCGAAGCTCAGCGCCACGCCGCCGGACCGCGTGCGGATGCGCCGGACCGCCCGGTGGGTCAGGTGCGGGATCTCCTCGCGCTCGCGGATCTGCTCCTCCACCTCGCGCGGGAGGTCCGCGAAATCGCCACGCACGAAGAGATGGACGCCCGCCGAGTCGCGGCCCCGGACCTCGAGCCGGTCGAGGCTGTTCAGCGCGGAGTTGATGTCGTACGCCGCCCGGAGCCGGGCGTCCCCGTTGCCCGCCCCCATGAGCGCGCGCACCCTCTCGACGTTGCCGAGCCGGTCGCGCTCGAGCCCGAAGTGGGCGTCCTTCGCCCGCACGAGCAGCGCGTTGAGCGTCTCGACGCGCGCCGTCCCGAGGCCCGAGGCCTGCTGGTCGAGGAGCTGCTCGAACCGGGCGACGGCCTCGCCGAGACGCCGGACCTCCTGCGCGAGGCCTGCGGATCCCGAGAGGAGCGCCTGCATGCCCCGGACCCCGGAGGCCTCCTCGGAGACCTTCTCGGCGGCGGCGACCGCCTCGGCGAGGAGGGCGTCCGGCGGGCCTCCGTCCGTGCCCCAGGCGCGGATCCGGTCCGCCGCCTCGGCGAGCCGATGGGCGCCCGCCTTGAGGTCGGGGAGCGGCCTCTTGTCAGGCCTCGAGAGGACGGCAACGATCCCGCACATGGAGGATTACGCCATCTTCCATCGGCAGTCCGGGCCCGACAAGTAAGCCCCGCCCGCCGGACCCCCCTTCCTTTCCGCGAGCCCTAGAATCGGGCTCCCATCCGGTTCCCCCGGCCCCTCCACCTCCTCCTCCTCGCCGCGACGGCGCTTGCCGGCGAGGACCGGCCCCTCGACCGGGGCGAGGGGCTTCCGAGCGACGACGTCCTCGACCTCGTCGTCTCGGGCCCGCGCGTGTGGGCGGCGACCGCCGCCGGCCTCGTCCGGATCGAGGAGTACGCGATCCGCCGCGCGCCGCCGCCGGGGGTCGCCCGGCTGCTCGCGCCGGCGCCCGGCGGGAGCGCCTTCGCGCTCTACGCGACCGGGATCCTGCGCGTCGGCGACAACGTGGAGGAGCGCATCGACCTCCCCGTGGACCCGGCGCGCGCGCAGGCGGACGCGATGGACGCCGCGCCCGACGGGACGATCCGCCTGCGCATCGGCGGCAAGGGCTACGTGCGGCCGCCCGGCGGTCCGTGGCGCGAGGAGGGCGAGAGCCCGGCGCCGCGCGCGTCCATCGAACACGCGGGCGAGACGTGGACCGCGACGCGAGGGCGCGGGATCCTCCGCCGGCGGAAGGAGCCCTACTTCCGCGCCGTCCGGCTCCCGCGCGGCCCGCGCGTGCACGCGCTCGCGCTCGGCGCGGACGGGACCGTCTGGTGCGGGACGAACCAGGGGCTCGGGGCCGTCCGTCCCGACGGGACGACGGAGGCGTGGGACAGCATCCTCGACCGCCCGCTCGGCGTCGTGACCGCGTGCGCGGTGGACCGGCAGGGCCGCGTGTGGATCGGCAGCGGCTCGTCCTTCCCGGGGCTCTACCGCCTCGACGCGGACGGCTGGCGTCACCTCGACGACATCGAGGGCCATGTGCACAGGATCACGGTCGACCCCTCGGGCGCGCTCTGGTTCGCCGTGCTTCACGAGCCGGGCGCGCCCGCCGCGGCGGAACGCGGCGCGTGGACCTTCGCCGACGGGCAGTTCCGCCCGGCGCCGCCGAACGTCGACCTGCCGTCGGGGCGCGTGTACGACGTCGTCGCGCGCGACCGGCGCGGCACGCTCTGGTTCGCGACCCTGAAGGGGCTCGCGGCGTACGACGGGCCGGGGCTCGTGACCCACTATCTGCCGGCGCTTCGGTCGCCGGAGCCCGGCGTGCCGTCCGGGCAGACGCGCGAGGTACGCACGCTGCTCGGCGAGAAGGTCTGGTGCCTCTGCGCGGCGCGCGACGGCGCTCTCTGGATCGGCTACCAGCTCTCGCCGGGCGCGTCGCGGCTCACGGCGGATGGCGTCGAGCACTTCGACGTCGACGACGGCCTCTGCGACGGCAACGTCTGGTCGATCGCGGAGGGAAGGCCCGGCGTGTTCTGGTTCGCGACCGGGGCGGGGCTCAGCCGCTACGACGGCCTTCGCTGGTCCTGCTTCCGCAATGAGGAGGGGCTCGGGGAGGAGACCATCTGGCCGCTGCTCCCGCTCGACGACGGGACGCTCTGGATGGGGACCCTCGGCGCGGGCCTCGTCCATCTCGACCCGCGCGACAGGACGCCGCCGCGCACGCGCTTCGAGGCGGACGGATACGGGGGGGACGACGGGACGACGGTCGAGATCTCCTGGACGGGCGCCGACGCGTGGTTCGACACGCCCGCGTCCGACCTCCGGTACCGCCACCGGCTCGACGGCGGGCCCTGGTCGCCCGTGACGGCCGCGACGTCGGCGCGGGTCACCCCGCCCGCGGGCGATCACGCGCTCGAGGTGCAGGCGATCGACCGGTTCGGGAACGCGGAGGACCCGCCGGCGAGGGTCGTGATCCGGATCGACGCGCCCTCGCGGATCCCCTACGTGGTCGTCGCGGCCGGGGCGGTCGCGCTGGTCGCGCTCGGCTTTCTCTTCGGCCGCGCGCGGCGCCGGCCTGCGACGCCGTAGCGCCGCGAGGCGCGGAGGCGGGCCCCCGGAGCCCCCTACCGTCCGCGGCTGAACAGGTTCCGGAGCACGAGCCACGTCACGCTCGGGCTCTCGGCCATCCGTCGCCGGAGGTACGCCGTCGCGTCGTCCCACCCGTCGGCGAAGGGCACGTAGAGGCGCACCGGCAGCGCCGGCCCGAGGGCGCCCTTGCGCACGCGCGCGAGGAGATCCATGCGCGGCACGCCGAGGAGCATCTGCAGCTCGCAGCGGTCGGGGTCGAGCGGCGCGACCTCGCGGACGAACCGCTCGACCGTCGGCCGGTCGTGCGTCCCGAACTCGACGAAGACCTTCCGCTCGAGGAGCCGGCGCGCGAACGAGACCATCCGCTCCTTCATGGCCCACTTGTCCGTGGTCGCGACCTCGGCGGGCTCCGGGTAGATGCCGATCACGAGGCGGAGGCGCATCCCGGGCGGGATCCGCGCGAGATCCTTCTCCGTCCGGTTGAGGCGCGTCTGGAGGACGGTGCCGACGTCGTTGCCCCTCTCGAAGAGCCCGACGGCGAGGTCGATCGTGAAGTCGGTCCAGCGCCGGTCCTCCATGTCGACCGTGAGCGCGACGCCCCTGTCGTGCGCGTGCGCGGCGAGCTGCGCGATGGGCGCGCGCGCCTCCTCGTGACCGCCGACGGTGAAGGCGGAGGGCTTCAGGGACACCGAGGGCCGCGCGGCGACCTCGGCGAAGCGCGGGTCGCGCCCGAGCGCGTCGATCACGCTCGCGTAGAGCTTCACGTTCGCGTCGACGCGCGCCTTCTCCTTCACTTCCTCGCCGAGGACGTCGAGCGTCGTCAGGGCGCCATGGTCCCGCCAGAGCCGCGCCGCGACGTCGAGGGCCTTGTCGAGGGAGTCGCCCGCGACGTACGGGCGGGCGAACCAGCGCACCATCGGGGCCGGGACGAGGCGCGAGAGCATGGCCGGGAATCCTAGCCCCCGGAGCCCCCCCCCATGAAGAACCCGAAGCCTTGCCCATGGGCCCGCCCCTGAGGATGATGCGAGCCCAACCATGAAGATCCTCATCACCGGGGGAGCCGGCCAGATCGGCACGGACCTCCTTCACCACCTCCACGGCAAGGGTGCGAAGCTCTCGGTGTTCGACGTCGCCGGGCCGCCGGAGGGGCTGCCTCCCGGCGTGCGCTGGTACCGCGGGAGCGTGGACAACCCGAGCGAGCTCCTCGACGCCGTCAAGGACGCGGCGCCGGAGGTGGTGTACCACTTCGCCGCGCTCCTCAGCGCGACGGGCGAGGCGGCTCCCCACCGTGCGTATGCCGCGAACATGGACGGCACTCGGAACGCGCTGGAGGCCGCGCGGCTCTTCGGGGTCCGGCAGGTGATGTTCGCGAGCACGATCGCGGTCTTCGGGCCGGGGCTTCCCGACCCGGTGCCCGACGACGTGCCGCTTCAGCCGTCGACGATCTACGGCGTGACGAAGGTCGCGGGCGAGCTGCTCGGCGGCTACTACAAGCGGAAGTGGGGTCTCGACTTCCGCGGCGTGCGGTTCCCGGGACTCATCAACGCGGGCGTGCCGGGCGGCGGGACGACCGACTACGCGCTCTGGATGTACGTGGAGGGGATCCGGAACGGGAAGTACGAGTGCTACGTGGGTCCCGAGTCGACGTGCCCGATGATGTACATGCCGGACGCGCTGCGCGCGCTGGTCGAGCTCTCGGAGACGCCGGTGTCGCGGCTCAAGCGGTGCATCTACAACATCGCGGCGATCAGCCCGACGGCGGCGGAGTTCGCCGCGGCGGTGAAGAAGCGCGTCCGGGGTGTCGAGATCACGTACAAGGTCGATCCGGCGCGCCAGGCGATCCTCGACTCGTGGCCGCGCCGCCTCGACGACTCGTGCGCGCGCGCGGACTGGGGCTGGAAGGCCGCCTACGACCTCGACCGGATGAGCGACGACCTCGTCCCGAAGATCCGGAAGATGGTCGGGGTGTTCTAGGGCGTGGAGGGGAAGGGGCCCGGGGGAAGGGGGCACGTGGAGTTGCCCCGCGGAGGCCCGCCGCTCGTCGGCTGCGGCGCCTTGTTAGGCGGATTCACGGCACGAACGACTCCCAGCGCCGCAGGGACTCGACGTTCGGCAGCTCGGTCGTGCCGCCCCGGTCCATCTCGCAGATCTCGAGACCGCTGACGCGCCCGTCCAACCCCCAGACGATGACGCCGCACACACGACCGCGGGAGTCGCGAGCGACCGCGTCCGCGATCGGGTGCGCGCCCCGTGACTGGCCATCCACGATGAAATCGACAGAAGGGCATCCGCACCCGCACCGCGCGACCACACGAAGGTGACGGACGCCGTCGCGCAGATGATCGAGCGGTCCTTCGAGCGAGGCGTTGGCCAGGAGCCACTCGACGACGGCGGCCTCGTGTTCGGAGATCGGCCGGTCCTCCGGCAGGGTCAGATCGTCCGGAGACGCCATTTCTGCCTAACGTCTCGCCGCTCAGCCGCGAGCGGCGCTCTCCATGCTACCGCACTCGCCCTCGGCGCGCCCGCCGCTCGTCGGCTGCAGCGGCTTGTTAGGCGAGCAGCCATCACCGGCTCTCGTCGAGA
>WYBS01000061.1 GCA_011525755.1 Planctomycetaceae bacterium
GCCCGAGACGGCCTCGGGGAGCTTCTGCGCGAGCTGGCGCGCGACCGTCGCCCACGCCTGCTCCCAGGCGTTCGCCGGGAGCGCGACGCCCGCCGCCTCGGCGGCCTTCTCCATCTCCGCGAGGGCGTGCTTCACGAGGAACAGCACGCCCTTGTCGCCGTACTCGGCGGGGTGCCGGCACTGGAGCAGCGCGAGCGCGGCGCGCCAGTCCTTCATCGCGGCCTTGAGGACGCTGCCGACGAGGGTGACCTTCACGTGGCCCTCCGCCTCGAGCACCCTCGCGCGGAGGCGGGCGTGGGGGCCCTCCACCTCCTCGGCCCCGAGCCGCAGCCACTCCCTGAGCGTGCGCTCGCCGACGCCGGCGAACTGGGCCGCGTCGGCGCGGGAGGCGCCGAGCTTGATGGCGTGGAGGATGCGCTCCTCGACGTCGGGGGTGAGCCTCGTGGGGCGGCCCTCAGGCACGGCGCTTCCCCCAGGCGGCGAAGCCGTAAACGGCCAGCATTGCATATACACACATGAGCGCGCCCTGCGCGGGGAGGCCGTGCGCGAAGTCGTATGCTGCCCACGTCACGTTGGTTCCGAACCAGATCGCGAAGCAGGCCCGGACGCGGCGGATGTTGAGCCACGTGGCGGCGAGCGACGCGCAGGCGACGAGCCACGTCACGGCGCAGCGGCCTCCGGCGCCGCCCTCGGCGGGAACGGCGCCCCGTCCTCGCGCACGGGGTCCTTGCCCGTGAAGTCGCGGAGCCGCTGGAGGATCACGTCGCAGTACGCGGGGTCGATCTCCATCAGGTACGCCCGACGCTTCGTCCGCTCCGCGGCGATCAATGTGCTCCCCGATCCCCCGAACAGGTCGAGCACGTTCTCGCCCTCCCGCGACGAGTACTGGATCGCCCGCACTGCGAGCTCCGCGGGTTTCTCCGTCAAGTGGACCGTCGCCTGGGGCGAGATCTTCTTCACGTCCCACAGGTCCGGAACGTTCGCCGGCCCGAAGAACCGGTGCGCCGCGCCCTCGCGCCATCCGTAGAAACACCACTCGTGCGCGCCCATGAAGTCCTTCCTCGTGAGCACGGGGTGGAGCTTGTTCCAGATGATCGTCTGCGAGAAGTAGAGCCCCGACGCCTTGAGCGCGGGCGGATAGTTGCCGCAGTTCGCGTAGCCGCCCCAGATGTAGAACGACCCGCCCGGCACGAGGACGCGCGACATGTTCCCGAACCACGCGAGGAGCATCCCCGCGAACGCCTCGTCGGAGACGAAGTCGTTCGCGAGCGGCCGGTCCTTCGGACGCATGCGGCCCGTGGGCCTCGCCTTCTCCGGGTGCCGCACGACGTCGAGCTTCTGGTGGTGCGTCGGTCCGAACGACGAGAGGCCCGCCGCGATCGCGTTGTTCGAGCGCGGCTCGACCCTCACGTTGTACGGGGGGTCGGTGTTGACGAGATGGACCGGCGCGCCGCCGAGAAGGCGATCGACGTCCTCCGGCTTCGAGCTGTCGCCGCAGAGGAGACGGTGGTCCCCGAGGACCCAGAGGTCACCGGGCCGCGTGACGGGCTCCTCCGGCGGCGCGGGGATCGCGTCCGGATCCGTGAGCCCCTCGCCCGGCAGCGGCACCGCGAGATCGGCCCACATGTCGCGGAGCGCGGCGCTCTCCGTCTCGATCCCCGCGAGCAGATCACGGAGCAGGTCGTCGTTCTGCCCGGCCATCGCCGCGAGCGGGTCGAGCGACGCGAGGAGCTTCTCGGCCTCCTTCTCGTCCAGGTCGAGCACGAGGACCGGCACCTCCTGCTCCGGCGTCGTCTCGGCGCGGAGGTGGCCGTCGATCAGCTGGAGCCCGTCGGGGGTCTCGCGGGCGAGGAGCGCGTCGGCGTAGCCGATCTCGGCGAGGAGCCCCTGGAGCGCCTCGCGCTGCGCCTTCGGGTGGGTGCGCCAGTTCTTGGGGTTGGGGCGCAGCTCGCTCGCCTTCACGCGGCGGAGGCCCTTGATGCGGTCGCGGATCTGCATCGCGATAGGATAACCGCAGATTATGGATACGGACGAGCCATTAGTACGTCGGGCCCGCGGCCGGACCGGGAGACCGCCCTATTGCCAGCGCCACGGCGCGCGTTACGATCCGCTCCGGAAAAGGAGGGGAAAGTGGAAGTCTCCCTGCGCGCACGGCGGGAGGCCATCGGCCTCACCGCGCTTGACATCGTGGGGCTCTCGGGATGCCCGGTCGAGGTCGTCCTACGGGCCGAGTTCGGGATGCACGTCCCGCAGGACCGCCACGTCCTCGGCCGGCTCGCCGCCGCCTACGGTCTCGCCGGGGACCAGTACTTGCGACTCGTGCTTGACGCGGCCGAGAGGCTGGCGGAGGCTTCGTAGCGGAACCCCGGATGGCGCGGATCCTCGTGATCGACGACGACCCCGGCTACCAGTCGGCGATGCGGCGGGCGCTTGTCCTCGAGGGCCACGACGTGCGCGTCGCGGGCAGCGGGGAGGAGGGGATCGGTCTCCTGATGGAGGAGTCGGCGGACCTCGTCGTCGTGGACCTGATGATGGCCGGCATCGGCGGCATCAAGACGGTGCAGGCCATCCGGGAGCTCCTGCCGGGGATCCGCATCCTCGTCGCGACGGGGGCGCAGGACCTCCTCGCGGACGA
>WYBS01000232.1 GCA_011525755.1 Planctomycetaceae bacterium
AGCGCCGCCGCCTGTTCCCGTACTACACTGGACGGGCATGCGCTGGCTCGCGGCGGTGGCGGTCGCGGCGATCGTGGGGCTCCTGGTCCTCTCCTTGCGGGAGCGCGCGCCGGAGCGGGCGCCGCCCGCTGAACCCGGCGACCCCGCTCCTGTCCCGGCAATCGACCGCCCCGTCGTCGCGGGGAGCGACGACATCATCGTCTCCGAGGCGCTGGGCGGAGACGGCGCGCCGACCGACGAGGGCGTGTCCGGGAGTGCCCCTCGTCCGGAGCGCCGGCCGGATCCGCCGTGGGACGAGCGCGAGGAGACCGCCACGCACGCCGAGGCGCCCATCGAGATCGCGGGGACGCTCAGCGTGGAGGGCGACGCGGCGCCCACCGGGTCCTTCCGGCTCACCTGGAGCTGGGACCAGGGGTGGAACCGGAGCACCATCGACGTGCGCGGGGGAGCGTGGTCGGCCGTCGTGCCCGTCGGATCAAGGCTCACGTTCGACGAGATCCGCGTCGGCGGGCGCGTCGCCGTGGCCGTGGACCGGAAGACCGTCGCGCCGGCCTCGGGACGGGTGGCGGTCGCCTGCCGCTGGTTCAAGCCCACAACGCTTCGGATCCTCGACGCGGACACGGGGGCCGAGCTCGCCGGCGTCGAGATCGTGCAGCACGTTGCCGGCTTCTGTCTCTCCGGACTGCACCCGGGGCCGGGCTACGTGCAGGTCGTCGCCGACGACGCCGCGTCGCCGGTCACCCTGCCGGAGCAGCCGGGCCAGCAGGTCTACTGGGTCCGGGGGCCGGGGCATGCATGGAAGCGCGTGGAAGTGATGCTGGGGTTCGGCGACGAGCGCATCGTGCGCCTGCCCAAGGCCGGCGACCTCGACGTGCGGCTCTCGAACTTCGATCCCGATTCGGGCGCCGAGGTGCGGCTCTACGACGTCACCGGCGGCCACCTGCTGAGCTGGCCGTCCGACACGCGCCCGCGGATCGAGTCGCTCGCGCCGGGGAAGTACCGCGTCCGCGTCGAGGTCGGGGAGTGGTTCCGCGAGCCGCTGCTGCTCGGGGAGGCGCCGGCGGAAGTCGAGGCGGGTGTGGTCACGGAGGTGGCGATCGAGCTCCGCGATCCGCCCCATCCGGAGCGCCTCGTCCCGCTGGCGGGGACGCTGCACGTCGATCCCGGGTGGGGCGAGGAAGCGTGGATCCACATGTCGGTGGACGGCGAGGACGTGCCGCCGGGGACGGACGACCCGGACGTGACGCTCTCGAAGGACGGCCGATGGAGCGCCGGCCGGGTGCCGCCGGGACGGTACGCCATCAACGTCCGCCCTTGGACCTGGTGCCAGGTCGTGGACGTGGGGCCCGCCGGGACCCCGGACGTGCGCATCGTCGTGCCGCCGCCGTGCGACGTGGAGGTGCGCGTGCTCCTCTCGGACCGCGACGAGGCCGCCCCGATCCACACGTTGTGGTGGGGCATGCGGCAGGGCTCCTGTCTCGAGGACGCGGCCAGCGAGGCGCCGGGCAGGTTCCGCTTCCGGGCGCCGCTCGGCGAGATCGAGTTCGACGGCGACGACGACTTCGAGATCGAGGAGCGGGTCGTCGAGCTCAAGCCGGGGCTCAACCGGATCACCCTGCGGGCGCAGCGGAAGCACGGCTTGACGATCGAGCTCAGGGACGATGTAACCGGCGCGAATCTGCGCGTCGATGGCGGCTTCTGGGCGCGGATCACCGTGGCGAGCGACGACCCGGGGTGCCGCAGCGCCGACACGTCGTTCAGCAACACGATCCGCGTCACGAAGCCCGGGCGCTACCGGGTCATGTTCTCGGGGGAGATCGACGGCTTCCGGTCGATCGACGACCACGAGGTGGACGTGCCCGCGGAAGGGACCGCCCGGCTGGTCGTGCGCCTCCGGCGCAAGTAGGCCCCCCCCGACCCCCCTGAATCCGCCAAAGGAAAAGGGCCGCTCCCTCAGGAAGCGGCCCCGTTGGAGCGGGCGATGAGGCTCGAACTCACGACCCTCACGTTGGCAACGTGATGCTCTACCACTGAGCTACGCCCGCGTCGGGAGGGAGGATACCACGCGCCCAAGGGGTCCGCTACTTGCCCCCGCGGAGGGCGCTCACCTCGGCCCGCATCTGGGGGCTCGGGTCGAGGTCCAACGCGAAGTCGAAGTACCGGTCGGCGGGCCCTTCCCCGATCAGCAGGCAATAGGCCCCGAGCCAGAGGGTCTCGGTGCCGCTGACCGGGTTCCGGAGCGCCTCGAGGAAGGACACGCGGACGAGCGCCGGGATCTCCGTCCAGGGCTTCGTCCTCGTCTCCCCCGTCTCGTCGTCGCGGAGATCGACCCCCTTCGCGCTCGCGCTCATGACCGTGAACTCGCGATCCGCCATCGGGTCGTAGCGGGTCCACTTCGACTTCTCGCCGGAGATCGACGCGGCGCGCGCCTGCACGATCCCGAGCAGGCTCTCGACGTAGCGCATCTTCGAGAGCGTCTCCTCGATCGCCGCGCGCTCCGGCGCGCCCTCGCGCGTGCGGTCGAGCAGCGCCTGCGCGTCCGCCTTCACCTTCTCGACGTCGAAGTCTCCGAGGCGGCGCCAGAACTCCGCCTTGCGCTCCTCGAACTCCTTGCCCGCCTCCTCGCTCTGGCGCGCGGTGATGAACTTCCTCTCGGGCCTCTTGATGCCCTTCTCCACCTGCAGCCGGTCGCGCACGAGGTCCGCGGCGCCCTTCGCCTGCGCGGCGTAGGGCGAGTCGGCGGGCGCCTTCACGAGCACGCGCTGGTAGAGCGAGAGCGCCTCCTGGTAGTTGCCGGTCGTCTCCTCGCGACGCGCCTGCTCGAGAAGATCCTTCAGGTCGCGCTCGAGCTGCTTGTCGGCGGGGAGCTTGACGACCGGCTTCTCCTCGACGGGAGGGGGCGCGGGGGAGGGGGTCACGGGCTCTGTCGTCGTCGTCGTCGTCGTCTCGTCGGGCTTTCTGCCGCCGCCGCCCGAGAAGAGAAGGACGGCGAGGACGACCGCGACGACCGCGCCGACGGCGATCAGCGCCACGGGGGGCTTTGTCGCGCGCGGGCGCTCGGCGCCGCCGCGGCGGGCGCGGACGTGGGCGCGGGCGCCGAGCCGCTCCGGCGTGAGCTTCTCGGAGATCGTCTGCACGACCTCCTGCGCGGTCGGGCGCAGCGTGGGATCCTGCCGCGTCATCTGGCGCACCAGCTCGGCGACGGCGCGCGGGATCTCGGGGCGGAGCTTCTCGGGCTGGAGGCGCTCGCCCTTGAGGTGCCCCTCGACGATCTCCTCGGTCGTCTTCCGCCCGGCGTAGGGCGGCTGGCCGGTGAGCATGTGGTAGAGCGTGATGCCGAGCGCGTAGACGTCGGACGCGGGCGTCGCGAGCTCGCCGCGGCAGACCTCCGGCGACATGTAGTGCGGCGTGCCGAGACGGCCGCCCGCGAACGCGCCCTCGGCCTCGGCGGCGAGGCCGAAGTCGACGATCTTCAGGATGCCGTCGGGCTCGACGACGAGGTTCTGCGGCTTGATGTCCCGGTGGACGAGCTTCTTCATCTGCGCGGCGGCGAGCCCGGCGGCCGCCTGCCGCGCGTAGTCGAGCGCGACGTCGATCGGGAGCCGGCCCCCCTCGCCCCCCTCGATCTTCCTCATCACGGTCTCGCCGTGGAGGAGCTCCAGCACGAGGTAGTGCCGCCCCTGGTCCTCGCCCACGTCGTAGATCTTCATCACGTTCTCGTGGTCGATGGCGGCGACGGCGCGGCCCTCCTGCTGGAAGACGCGGACGACGGCCGGGAACCTCGTCATCTCCGGCTGGAGGACCTTGACCGCGACGGTGCGTTTCAGGGGCACGTAGGTGGCGCGGTAGACGGCGGAGGTGCGGCCCTGGCCGAGGAACTTCGTGATCTTGCACTTGCCGAGCGGCTGGCCGAGCAGCGGGTCCTTGAAGAAGTTCGGGTCGGACTCGAGCGCGTTGACGAGCTTGCTGTCGGGGGAGGTCTCGGTGCCGGGCTCCCCCGGGTCGGTCGGGCGCTTCTTCCTCGGCTTCTCGTCG
>WYBS01000062.1 GCA_011525755.1 Planctomycetaceae bacterium
ACCGGCCGCGGCAGCGCTCCGCGACGGCCGGATCGGGGGGGGGTGCGGGGGCCTCCTGGACCGGCGTGCCGTTGTAGATCACCTCCTGCGGCACCTCCGAGAGGCCGAAGATCGAACGCGCCGTCCGACGCGTGTGCTCGGAGTTGAAGGTGACGAACTGGACGCCGTTCAGGAACCGGCGCTGGAGCCACCGTTTCACGTTCTCCGCGAGCTTCCGGCGGCGACCGATGCCGAACGCGCCGTGCTCGGTGAAGACGACGGGGACTCCCGCCCTCTTCGCGGCGCTCGCGACGAGCGGGTGGTAGGCGTGGAAGTGGACCACGTCCGCGCCCGCGAAGAGGCCCGTCAGGCGGCGGAGTTTCCCGGGCGAGAGGTCCGCTCCCCCCCGGAGCCCCCCCACTTCCACCGGCACGGGAGACCCCCGGTAGCGCTCGAGGAACGCACCCCGGCCGGCACCGAGGAGCACGACGGGGTCGATGCCGCCTCTGGACCGCTGCTCCGTCGCGAGGTCGAGCACGAGGCGCTCGATCCCGCCGATCTGCGCGCTCCAGAGGTAGTGGACGACGCGCACGGAGCGTTACCGGCGCGAGGCGACCTCGCCCTCGGCCTTCGTCCTCGACTTCGAGCGCTCCTCGCCGTAGCCGTACCCGTAGCCGCGGTAGCGCCCGTAGTAGCCGTAGTAGCCGTAGTACCCGTACCGGCCGTAGCCGCGGCGGTGGACCTTCCTCGCGTCGAAACCGTTGAAGATGACCCCTCGCAGCGCGGCGCCGAGGCGCTTCACCTGGTCGCGCGCAGCCAGCACGACGTCCGCCGGGCACCGCCGCCACTGCACGAGGAGGAAGACGGCGTCGAGCTGGCGGAAGAAGGAGGCGGCGTCCGCGACCGCGAGGACCGGGGGCACGTCGAAGATGACGTAGTCGAAGTTCTCCTTGAGCTCCCTCAGGAGCGACGTGAATCGCTGGGAGTCGAGGATCGCTCCGGGATTGTCGGGCTTCTTGCCCGCATGGATGACGGAGAGGCTCTCCACGCCCTCGACCTTGCGCAGGACCTGGCGCCAGTCGAGGCCCCCCTTGAGCACGTCGGTGAGGCCGGGCTGGAGGGCGCCTCTCAGGTGGACGTGGGTCGCCGGCCGGCGCATGTCCGCGTCGACGACCACGACCCTGCTTCCCGCCTGCGCCATGACGACCGCGAGGTTGAGCGAGGTCGTCGTCTTCCCCTCGCCGAGGACCGCGGACGTGATCGCAAAGGTGCGCACGGGGTTCTCGAACTCCGCGAAGCGGATGTTCGCCCGGAGCGAGCGGTACCCCTCGGCGAGAACCGAGTGCGGCTTCTCGATCGTCACCATCTGGCTCTTCATCCGCTTGAGCTCGCGGCTCCGGATCGAGCGGAACGCGGGCAGCGCCGCGTAGAGGGGAAGCCCCGCGACCTCCTCGATCTCCTCCGGCGTCTTGATCGACCGGTCGAGGTACTCGGCGAAGAAGGCGGTGGCGAGCGCGGCGAGCACCGCGAGGAAGAGGCCGATCAGCACGTTGATGAGCAGGTTGGGGCTCGTGCGCATGTTCGGAAGCACGGGTGGGTCCACGATGCGCACGTTGCTGAAGACCGACTCCTTCGCGATGGCCGCCTCGTGCTTCTTCTCGAGGAGGAAGGCGTGGACCGCGAGGAGGGAGTCCGCCTCGCGCGTGAGCCGGGCGAGCTCGCGCTCCTTCTCGGGCAGCGCGCGCTCCTCCTCCTCGTACTGCGCGAGGAACGAGTTCACGCGCTGCACCTGCGCGTCGCTCTCGTCGGCGGCGGCGCGGGCGCGAGCGAGCGCGTAGCGGCGCAGGTCCGCCAGGGCCGTCTCGATCCGCGTGTCGACGTCTTTCGCCTTCGGGTGGAGCGGGGTGAGGTCCGTCGCGAGCGCGCTCCGCTCGAGCCGGAGGTCGGCGAGCTGCGCCGCGAGCCTCGACATGGTCGGGTCCTCCTCGCGGGCAAGCAGGAGCAGCGCGTCGAGCGGCATGTCGTCCCGCTCCAGTCTCTCGATGAGCCGGCGCTGCTCCGCGCGCGTGAGGTCGATCTCGGCCTTCTCGCGCTGGAGCGCGCCGATGCGATCGATGAGGAGGTGCGTGCGCTCGGAGAGCAGGGTCACGCCGTGCGCGGCCCGGAACTCGTCGAGCCTGCCCTCCGCCTCGTCGAGGTTCCTCTTCGTGATCTCGACCTGGCCCGTCAGGAAGTCCATGGCGCGGCCCGCCTCGTCCACCTTCCTCGCGCGCTTCGCGTCGAGGTAGCTCTCGGCCAGCGCGGCCGCGGTCTCCGCCGCGAGGCGGGGCGTCGAGGCGCGGGCCCCGAGGGTGACGAGGCCCGTGTTGCGGCGCACGTGGGAGACGACCACGCGGCCTCGCACCCAGTCCGCGAGGCTCGACGTCTTGCGGACGGTGATCTCGTACTCGCGTCCGATCGGGTCCCCGTCGACGCCGAGGGTGAACGTCCGGCCGAAGACCGTGAAGGGCTCGCCCGGTGTCACGTCGACCACCTCCGTATCGACCTCGGTCCGGAAGCGGTGCTCGCGCACCTTCATCGTGTCGAGCCGGTAGCGGCCCCCCTCGAGCGACTCCGTGATCCGGAACCGGAAGGTCTCGGACGAGGGCACGTTGGGCGGCGGTGGCGCGCACCGGATCTCCACGTCGCACGGCGGCGAGCCGTAGCCGACCGCCCGGAGCATCACCTCGAAGGGCCGGAACTCGTTGGTCTCGCGCAGGAAGTCGGAAAGCCCCCGCTCCATCAGCCTCGCCGCGGCGCGCTCGGCGACATGGCGGGACCGCATGATCTCCATCTCGGTCTCGACCTGCGCGGTGGCGTCGATGAACTGCAGGTCCTGGACGAGCCCCTGGCCCGCGGCCTGCGTGTCGATCTCGATCAGCGCCTCCGCGGTGTAGACCGGCGCGGCGAAGAGCGTGAGCGCCACGCTGCCGCCGAGGATGAGCAGGAACGGCAGGAGCGCGACCCACTTGTGCTCGCGGAGGATCGCGAAGTAGTCCGTGAGGTGGAGCGAGCGGTGGAGTTGCTGGCGGTGCTCCTCCGCCGTCCGGTTGTGGATCACGCGGTCACCTCGTGCCGGGCGAGCGCCCGGAACGCGTCGTGCGCCGCGCGCAGCGAGTCGAGCTCGGCGGGGCGATGCAGGTCGCTTCCGACGAAGTCGTAGAGGCCGTCCATGAGGAGGACCCTCGAGACCTCCCGCGCCTCGGGCCCGTGGCGCCCGACGAGCGAGAGGAGGTTGAGCTGGAAACGCCATCCGGCGTCGCGCCAGGCGCGCGCCCGGCCCGGGTCGCGCGAGAGCCCCGCGGTGCGTTCCGGGTGCGCGAGGACGGGGAGGATGCCGCGACGCGCGAGCGCCTCGCCGACCCGCCGCACGCCGACGGCCGGCTGGTTGAGGGGCAGCTCGACGAGCAGGCAGCGCTCGCCCTCGCGGTCGAGGGTGGCGAGCTCCGCGCCGCCGGAGATCGCGTCGAGCAGCTCCACGCCGTAGTAGTGCTCCGCGCCGCGCCGCACCTCGATCCGGACGCCCGCGCCCTCGAGGAGGCGCGCGACCTCGCCGGTACGCCGGTCGAGCTCCATGGGATCGAAGTGGTTCCCGAGCTTGAACTGGTGCGGGGTCAGGTAGACCCGCCGCACGCCGAGGTCGGCGAGGCCCCTCGCCATCGCCACGGTCTCGACGGGGCTCTGGCTCCCGTCGTCGACGCCGGGCATCAGGTGGGAGTGGATGTCGACGGAGAGCATCAGTTGGCCGCGAACGCGGCGGAGACCGCGGCAATCGTCGCGCCCGACTGCATCCAAGGCGTCAGCAGCGTGATCGTGCGCGCCCAGCTCGCGAGGCCGCGCGTGCCGACGACCACCCGGTCGCCCGGGTGGAGCGGGATCGACGCGCCGTACTGGTACACGTCCGTGATCGACACCGTGTACGCGGTCGGCCGTTGCCAGCCGCCGCGGAAGATCGTGATCTCGCTCTTCCTCGCGTTGGTGAGGTCGAGCCCCTCGGCCGCGGCGATCGCGTCCGCGAGGTTCAGGCCGCGCCAGTCCATGGGCACGATGCCCGGCTCCTTCACCTCGCCCAGCACGTAGACCTTCCAGTCCGTCTTGTCGGGCACGTAGACCATGTCCCCGTGCTGCATCGGCACGTTGCGCGACGTGTCCCCGCGCAGCAGGATGTCGCCGAGGCTCACCGGGAGCAGCTTGCCGGAGCGGATGACGTAGGCGCCCTCGATGTCGCCGGTCTCGCGGATGCCGCCGGCGCGCGCGATCCCGTCGAGCAGCGTCGTGCTCCCGTCGACCGGCAGCACCATCGGCTGCTGCACGTGGCCGAGCACGTAGAACTTCTGCGACTCGAACTTCAGGACCTCGACGCTGACCTGCGGCTCCTTCAGGTAGGCGCCGAACGCCTTCTGGAGGGCGGCGCGGACCTCCGCGGTCGTCTTCCCCGCCGCCTCGATCCCCTCGATCATCGCCGGGTAGATCCTCCCGTCGCTCTGCACGCGCGTCCCGACCGGCACGCCTTGCGGGTCCGCGCCGACGACGGAGAGCTCCGGGTGGCCGACCACGACGATGTGGAGCACGTCGTTCACGCCGATCCGGTAGGGTCCCGTGGGCACGGGGGGCTCGGTCTCGATCGTCTCGACCTTCAGCTTCCGCTCGATCGGAGCGGGGCCCGCCTTGACCAGCGCCTCGACGGTCTCGGGGTTCGTCTCCGGCGTCGACGTGCACGCCGCGAGCAGGAGGAGCAGGGGGAGCGGGGGAAGGTTGGGCCGTGCGCGGCTCCTCATCCGTCCGTCCTCACGTCCTTCGCCCACTCGCGGTTCTCGCGGTACCAGGCGACGATGCTCTCGAGGCCCTTCTCGAGCGTCGTCTTCGGCTCCCAGCCGAGCATCTTCCGCGCCTTCCCGATGTCGGCCCACGTCGCGGGCACGTCCGCAGGGTGCATCGGCTCGTAGCGGAGGTTCGCCTTCTTCCCGAGGAGCTTCTCGATCGAGCGGATGACGTCGATCAGCACGGCCGGCTTGTCCGAGCCGAGGTTGATGATCTCGTAGCCGACCGGCTTCAGGGCCGCGATCGTGCCGCGGGCGATGTCCTCCACGTAGGTGAAGTCGCGGGACTGCGAGCCGTCGCCGTAGACCGTCACGGGGCGCCCCTCCGCGATCCACTGGACGAAGCGGAAGAGGCTCATGTCCGGCCGCCCGGAGGGCCCGTAGACGGTGAAGTAGCGCACGACGCTCACGTCGAGCCCGTAGAGGTAGTGGTAGGTGTACGAGATCGCCTCCGCCGCCTTCTTGGACGCGGCGTAGGGCGAGAGAGCGCGGTTCGTGTCCGCGTCCTCGCGGTAGGGCATCGGGTTGTGCTTGCCGTAAAGGCTCGACGTGGAGGCGATGACGAACTTCTTCACGCCGCTCGCGCGGCAGAGATCGAGCAGGTTGAGCGTGCCGGTGGCGTTGGTCTCGAAGTAGACCCACGGGTTCTCGACGCTCTGCCGGACGCCGGCCCGCGCCGCCAGGTTGATGACGGCGTCAAAGGGCCCGGCGCGGTCCCAGAGCCCCCGGAGCCCCCCCCGATCGCAGATATCGAGGCGCTCGATCGAGAAGCCCTTGAGCTTCATGAGCCGGGCGAGCCGCCAGTCCTTCAGGCGGACGTCGTAGGCGTCGTTCATGTTGTCGACGCCGACGACGGTGTGGCCCGCGCTTGAGAGCAGCTCGCAGGTCTTGCTGGCGATGAATCCGGCGGCGCCGGTGACGAGGTACTTGCTCAATCGAACACGCGCCCCGTCGGGGCGCCCCCTCTAGATAGTTCGAACAGGACGGCGGCTTTCCGCAGGGCGATTACGCCCCGGCACCCTCGGCGAGAAGCGCCTCGAGGGCGGGGACGAGGTCGTCGAGCCGCGCCTCGCGCGTCCGGCCGAAGCCGTCGGCGAGGAGCAGCTGCGCGTCGCGGCCGGCCGCGCGGCGGCCCCGGTCGGCGAGCGAGTCCCGTAGCGTGCGGCGGAGGGGGCCGGGCGAGAATCCGGCCCCCTCGGGCGCGACCTGGGCGACCGCCACTCCCATCTCCTTGGCCACGAGCGCGCAGGCGAGCGACGGCTCCGAGTCCCCGACCACCACGGCATGGGGCCGCCCCGCCTCGAGAAGGGCGTGGTAGCGCTCCATCACGCGGGCCATGAGCACGATCGTCTCCGCGGGCGCGACGTCGAGGTCGATGTCCGGCCCCTCGAAGGCGAACTCCTTCATCTGCGCCGCGGTGAGCATGAGGTCGTCGCGGCGCCCCGTGTGGACGACGATCGGCTCCAGCACGCCCCGATGCCGCGTCTCCCGGACGAGCGGGGCGATGCGCGCGAGCCCGGCGCGGCCTTCCGCCACGAAGTGGATGCGCGGCTTCCCGGTCCGGACGAGGGGGGGCTTCGGGGGCAAGGGTCCGGCCATCCGGTACGCGGTCCCCTCGATGGCGACAAGCCTGCGGTGGGCGAGGCGGAGGAGGTCGCAGAGGACCGTCCGTTGCTCTTCGGCCAGCACCGCGTCGCCGGGCTCGAACGCCGCGCTCCAGGAGGCGACGCTGTCGCCGCAGTCGATGAACTCCTCGACCTGGATCGCGCCCTTGGGGCAGGGCCGCTCGACGCGGAGCGAGCCGAGCCGGAGGGACACGAGGCCGAGATCCGTCGCGACCCGCTCAAGGACCGCCGCGACGTCGCCCCCGCGCTCCGCGAGGCGCAGGGCGCCGGTCGCGTAGCTCCGCGAGAGGTGGAGGCGGCGGAATCGCTTGCGGTCGAGGAGGATGCGCCTCCAGCGGGGCTTCGTCCGCCCGAGCAGGTAGAGCCCGAGGCCGCCCCAGAGCAGCGTCGCGGCGGCGACGGCGCGCAGGTCCTGGAGGAACACGGCCGCAACCGCCTGGGCCGCGGCGAAGAGCGCGAGGAAGACGAGGACGCGGCGCGGGCTCCCCCATGCGTCGAGGAGCCGGTGGTGGACGTGCCCGCGGTCACCCGAGAACACCGGCTTCCCGCGCAGGATGCGCCGGAGGGTCGAGAGCGCGACGTCGCCGACCGGGAGCGCCACGAGACAGAGCGCGAGCGGCGCATTGAGCGGCGCCGGCCCCCCGAGGAGGAGTCCCGCGGTCGCGAAGCCGAGCAGGAGGCTTCCCGAGTCCCCGAGGAAGATCTGGGCGGGCGGCAGGTTGAAGCGCAGGAAGCCGAGGATCGCTCCGGCGAGGACGAGGGCGGCGAGCGGAACCATGCCCACGGCCGCCGCCGAGAGCGCGGCCACCAGCGCCGCCGTGGCGGCGAGCCCGTCCATGCCGTCGACGAGGTTGGTCGCGTTCGTGACGAGGACGACCCAGAAGACGACGAGGAGGACCTCGATCCCGGCCATGGAGACCGCGCCGAACGGCGCGAAGGAGACCTCCGGTGCGCGGTGGCCCGAGGCGAAGAGGACGAGCGCGGCGGCCGCCTGCGCGGCGAGCTTGCCGCGGGGGGAGATGCCGCGGAGATCGTCGTAGGCGCCGACGCCCGCGATGAGCAGAGCGCCGAACGCGAGGCCGAGCGAGCGTGGCGAGCCCTCCCAGGCGAGGTAGGCCGCGAAGGGAAGCGCGATCGCGAGGCCGCCCAGGAGGGGCGTCTTCCGCGGGTGGGCGTAGCGCCCCCCCGGCAGGACGACGGCGTTCCAGCGGAGCGCGAGCCGGGCCACGACGGGAACAGCGATGCGGGCGGCCGACGCGGCGCCGAGGAAGAGGAGCGCCGCATTCGCCCCGGCGGTGAGCGCGACGGCCGCGGCGAGAAGGAGCGCCGCCGCGCCGACGACGGGACCGCGCCGGTCCCCGAGGAGGGCCGGAGGCTTCGCGATCTCGCTTCGGAGAATCATGGTTCGAGGCGCCGCCGTCTTTCCTAGGGATTCGTTCGGCGGCGTCCTCCGATTTCCGAAGATAGCGGCCTGTTCAGTGCCTAACGGCGACCAAACGGATCATGTGCACGAAGCGCCTGAGCGCGCCGTGCGCGAGGCCGGCACGGAGACCGCGCGGAAGCCGCGCCATCGCCCCCTCGACCGCGCGGAACACGGGGAGCGGCAGCCTCCGGTAGCCGCGGAACGGGAAGAGGGCGCGGCACCGGAACCCCGCTGCGCGGAAAAGGCGCTCCGCCTCGCCGACCGTGTACTCGTGGAGGTGGAGCCCCGTGGGCTCGTCGTCGAAGAACCGCGAGACGTCGTGCGGGCCGCTGAATCGGTGCGGCGTCGTGCAGACGAGGATGCCCCGGGGCCGCAGGACGCGATGCGCCTCGCGCAGCTGCGGCAGCACGTCGTCCGGGTGGACGTGCTCGAGGACCTGCGACGAGTGTGCCACGTCCACGGCCCCGTCCGGGAGCGGGATCCGGCGACCGTCGAACGCGAGGAAGCGGTAGCCGGCGGCCTCGACCGCGGGAGGGACGACGTCCATGGCGTAGACGTCGGGGACGAGGTCTGCGACCGCGGCGGCGAGCTCTCCATCGCCGCACCCGATGTCGAGGAACCCCGAGCGACCCCGAACGAGCGGTCGGAGGAACGCGATCTGGCTCCGGATGGAGCGCCGGCGCGTCTCCGCGTCCTTGCGCGCGAGGCCGGGTACGCTGCGGAAGAGCTCCGCGTAGAGATCGCGGTAGAGGCGCGGGCGCTCCGCAGCGGGCGCCTCGCGCAGCTGCGCGGCGAACGCGCGCTCGAGCTCGTACTGGCGCCGCAGCGCGTCGGCCTCGGTCGCGGGGAGATGGAAGGGCATCTCCCCTGCTGATCGGCCGCGGGCGCGCGGGGCTCGATGCCCCCGCACCCCCCATGCTTCCTCTCAACGGCCCTTCTCGCGGTCGAACACGACGCGGACGGTCTCGAGCAGGATCCGCAGGTCGAAGAGGATCGAGTGGTGCTTGATGTAGAACATGTCGAGCCGGAGCTTCTCGACCGCGTCGATCTCGTCGGAGCCGTAGCGGTAGCAGACCTGCGCCCAACCGGTGATCCCGGGCTTCAGCGCGTGGCGCTGGTCGTAGAAGGGGATCTTCTTGCGCAGCTGCTCGACGAAGAAGGGGCGCTCGGGCCGCGGGCCGACGAAGCTCATCGTGCCCTCGAGCACGTTCCACATCTGCGGGATCTCGTCGATCCGGGTCTTCCTGAGGAACCGGCCGACGCGGGTCACGCGCGGGTCGTCCTGCTGCGCCCACTTCGGCGTGCCCGAGGCCTCGGCGTCCACCCGCATCGAGCGGAACTTGCAGAGCGTGAAGGCCTTCCCGCCCTGCCCGACGCGCTCCTGCCTGAAGAGGATGGGGCCTTTCGACTCGAGCCGGATCGCGATCGCCGCGAGGAGCATGATCGGCGAGCCGAGGACGAGCCCGAACCCGGCGACGGCGATGTCGAACGCGCGCTTCGTGATGTTTCGGAGCCGCGTGTTGATGAAGCCCTCGGAGAAGATCAGCCAGCTCGGGCGGAGGTCCTCGACCGGGATCTTCCCCGCGATCTCCTCGTGGAGGCGCGCCTCCTCGGCGATCTCGGTCCCGGAGAGGCGCACGCGGAGCAGCTCCTCGAGGGGGAGCGCCTTGCGGCGGTCGTCCACGGCGACGACGACCTGGTCGACGCGGTGCTCCGCGACCACGCTGCCGATGTCCCGGTACGTGCCGAGGACAGCTCGGCCGCCGATGCGCCACTCGCGCCCCTCCTCCTCCTCGCTGAGGAACCCGACGAGCTCGTAGTCGCGGGCGCAGAGGTCGAGGATCTCGCGCGCGGTGCGCTGCGCCTCCTTGCCGACGCCGAGGAAGAGGAGGCGGCGGCGGAAGCGGCCGGTGCGGCTCACGTACTCGAACGCGACGCGCCCTAGGATCACGAGCGGCACGAACGCGACCACGAAGGTGAGCGGCGCGACCCACTCGTCGAGGAGGAAGTGCCAGGCGCCCACGGACGCGGCGGCGCCGAGTCCGAGCCCGACCGCGAGGCGGCGCCAGAAGGTCTTCCGGTCCGGCACGCGGCGGAACGAGTAGAGGCCCGACCAGAAGAAGGCGACCTTGAGCGCCGCGAGGATGAAGACCGTGTTGGCGACGGAGAGCGGCGAGTGGAGCGGCGAGACCCAGCCGGAATGGGCGAACGCCGACGCCCCGAGGAGCGCCCCGACGATGAGGAGGTCCTCGGCCACGACGTAGAGGAACGTCGCGGCCCGGACGCGCACACCGGCCACGTTCACCGGCTTCCTATCGACCTCGCGCGGCCTCCGAGTGAAGAAGGGGAGGGGGCCGGGGGGAGGGGCATGAAGCGTTAAGCCATTGCGGGAAAACGACTTGCGACCGCGGCTATTCCTCAATGTCGGCAAGGGCCTTGCGGATGGCTTCCACGACCTTCGGATCCCTTTCGACCTCGATGCGCTTCCCGAGCTCCGCCTTCGCGTCGGGCCCGCCGATGCTCGCCAGCGCGGTCGCGGCGGCGATACGGACCCGCCGGTTCCCGTGCGCGAGCGCCTTGGCGACGTCCGGCACGACGGGCCGTGCGATCGAGCCCATCTGGCCGACCTGCTCGATTCCCTGCGGCGATCCCTCGGCCACGGAGTCCCGGACGACGGCGAGAAGCGGCTCCGCGTCGCAGGCGATGAGCCAGATCGCCCACGCCGCCTCCGCGCGGCCCTTCGCGCTGTTGAGGACCTCGCGCAGCCGCGGCAGGGCCGGCTCCGCGGCCTCGGGCATGCTCGCCAGGACCTCCGACGCGACATCGGGCCGCTCGTCCAGGAGCTCCGTGATCTCGGACAGCAGCTCCGGGAACGTGATGCCGTAGACGGACAGGTCGATCAGCGCTTCGTGGCGAACACGCCAGCTCTCGTCCGTGAGCGCCCTGCGGAAGACGTCGACGAGGCCGGGCTCGTTCCGGAGCCCCTTCAGGCACCCGGCAGCCTGTTGACGGACGATCACATCCGGGTCGTCGAGCGCAAGCCTCACGAGCGCGAGCACCTCCTTCGGAGGTGCCTCCCAAAGCGGATCGTCGTCGCCGATGTTCGTATCCACGAGGGCCCAGGCCTCGCGACGCACGGCCGCCTCTTCGTGCCCGAGCCGTTCCCTGAGCAGCGTCCAGGGCAACTTCCAGAGATTCAGGTCGATGACGGCGCGAAGGCCCCTCGTCGCCACGAGCGGATCGGGGTCTTCGATGGCCGAGACGAGGCTCGCGATGCGCACCTCCTTGTCCTTCTTCTCGTCCCGTGCCTCGTAGAACCGCCCGAGCCAGCGGACCTCCCCGTCCTCGTCGGCGACGAAGCGCTTCAGCCGGGAGACCGCGGCGAGGCGCAACGCGGGATCCTCGTCCCGGAGCAGCGCGCTGTCGCCCTCGAGCCATGCCTCGCGCCACGCCGTGTCCGTGAGGAACGTGCGCGCGCGCCGCGCGAGCCGCTCGGCACCCTCCTCGAGCTCCGAGTCGTCATAGCAGAACACATCGATGACGATGGCCCCGCCGCGGATGACGTTCCTGCGCCAGTGCCCCACGAAAAGCTCGTGGAGCATCCAGTCGTCGGGCCGGCGCGACAGCCGCACTTGCTCCATCCGCCCGGTGTCGAGCCAGAGCCGATGCAAGCGCTCGCGCGTGCGCGTCCACGCGTCGTGAAGGTCGCGTGCGGCGGATTCGTCGGCCGCGATCAGGACCACGATGTCGACGTCGGCAAGTCCCGCCTGGAGATGGAACCCCTCGCGGAAGCCATCCGCCGCCTCGCCGGCCATCTCGCGCACGAAGGGCAGCGCGAGGACGTCGAGGCTCGCGGTGCCGCGCTCGCGTGCGAGCCACCGGCGGAGGTCCTCCGCGACCGGCCCCCAGCGGGAGACGTCGACCTCGCGCAGGTACGTCCCGGGCCGGGAGATCGCCCCGAGCGACGGCGGGGAGCGGACGATCTCCCGCATGGCCTCGTCGTAGCCGTCCCTCTCGACGATCGCCGCGATGAACCGTTCCCCCTGGAGGTAGGCGAAGTACGTGTCCGCCACCGCGATGCGCCCCTCCTCTTTCGCGATCTCCTTGGCCTTCGGGAACGGATCGGTGCGAGCCCGGGCGTAGCGATCGTACGTGTCCGCGAGCCCGATTCGCGCGGCGATCCTCCGGGTGAGGTACTCGGCGTGACCCTCGAGCACCGCGCGACGGGCGAGGATGTCCGCCCGGCTGCGGACGGACTTGTGGAACACGGGCGGCACGAGGTGGCGGTGCTGGTGGACGTGAACGAGCTCGTGGAGGAGGATCAGATCCAGCGCACGCGGATCCTGCTCGAACTCCGAGCCCGGGAGAAGCGAGAGCAAGAGCAGCCGTCCTAGGCCTTCCTTTCCCTCCGGGTCCGGGAAGACGATGCGCCCTTCCTCGTCGACGCTCGCAAGGGCCCACTCGGCTCCCCCTTCGGCCGCGGCCTTCGCCTCGGTCTCCAGCTCATCGCCTCTCGGACCGTTCTCGATCCGCGCGAGGGCCTCTCGTACGCCGGAGATCCGCGACTCGGCGATCTTCTCCCGAGGCAGGACGACGATCTCGACGTCCCGGAGTCTCCTCCCGATCTCACGCTCGAGCTCGGGCCGGAGCCGCTCGAGCCGCTCGCGGAGCTCGGCGAGGTAGGGATCGACCGGGGACGGCGGCCGCTCGCCGCACGCGGCGAGGAGCGTGAACGCGCAGAGGATGGCGCGCGAGGGCCCGCCGTGCCGCATGCACCGGATTGTGCCATGCCGGCGCCGGGCGCGCCGCCGCTACGGCGCCGCGAGCTCGCGCGGGAGCGAGAACTGCACGCGCTCCTCCGCGACCTTCAGCGTCTCGATCCCCCGCGCCCCCTTCGACTCGAGCGCATGGAGAAGCTCGCGCACGAGCTCCTCGGGCGCCGACGCGCCGGCCGTAACGCCCACCGCGCGCGCGCCTTCGAGCCACTTCGGGTCCAGGTCCTTCGCCGACTGCAACAGGTAGGAGCGCGCGCCCGCCTGCCGCGCCACCTCGACGAGCCGGTTCGAGTTCGACGAGTTCGGCGCGCCGAGCACGAGGATCACGTCGCACTTCGCGACCAGCGACTTCACCGCGTTCTGGCGGTTCTGCGTCGCGTAGCAGATGTCCTCCTGCTTCGGCTCCTCGATCGACGGGTACTTCCGCCGCAGCGCCGCGACGATCTGCTTCGTGTCGTCCATCGAGAGGGTCGTCTGCGTCACGTACGAGATCTCGTGCGTCGGGTCGAGGTCGAGCCTCTCCACGTCCTCGACCGTCTCGACGAGGGTCATCGTGCCAGGGGGAACCTGGCCGAGCGTGCCCTCGACCTCCGGGTGGCCCGCGTGGCCGATCAGCACGATGTGGCGGCCCTTGCCGACCATCGCGTCCGCCTCGCGGTGCACCTTCGTCACGAGCGGGCAGGTCGCGTCGATCGCGCGCAGGCGGCGCTCGCGCGCCTCGTCCACGACCGCGCGGGAGACGCCGTGCGCGGAGAAGATCACGACCGCCCCGCGCGGGACATCGCGCAGCTCCTCGACGAAGACCGCGCCCTTCGCCCGCAGCTTCTCGACGACGTGGCGGTTGTGGACGATCTCGTGCCGTACGTAGATCGGGGGCC
>WYBS01000063.1 GCA_011525755.1 Planctomycetaceae bacterium
CTTCGAGCCGGCGCTCCGGGACCTCTTCGCCGGGGCCCCGAGGTGGGAGATCGTGCTCAAGCTCCGGGGCGAGGAGCGCGACGTCGAGCTGACCCTCTTCCTCGACTTCGCCCGGAAGGAGTGCCGCGCGCTCGCGAAGTCGAAGGGAAGCCTCGTCGCCATCCTGCACGCGCGGGGCGACGCGATCCGCTTCTGGCTCGCGGGGGAATACCGGATCCACGAGATGCCCCTGGTGCTGCCCGCCGTCCTCCTCGAGTTCGCGGCTGGCGAGGACGGCAAGGTCAAGATCAACATCGACACCGTGGACGCGCCGTGGACCGACACGGGGAGAGTGAACGCGCCCCTCCTCGTGAACCCGCTGTTCACCACGAGGGAGGGGATCGCGAGGCTCGTGACGCGGCCGTCGAGCCTCATCCTGTTGCGGCAGACCGGGGAATCGACCTGCACATGGATCTGGCCGAAGGTCCACGAGCCGGGGCTCGGTACGCTGGAGGCGGGCTTCGCGGAGGGACGCCTCGCGTCCCTCGGCTCCGACGACTCGGCGCTGGCGATCCGGTACGGGGACGAGGCGGACGTACCGCGGGTCCTGCTGGAGTGGCCGGATCTCGCGGTCGAGAAGCACGCCGAGGCCGACGCCGGCGCGCTGCTCGCGATCTTGGGCCGGCTCGCCCAGAGGCTCGGCCTCGGCGAGATCGAGGGGCGCTAGGGAGGACGTGTTCATGCGGGCGCTGGCACTGCTTCTCTTCGCCGGTGCGGCGTTCGCCCAGGCTGCCCCCCGGCCCCCCCCGGATCGGAAGCCCGAGACGATCGACTACGGGAAGCCCCAGCGCTACGCGGAGATCCCCGAGCGCGACGGCGACGTGGCGCTCATCCGGAAGCTCGCCGCCCCGCTCGAGGAGAAGGACGCCGAGAACACCCTCCGGAACATCCACGCCTTCCTCGCGCGCGTGCCGCACGTGCCGGAGGGGTGGGAGAACGAGCACCGCGACTTCGGGCGGCTCATGAAGGGGTTCGACCACGACGGCTGCGCCTCGCACGCGCTGCTCTTCGCGAGTCTCTCGCGCGCGTGCGGCATCCCCTCGGTCTACGTGAAGTCGTCGCGCCACGACTGGATCCGCGGCTTCGTCGCGAAGGGCGAGACGGGGAGCTTCGCGGGCCACGTGTTCCTCGAGATCCTCGTAGACGGCAAGTGGAAGCTCCTCGACGCGCAGGGGATGCGGATCTGGGACGAGTACGATCCCGCCGACCCGGAGCTCCCGGGCGGACTCCTCGCGTACGAGAAGGGGTGGGACCACTACGCGATGGTCCACTCGACGCGCCGCGACGACTTCATCAAGGAGGCGCTCCACCGCTGGCACGGCTTCGACACGCGGAAGCTCCGGAAGAACGCGGCGCCCGGCCGCGCGCTCCTGCCCGAGGTCTACGCGATCACGCTCGCGGGCGAGTGGGAGGATCTCGGGGAGCGGACGCGGGTCACCTACTCGTTCGATCGCGGCTACTGGGAGGACGGGAAGGCGCGCGCCAAGGGCAACATCCTCCTCGTCACGTCGATCGGCGGGCGCACGGACATCCCGGAGAAGGAGGCGGAGGCGTGGCTGCCGATGCCGCTCGGGAAGCTCGGGGAGGCGGCGCGGGCGGGGATGAGCGGGGTCGAGAAACGACGCCTCGACGACGGCACTCTCGTCGTGCTCCTCTACGCGCCCGGCAGGGCCGAGCTGATGGCGCTCATCTGGTCGACGGACCTAGAGAAGATCCGCTGCGACTTCGCGAGGCGGTAGCCCGCCTTCGGCAGGGCTTCGGCGAGCCAAGGGGGGGGTCCGGGGGCCCGCCGCGCCGAGGCTCGCGGAGCGAGCGAGGGCGGGCCCCCGGTCGGGATCTAGAACGAGACTTCGTACGTGACGAGGTTGATGTAGAACGTGTACGTGATGCCGTCGAGTTCCGCGACGACGCGCGCGAAGTCCGATCCGTTGAACGTCATCGTGCCGGTGAGCGTGCCCGCGGGGGCCTCGACCGTGAACAGGACGGTGCCCTGGAGGCCGGCCGCCGAGGTGACGGTGAAGCTCAGGTTCGTGAACGTGAAGTCGCAGGTGCCGTCGATCACCTCGCCGTTCCCGCTCACGTTGAAGGTCGTCGAGGACGGGCGCGCGATCGTGAACGAGCCCTCGCCGGTCGCGGCCGGGACTCCGGCGAGCCCGCCGTTCAGCGCCCACGTCGCGGTCGCCGACTCGCCGACGTCGATGCCGTCGCTGATCGTGTCGGAGGACGAGACGACCCCGACGATGCCGCCCGCCGAGGTCGTGAGCGTGTAGTCGCCGTCGACGATGTCGTAGGTGCCGCCCGCCGGCGCGCCGGGGATCGCCTCGAAGAGGTCGAGGATCTCGCCGTAGACGAGTCCGAGGTGCTCGAGGTCGATCGCCGTGCAGTCGGCGAGCGCCTGCTGCTCGGGCGTCGGAGTGAAGCTGTCGCCGCTGCCGCACGACGCGAGCGCGAGGGCCGAGAGAAGGAGGGGCAGGATTCGTTTCATGGGGGCGTAATGCTATCCGGCCATGTCAAGGCTGCGTCACGGCCAGGGAGACGACGAGCGGGGCGGGGGGCGAACGCGGCGCCCGCCTCCGAGCGGGCGCCCGTCGCTCGGCCGGCCGAAAGCCCCGCAGCGGCTCTGGTATCCTCGCGGGCGTGTCGGCGACAGGGGGGCCGGCGGATGCCGGCCCCGCGAACGAGGGAGAATCGTGATGCGAACCAGCATGTTGTGCGTCCTTGCGGCGGCCGCGTTCGTCGTCGCCGGCGAAGAGGCCCCGAAGCCCCCGCGCACGAACGCGCAGCTCGACCTCATGAAGGGCCTCGCGGGCGAGTGGCTCCGTGTCGGCGAGGACAACGAGCCCACCGACGTCGTCGGCGCGACCTACCGGGTCACGTCGGGCGGGAGCGCGGTGATCGAGACGATCCTGCCGGGAACCGACCACGAGATGGTCACCATGTACTACCTCGACGGCGACGAGCTCGTCCTCACGCACTACTGCACGCTCGCGAACCAGCCGCGCATGAAGGCCGACCCGAAGTCGGCCGAGGGCACGATCTCGTTCCGGTTCGCGGGCGGCAGCAACATCGACGCGACGAAGGACATGCACATGCACGACGCGGTCTTCACGTTCGTGGACAAGGACCACGTGAAGACGGCGTGGACGCTCTGGGAGGGCGGGAAGGCGACGGACACCTACGGCTTCTCGTTCGCCCGCAAGCCGAAGCCCTGATGGGGGGGGCCCGGGGGGCCGGGCTAGCGCAGGTCGACCTCGACGACGGTCACGGCCCCTGCTTTGACCGTCACATCCCCCTCTCGGACGACGGGCTCGCCGCTGCGCGGATCGGGCCACCGCACCGACCAGCGGACCGGGCCGGCGGGAAGAACGATCCGCTCGCTGACCTCGGCGTGCCCGTGATAGCGCCAGTCCGGCCAGTCCGCCTCGCCCTCGGGCCGGTACTCGATCACGAAGCGCCGCACCGGCGGGGGATTCGAGACGCGGAGGTCGAGGGTGCCGGCCTTCCTCATCCGGACGGTCACCTGCGCCACGCCGCCGCCCTCGACGGTGACTCGTGCGCGGCCGAGCATGTCCTCCGCCGACACGACGAGGTCGATCGGCATCTCCGCCGGGACGTCGTCGAGGCGGAACGCGTAGCCGTCGATCGCATCGAGCGAGGCGCAGCCGCGCTCGAACCGCTGCTCCGCGTGCCGGGCGCTTGCGAACCGGCCCTGCCCCGGCGGGTGCGTCCGCAGATCGAGCCTCCCGGGAGCCGCGACGCCTGAGAGGTCCGCGCGCCCGACGATGCTGCCGGGCGGCGCGACCGCGATGCGCCTGCGCACCTCGCCCGCCCCGGCGACCGCATCGACGACGCGCGTGACGCGCGAGTGGGGCGAGATGATGGTCAGGCGCCACCGCCCCGGGGGCACGCCGCGCGCGACGACCATGCCTCGGCCGGTCTCCACGGCCTGGGGCAGGGACATCGCGGCGCGCTCGTCGCGCTCGACGCTCGCGTGGCCGATCGACAGGGGCTCGCCGCTCCGCGCATCGACGACCTCGAAAAAGAGATCGACACCCGCGGCCCCGGGGCGCCGGACGCCCAGCTCCAGAGGTCCCTCCGAGGGGGAGACGAGGATCTCGCGCATCCCTTCGAAGTCGCCCGCGCGGGCCGGCCGCAGGAGGAGCCACCATCGACCCTCGTACGCGTCCTCGAAGCGGAACTCGCCGTCCTCTCCCGTCTCGTGCTCCTCCTCGATGCGCACGTTCTCCGAGGCGGACGCGAGGCGAAGCCGCGCGCCCTGGACCGGAAGGCCGGACTGGTCCACGACGCGGCCGACGATGGGCGCGGCACGACGGAGCACGAAGTCGACGCGCGTCTCCGGCAGCGCGACCTCCGTCTGCTGCACGCGGGCGGCATAGCCTCGTGCCGAGGCGCGCAGCGGAAGGGAGCCCATCCGCAGGCCGGTGAGGGCATAGGTCCCGTCGCTGCCCGTCGTCGTCGCGGGACCGTCGGGGAGAAGCGCCCTCACCTCCGCCCCCTCGACGGGCGCGCCCTCCTCCGTCACCACGGTCCCGAAGGCGCTCATCGCGCCCCTTGCGGCCGCGGCGGGGCGGTCCGGCCATGCGGCCGGGGACGGGCCCTTCGGCGCGCCCCCGCCCTTCGCCTCGACCGCTTCCGCGGCCTCGGGCGCCTCTGCCCCTGCGCGCGGTGCCCGGGCGGACCCGTCGTGCGGGAGGCGCAGGAGCAGCACGGCGAGCGCCACGGCCGCGAAGAGCGCCGCGAGCTTCCTGAGGGGCCACCGCCGCATGGGTGAAGGGTACCTTGGAGAATTGCGTCCGACCCGCCCCGCAAGCGGGTCTAGACTTGTAGCGTGAAGCGCGCGGTGGTGTTCGCGGCGCTCGCCCTCACGGCGGCCGGGGCCCCGGAGCCCCCCCGGATCCGCGGCGTGGTGCTGGACCCGCTCGGCAGACCGCTCGCGGGCGCGACGGTCTCTCTCGAGGGCCCCTGCTGCATCGTCGGCCCCGGCGACACCCGCCGCGTCGCGACGACCGACGAGCGCGGCGCGTTCGACCTCGAGGCGCCCGAGACGCCCATGCGGCTCCGCGCGACGCACCCGGGCGGCGCGCGCGCGCTTTCCGACGCGCGCGACGGCGCCGTGGTGCGCCTGCCCGTGCCGCGCTACCTCGAGGGCACCGTCCCCTCGGAGGCGCTCGTCTTCGTGACGCGCGGGCTCGAGCGGCTCGCGTATGTGGAGACGAAGGGCGACTTCCGGCTGGGACCGCTCCCCGAGGGCGAGGAGCTCGTGCTCCATGTCGCGTCGCCGAGGCACCGGCCGTACCAGCGCCGCGTGGTGATGGGGGAGGGCTCCGGGAACCCCCCGATCGATCTCGACCTGGGCCTTGCGCTCGAGGGACGCGTGAGCCCGCCGCGCGCGGGCGTGGTCCTCCGCGCGAGCCAGGGCGAGGCGCGGGAGTCCATCGCGGAGTCGGACGAGACGGGCGCGTTCACGCTCACGGGCCTCCGCGCGGGCGAGGTGTGCGTGGTCGTGCTCGACGGCGAGGAGGA
>WYBS01000064.1 GCA_011525755.1 Planctomycetaceae bacterium
GCACGAGCCTCTTCCACATCGCGCGCGGGCTCCGCGCGAAGCTTCCCGGCCGCGAGGTCCGCATCGTGAAGGGCGATCCGGACGCGCTGCGCGCGCGCGGCGGCCCGGCGATCGTCTCGGTCTACCGCGTGCACGTCGTGTGCGTCCGCTTCGAGGACGACGTGGTGGTCGTGCACGACCCGGCGCTCCCGGCGCCCGAGCGGATGCCGTTCGCGACGTACCGCGAACGCTACGGAGGGTTCGCGGTGGTCGCGGAGCCGTGATCCGCCATCTTCTTCCGCGCGGCGAGGAGATCCTCCTCGCGCCAGAGCCTGACCGTGTGGCGCCCCTCGACCGCGAGGTCGAGCTGCCACGATTTCGCGGCGCCGCGCAGGTCGAGGCGGCGCGGCGCGTCGGGCGGGCCCTCCGCGAGCTCCAGGTGCACGGTCATCTCGTCGCCGCCCGACCAGCGCCGCACGCGGTAGGACGCCGTCTCCTCCCCGCTCGTCGTCGCGGCGGAGCCCGTCCCCTCGTCGTCGAGCGCGAGCCGGTACCACGTGCGGCCGTCCGCCGCGACGCCGATCCACGCCGTGGCGAGCACCCGCGGCATCATCGCCTCGCGGAACGCGCCCGACGCGCACCCGGCGATGAGGAAGGAGAGGACGAGAGCGCGCTTCATGGCAATTCGATCTCCCTTGTGCCTGCGGTGACTGCTTCGACGCGGACGTCGGCCGCGCCCGCGACGACGCGCAGCGCGAACGGCGCGCGCTCCGGCACGCGCGCGAGCACGAAGCGCCCCTCCGCGTCCGTCGTCGCGTGGTCGAGCGCCCAGCCGATGGTCGCGTAGACGCGCGCGCCCGCGACCGGCGCGCCGCGGCGCGTCACGCGTCCTTCGAGCTGTCCGGCCGGCTCCAGGGTCACATCGAGGGGGGGTCCGGGGGCCGTTGCCTCGACCGCGCTGGCGACCCTTCCGGCGGCATGGAAGAGGACCGTGTACTCGCCCCGCTCGAGCCCGCGCAGCTCGAACGCGCCGTTGCCGTCCGCGTAGGCCGAGCGCGGGCCCGCGATCACGAGCGCGCCCGGCGGATCGACGATCCCCCGGATGCTCTCGCCCCGCGGCAGCACGATCCGCGCCGGGTCGCGGACGATCACGCTCGCGAAGTCCCTGTGCGACACGACGAGCTCGCCCTCGACCGCGCCGTGCAGGCGGAAGCGGCCGTCCGGCCCGCTCCGCCCGCGCACGCCCGATCCGCGCACGAGCGCGCCCGCAACCGGCGTCCCGTGCTCGTCCACCACGTCGCCGTCGATGACCGGCCACGGCGCGAGCGCGAGGTCGGAGAGGTCCACGCCCTCGGCCACGCCTCCGGGCGTCTCGGCGACGATCGCGAGCGGCACGCCCGGCGGCAGCTGCCGCAGCAGGAACGTCCCGTCCGCGCCCGAGACCGCGGTCCAGTCGAGGCCCGCGCGTTCGAGCCTCCGCCGCACCTTGCGGGTGCGCGGCTGGCCGAGCGGCCACGCGGCGATCCGCGCGCCGGCGACGCCGACGCGGCCGCGCCGCTCCGCCGCGCGCACCATCGCGATCTCCGGGTCGAGCGTGCCCCCGGAGCCCCCTGACAGGAACGACGCGAGGTCGATCCCCCTCGGGAAGAAGTCGCGGTGCGTCGCCGTGAGCGCTTGGGCCGAGGGCGGGACGTTCTCGAGGACGTAGCGGCCGTGCTCGTCGGTGCGCGCCACCTCGAGCACCCGGTCGAACCCGCCGAGCCACGTGACCTCGGCGCCGGCGATCGGCACGCCATTGCAGTGGACGACGCCCTCGATGCGGGCGCCCGGCTCGGGCGCCACGGTGTCGCCGCGCCGCACGTGGATTCTCATCGGCGCGCAGCCCGGCGCCGTGATGATCGCGTTCGCCCTGTCGTGCGGGAACTCGCCGTTCGCCTCGCCGACCGCGCCCGGCCCCTCGAGCGTCGCGGGGACGTTCAGCGGGAACGTAGCACCGCGCACGATCTCGTACGGCGGCGCGTCGAAGAGGCGCCGCGCGAGGCCTTGCACGTGCACGACGAGCGGCGGGTCGAGCGCGAACCCGCCGTCGCGGTCGGTGACGGCGCGCCCGAAGGGGCTCGTGACGACCGCGCCCTCGACGGGCAGGCCGCCCTCCGTCACGCGTCCGCGCTCGGGCTCGGCGCCGATGCGGAAGTCGATCGTCGCGGGCTCCTCTACGATCGCCTCCTCGCCGCCCGCGCGGAGAAGCCAGCGGCCCTCCGCGAGCTCCAGCTCGTAGCGGCCTTCCGCGTCCGTGCGCGTCTCGTTGACCGGGCGCCGCTCGTCGCCGTTGAAGCGGCCGCGGGAGGGCGCCTCGCAGAGCTCGACGGGGAATCCCGCGCGCGGGCGGTCGTAGGCGTCGGTCACGCGGCCCCTGAGGGTGAGGGGAGGGGGCGCGGGGGAGGGGGGCGCGGGCTCGGGCAGCGCGGCGACGACGGGCGCGCGCGCGGGCGGCGGGCCTTCGCGCGTCGCCGCGTAGTAGGTGGCGCCGCCGGCGGCGAGGAGCGCCATGGCCGCCGCGGCCGCGAGCGGGAAGCGCCTCGGCCGCTCGGCGAGGAGCAGGAGGCCGAGCATCAGCGCGCGGCGGTCGTCGGACTTCTCCTCAAGGCGCGCGCGGACCATCGCGAGCGCGCGCTTGAGGCGCACGCGCACGGTCGCGGCGGGGATGCCGAGGTGGCGCGCGATCCCGGCCGGCGCGAGGCCGTCGTAGAAGTGGAGGATGAGTGTCGAGC
>WYBS01000065.1 GCA_011525755.1 Planctomycetaceae bacterium
AGGAGGTCGAAGCGCTCCTGCCGCAGGCCCACGCGCTCTTCGAGTAGCCGGCCCGGCCGCCGCGCGGAACCCCCGCGGCGGCGGCTACCGGTACACCGGCGGGACGACGACGGCCGTCGATTCCATCCGGTAGAGGCTCATCAGCACGTTCTTCTCGTACTCCTCGCCGACGGCGAGCGCGCCGAAGACCGTGATCGGGACGTCGATCGAGTAGGGCGCACCCTTGCCCGGCGCCATCTTCACGTGGATCCACTCGTTCATCCGCGGCACCGTCCCGAAGCAGCAGAGCCCCTGGTTCCTGAGCAGGATGAACTCGGTCACGTTCTCGCCGTCGTTCCTGTACGGCAGCATGAACCCCTTGATCGCGATCTTCCGCCCGTCGAGCTCCCTCACCGACGCCGGGATCTGCTCGACCGGCGGCACTCCCTCGATCCGCTCGTGCACCTCGTACTTGTAGCTCGCGAGCTTGTCGAAGGTCAGGTCCTCGTGGTCCTCGAGGCCAACGGGCTTCGGCTCGACGACCGGCTCCGGCGGGGGCGCCTTGGGTCGCGGCTCGAAGGTGAGCATCCCCTCTTCCCCGGGCCCCTTCACCCCCACGAACGGCTTCCCCTCCCGGACCACGATCGGCGCCGCCTCCGCCTTGGTCCCCGGCCCGCAGGTGAGGCACTTGTTCACCGTCGATCCGAAGATCACGCAGGTGACGATCGCGACCGCGATCCAGGTCGGGCGGAGCTCCATCGGTCGGCAGATTCTATCACCGGGAAACGGGGGGGCTCCGGGGGCCGCAGCTACGACGTCGGCGCGAGGTTCGCCGCGACGTCGGTGCGGTAGGCCTTCGTCGCGGGCAAAAGCCCCGCGAGCGCGCCGAGCGCGAGGATCCCGAGCGGCGCCGCCCAGAGCACCGGGTGGTACGCGAACGGGTCGAGGACGACGCCCGTCTCCGTCCGCAGCGTGTGCGCCGCCGCCGCGACCACGAGCGCGTGGACGAGGTAGCCAAGGAGCGCGCCCGCCGCCGCGATCGCAGCGGCCTCCGACACGACCGACGCGAACACGGTCCCCTTCCGGGCGCCGAGCGCGCGGAGGATCGCGAATTCGCGGCGGCGCTCGTTCATCGTGTTGTAGAGGCTCGCGAGGATGCCCGCCATCGACACCGCGACCACGAGGTACGCGACGATCTCGAGGATCCGCACGAACCAGAAGAGCTTGTCGAAGAGGTCCTGCATCACGTTCGCGATGGGCCACGCGAGCGTCGCGACGCCGCTCTCCCGCGCCTTGATCTTCAGCGCGAACCCCGCCGCCTCTCCCTTCAGGCGGAGCATCACGGCGCTCACTTCCTTGTGCTCCTGCGCGATCTCCTCGTCCGGCTCCGGGTCGTGCTCCTCGCCGCTCCCGCGGAGGACGTGGCCCTCCATGTGGAAGATGCCCTCGATCGGGATCCAGACGACGCGGTCGGCGGGCGTGTTCGTCGGCGCGAGGATGCCCGTGACCGTGTACTCGTCCTCGTGCACGTGGCCTTCCGCGTCCGCGCCGTGCGTCGGGTGGAACGCGTCGTTCACCTTGAGGCCCGTCGCCTCCGCCACGCGGCTTCCGAGCACGGCCTCGCGGTTGCCCGCCTGGAAGAACCGGCCGAGCCTCTGGCCCTCCGCCACCGCGATCCCGTAGCGGCGCCCCTTCGCGTACTCGACCTCGAAGATCTCGGGCGTCGTGCCCACGATCCGGAACCCCCTGTAGTTGTCGCCGACCGCGTAGGGGATCGCGAGCGCGACGCGCGGGTCCTCCCTGAACTCCTCGTAGAGCGACCACGGGATGTTCCCCGGCGACGTCTCGAGGTGGAAGACCGAGTTGAGGACGAGCTGCAGCTCGCTGCCCTTCGCGCCGAGCACGGCGTCGAAGCCGGGGTCGCGGACGAAGGCGTCGCGCGCCTGCGCGGTCACCGAGAAGACCGAGAGGACGAGGCCGCACGCGAGCGCGGCCGCGCCCGCCGTGACCGCGGTCGAGAGCGCGTGCTGCCGTAGGCTCCGCCGGACGAGGAAGGCGATCGTCCTCATGCGCGGTTCAGCTCCTTCAGGGCGAGCACGCGCTCGAACCGCCCGAGCACGCGCGCATCGTGCGACACGACGAGGAGTGCCGTGCCGTTCTCGCGGCACACATCGCGCAGGAGCCCGAGCGCCTCGTCGGCGTGCTGCTCGTCGAGGTTGCCGGTCGGCTCGTCGGCGAGCACGAGCGCCGGCCGGTTCGCGAGCGCGCGCGCGACCGCGACCCGCTGCTGCTGGCCGACGGAGAGCTGGGCCGGGCGGTAGTCGAGCCGCCCGTTCATGCCGACGCGCTCGAGCAGCGCCGCCGCGCGCGCCCGGTCCGGCGCGCCGCGGAGCATCATGGGGAGAAGCACGTTCTCGAGCGCGGTGAGCCCCTGGAGCAGGTTGAAGGTCTGGAAGACGTAGCCGATCCTCTCCGCGCGCAAGCGGTCGCGCCCCGCCTCCGGGAGCGCGGTGATCTCCTCGCCCGCGACGACGATCCGCCCCTCGTCGGCGCGCAGCACGCCCGCGATGAGGTTCAGGAGCGTCGTCTTCCCGGACCCGCTCCGCCCCTTGAGCGCCGCCTGCGCGCCCTCGGCGAGACGCAAATCCTGCACGTCCACGACGGGCACGCGCTCTCCGTCCGGCGCGACGTAGGCCTTCTTCAGGCGCTCGACGACGAGGGCGTCCATGGCGGGGGCATTCTAAGGCGTCGCGTCGCGATCCTCGCCGTCCGGATCCCCGTCCTCCTCGCGGCCGGTCCCGATGCCGCGCAGGACCGCGAGCAGGAGGATCGCGAGGACGCACGCACCGAGAACGAGCAGGTAGGCGCCCCCGTGCCCCTCCGGGTCGAGATCGGGCGCGCAGCCCCTCGTTGCGAGCGCGGCGGCGGCCAGCATGGCGTACCGCGTGCCACCCATCGTGCGGCGGCGCCGGGAGGAGGGCAAGGGCCCCGGAGCCCCCCCAAAAGAACGCGGGGCGCGTGTGGGCGCGCCCCGCGAGAGAGAGTCTCCCGCCTCCTACCTGCAGCCGGCGGGGATGTCGACGGTGGTATGGACCTCGGCGATCTGCAGCTCCGGGAGCTGGATCGTCACCGGGTTCTGCGCGGCGCCGAGCGCGATGGCCGCGCCGAGGTTCGTCGTGAACGTCTCGATCGGCTGCTTGAGCTTCGTGTGCGTCGCGTGGATCTCGGTGCGCGCGAGCAGCCGCGCGCAGATGATCCGCGCCTGCTCGTCGTACCAGGCCTTCGAGTCGTCGGCGAGCTTCCGGATCTCCGGCGAGTTGAGCTCCTCGCCGTACCGGGCGAGGTCCTCGTACGCCTTCTGGCGCTCCTTCTTGTCGAGCGTCGCGAAGCGGCGCATGATCCGGTTCAGGTTCTCGTTGACCTTCCGCCGCTCGGCGAAGCCCTGGCGCAGCTTCTCGTCGCCCTCGATCTGCTTCTTCAGCTCCTCGAGGTCGTGCTTCGTGTACCAGCGGCCCTCGAACTCGACGAGCCCCTTCCGGCGGTTGAGCTCGTCCGGAGAGACCCAGGCGCCCTCGTAGAGCGAGTAGCCGAGCGCGCGGCGCGCGCCGCGGTGGTCCGGGTCGAGGTCGAGCACCTCGGCGTACGCGAGCTTCGCGCGGCTCGCCCAGTCGTTCTCCTCGAGCCAGCGGCCGAACTCGAAGATCGCCTCGGCGTCGTCGGCGGGGAGGCTCGCCAGCCGGTCGTCGAAGTCGTCCATGAAGCTCCGCTTCTTGACGATCTCCTTGACGTCCGCCTTCTTCACGACGTGCTTCGAATCGCGATCGACGACCGCGTAGCGGTCGCCGTCCTCGAGGACGCGGCCTTCGAGGACGCGGTCCTTGAAGACCGTGTCGTCCTTCAGGTGGAGCTCGTCCGCCGTGGCCGAAACGGCGGCGATGAGGAGGGGGATAAGGCTCAGCCGGTTCATCGCTTCGATGGTGAAAACGCGGCCCAAAGGGGCCTTTCACGCTCCTGTCATTTTGTCAGAAGGGATAAGGACGGCCCCCGGACCCCCCGCCAATTTGGCACGAAGGGGAGGGGCTCCGGGGAGGGACAAGTCCTTGTGCCGCAACGACTTGCGGAAGTCGGCGGCGATTGGCACCCCACTTGGAATCGTGGAGGCTTTCCAGCGGAGGAACCTAGAGCCTCGTGGTGCGGGCTACGACGTCCATCCTCGTTGCGGACCAGGAGAGCGATTCGCGCTCCCGGCTCACGCGCGCGCTCCGTCGGGAGGGGTACGAGACCCT